>JASLEG010000181.1 GCA_030151225.1 Burkholderia sp. | reverse complement strand
AGATCACGCCATCGCTCCTGGCCGGTATTGCTTACGACTACCTGCGCGGAAGTAGCCTCGACGGCCGCTCGGCCCCGACCTATAACCAGGGAATGCTGGGCGTCGACTATTTCCTCTCGAAGCGAACCGATATCTATGTGGCTGCCGAGTACCAGCATGCCAGTGGCTATACGGCGAACTCGACCGGCATCGGTGTGACGGCCGCAGTAGCCGCGTTGCCGGGCCTTACTGCATCGGCCAACGCGAGCCAACTCGCAACTCGCATCGGGATTCGTCACAAGTTCTGAGAGCGCTGGCGGACCGGCGAGGCGTAGGCAGTGCACGGTCCCCGATGACGAGTGCGTAGCGAACCACGTCGGCCGCGAGTCGTGCGCCGGCGGCCGCGAGGTGATCGGCATCGCGGATGCCCGGCCATTCCAAACCGAATCCTTCATTCGTGGCCGGACCGACGGCTCGTCGTCAAAACACAAGCCAGGAGCCCGGTGCCTGCATTGGGCATTCCTGCCGCGATGCGGAGTAATCGCCGGTGGGTCTCGGGCGGTCCTGGGACAAGATTTCAAGACACTAGGAGCCTCTAATGAGGATTGCAGTATTAGGAGCCGGATCGTTGGGGTTCGCATACGCCGCGTTCCTGGCTTCGCGTGGGCATGACGTTGCTATCTGGTCTCCCAGTGGGGCTGGGATACGGGGTCTCGTCGAAAACGGCGGGCGATTGCGATCGGATGGAAAAGTCGTCGGCGAGTTTGTCGTTCGCCCATGTACTGACTTGCAAGTTGCAGTTGACGAATCCGATGTCGTGATTTTTGCGCTTCCGGCGAATGGGCACGAAACGGTCATGTTCTCGGCTGCTCCTTTCTTCCGGAGCGCGCAGATCATTCTTGTTACGCCCGTGGCAGCGCTGAGCGCGAGCGTGCTGGCCAAGTACATTGCGGATCGTGGTTCCAACCCGCTGATTTGCGCATCATCCACGACTATGCTCACTGCGCGACGGACAGCTGCTGATAGCGTCGATATTCTGTCGTGTCGCCCGGTCGTCGACGTGTCGTGTCTCCCGGATTCCGAAACCAGTCGAGCCGTCGGCGTGCTGGCTACCTTGTTCGATGCTTCGTTTCTCTCGCAACCCAATATGCTTGAGGCCACGCTTTCGAACACGGGCCCGCTCGTTCATGTTCCGCTTGCGCTGATGAATATGACCAGAATGGAGCGAGGCGAGTCATGGTTGCAGTATGAGCAATTTACTGAAAATGTTTGCCGCGTGATTGTTGCCCTGGATCGTGAGCGTATTGCGCTGTGCAAGGCTTTCGGATTTTCGTTCGACAAGATCGAGGATCGTTTGTGCAGATCGTTCGGTGCGCGCCCGGGTACCCTCGTCGACGTGGCAGCGCAGATCGTCGGATTGAGAAACGGCGGCCCGCGCGGCCCCGCTACGGCCGCGACGCGTTATTTGACCGAGGACGTACCATTCGGGCTCGAATTTCTTTCTTTCGTTGGCACGATAACAGGCGTGCCTACTCCTGCGATCAATGCTTGCATAACACTTGCGAAAATCGCCGTTGGCGAGCGGCTTGATGCCGAGAACCGACTTCTGGATCTCCTTCGCCACCGTGTCGCCACCAGGAGCGATCTACTGGAGGCTGCGGCGGGGCTGTGGGAATGACGAGCCGATATGCAGCCCGAATGTGTTCGGGTTGGTCTCCCGTGCGCGCTTCAGGAAACTGCATCTTCGATTGCCGAAGCTCCAGTCATGAGCAGCGCGCACCTGTGTCTATAAAGACGACGGAGACTTCGCAACTATGACCATCAAAATGAAACAGCAAACTTTGAACCGGCAGCTATGGATGATGATGTTCCTGTTCGCTGCGGGGCTGCTGCTTGTGACTACCTGCGCAGCTTTTGTATCGCGGCAGTCGCTCTACAATACCCGGCGGGCGGTGTTGGCCAGCGAAGTGGAGGCTGCGGCCAAGATTGTGTTGCACTGGAAGGAAAAGGCTGAACGTGGCGCCATCCCGACTGACGACGCGAAACGTGACGTCATCGCGGAGTTGCGGCCTCTACGTTTTGGCAGCGAGCGAACCGGATATCTAAATATCTACGACTCGAAGGGCATGCGCGTAATGATGCTCGATCCGGCTCTGGAGGGAACGAGTGCCGCTGGCCTCGTCGATCCGGACGGAAGGCACATTGCCCAGGAGATCTTCCGTGCGGATTCCCCTGGAGGGGATCATTTCACGAAGTATCAGATTCAGCATCCTGGCCAAACGGAAAAAATCGAAAAATTCGTGTACAGCACCTACGTACCGGGTTGGGATTGGCATGTCTTCATGGGTGACTACGTCGACGACATTGACAAGGTATTCATCAAGGAACTGCTGGAAGGACTTGCATTGGCGATTGTCGTAGGCAGCGTGCTCGGACTCGTGATGCACATTCTCATCAACGGGATACGGCGGTCGATTGGCGGCGAGCCGATGGTGGCTGCCAGATTGGCGCGCCGCGTCGCGGAGGGCGACTTGACCGTAGGCGTCCAGGTCAATCAGTGCGATAAATCCAGTTTAATGGCGTCCCTGTTCGAAATGCGAGCGCACCTTGCCCTGATCGTGCAGGGAATACGGACGTCAGCTTCTGCGATAAGCGAAGCTGCAGGCGAGGTTGCTAGCGGAAGTGACTATCTTTCGCAACGAACCGAGCAACAGGCGGCGGCGTTGCAGGAGACGGCAGCGAGTATGGATCAACTGGCAGTTGCCGTGCAGCGCAACGCCGACGCGGTTGGAACGGTGGGCCGTCTGGCAGCCGAGGCCACCCTTACGGCGAAGACGGCAGGCTCGTCGATCGAGCGTGCAGTCAATTTGATGGGTGAGGTTGCGGACAGCTCGGCGCAGATAACGTCCATCATTGCCGTCATCGAGAGCATTGCATTCCAGACGAACATTCTCGCGTTGAATGCTGCGGTGGAAGCGGCGCGCGCTGGCGAAGAGGGGCGCGGGTTCGCGGTCGTTGCTGGCGAGGTAAGAGCATTGGCGCAGCGTAGCGCCATCGCTGCCAGGGAGATCAAGGAACTGATCTCGCGCTCTGTCGACAGGTCGAAGGCGGGTGAAAAAACGGTGCGCGAGACGGGCAAGGCGATACGTGACGTGATGGACGTGGTCGAGCATGTCAGCGCGATCATGGCTGATATCACGTCTTCCAGCGAGCAGCAGAGCCAGGGGATCAGACAGATCAATGAGGCCGTCAAACAAATGGATGACGTCACGCAGCAGAATGCGGCGCTTGTCGAGCAGGCGGCTTCATCTGCGCAGGCGCTTTCCGGGCAGGCCCGGGAACTGGATGCCGCGGTGTCGATTTTCCGCGTCCATCAGGATGTCGAGCGATCATCTGCGATTGATGTTGAAAGAGTCGCGGTCTGACGTCTCGACCGGACATGGAGCCCCATGTGCGCGAGGGTGGTGAAAACCGGCCGCATCGTGTGAAGTGCGAGAAGGTTCCGCCGCTGATCCAGATCTGCGCTCTCCCATGCCATTCTTCTTGATTCACCCCTTCATCTTTTAATCACAGGATCCTCAATCATGGCGAGCATGAAGGATTACGAAATTTTCAAGTATGCCTACGATCTCGGCGGCTACAAGCTGTCCTACGGCGAACAGAATGAGGTCGACGCCATATTCGTGATCATCGACAGTGACGATGGTCATCGTGGTTATGGAGAGGCCAATCCATGGCAGCCGTTCACAAAGGAAAGCGCGGACGATGTCTTCGATGCCCTGGAAAGCCGCCTGCTGCCCGCGGTCAAGGCGTTGAACAGCACCGATCCATGGCGCATCCAGCAGTTCTTCGACGAAACGCCGGAGCAGGACCTCATCGCCAAGGGCGCAATCAATATGGCCCTCATGGACCTCGAGGGCAAGCGGCGGAATAAGCCGGTGGCCGAACTGCTCGGTCCCATCCTTCGCCGCAGCATCGAGGTGTCTCGCCCATTGAACAACGGCACGGCCGACGATGTCATCCCTGTCATCGATCAGGCCATTGCGGAAGGCTATCGCCACTTCATGTTGAAGGCGGGCAGTGAGGAATATCCCGCCAGCGGTGAAGTCCCCCGCCTCGCCAGGCTCCAGCAGCGCTACGGCGACAGGGCCGTCTTCAAAATCGACGCCAACACCGGTTGGTCGATGGAGGACGCCCGTGCCTTTTTCAAGAGCCTTCCCGAGTCTCTCGGTGCCGGTTACCTCCGCTACGTCGAAGAACCCATCGCCAAGGTGGACAATGGGGGTGTCGCGGAATTACAGAAAATGACCGACGTACCCATCTTCGCCGACGAACGCCTCACTGGCGTGGCGAGCGCCAAGGAGCTTGTCGCCAATGAGGTCGTCCGCGGCTTCAGCATCAAGATTTCCAAGAACGGTGGAATCCTCAACGCGCAGGCCATTGCCAGTCTGGGCATGAAGGCCGGCATGCTCATCTATCCCAACTCGATGGCCGAGGGCGGTATCACCCAGGCTTCGTCTGCGCATCTGATCGCCACCGTCGGCAATCTGGTCGATGCAGGTGGTTCGTACAGGTCCGTGCTGCGCCTGGGTGGCCGTGACGTGACCAATTTTCACGAGTTCATCACGCGCGACGAGGACGGCCTGGTGAGGCTCCACCTGCCGGATGGGCCGGGATTGGGGATCCAGATTGACGAGCAAAAGCTTCGCGCCGGCGCGAAGAGGACCTGTCGCTTTCGAGCGCCCGCGGGCCGATGAGACGATGCGGAGGAGTCGGGATGATGGTTGCGGCAGCCATGGTCAGCGCGCCTCTGCAAGCACTGAGGTGCGGAAGTCGCGCCCCGATCCTGCGAGCCCGGCCAGGCGCCGGTCACGGCGCGGCATCGGCCGGAAATGCCGCCAGCATCCAATCGCGCAGCTTGCGCAACGCGGCGCTGGTGTCGAAGCGCTCCTGCGTGTAGCACAGATAGTGGCCGTGGTTGGCGACTTCCACGGGCGCATCCACCGGCTGCACGAGCGAGCCGGTCTCGAGCGGCGTGCCGATCAGGAAAAATGGCACGAGGGCCACGCCCAGGCCCGCCTGCGCGGCCTGGAGCAGCACCGAATACTGCTCGAAGCGCGGCCCGGCCAGCGCGTTCATCTGCATCACCCGGTGGGCGTCGGCCCATTCGAGCCAGACGCTTTCCGCCTGCTCGTGCACGAGTCGGGGCGCGCTTGCCAGGTCCGCGGGCGTGCGCAACGCATGCCGCCGCGCGAATTCGGGTGAGCAGACCGGCACGAAGGTGCGACCGGCCAGATAGTCGCACCGTACGCCTTCCCATTGCCCGTCGCCGTAGCGGATCGCCGCGTCGAGCCCGAACGGAAACGGGTCGCCGTGCGCGAGATGGCGCCGGAAGCTCAGCGTCACGCTGGGTGCCTCCGCGAGAAACGACGGCAGCCTCGGGATCAGCCAGCGCGTGGTGAAGGTCGGCACGCTGGCGATGGTCAGCAGGTCGTTGTCCTCGCGCACGCTCAGCAGCTCCAGCGTGGCGTCGCCGATCTCGCGCAGGGGGCCCGTGACGCGCGCGTGGTAGACCTGGCCCGCCCGGGTCAGGCCGAGATTGCGCCGCTCCCGCACGAACAGCTTCACGCCGAACAGCGCCTCCAGATTCGCGATCTGGCGGCTCACCGCGCTCGGCGTCAGGCCGAGCTCGCGAGCCGCATACGAAAAGTTCAGATGTTTCGCGGAGCTGACGAATGCCTGCAGCTCGGCGATGTTCGGATACAGATCCTTCATGGCGGGTGTTCCGGATTCGCACAGTACGTTGCGCGAGTTGTACCTTTTTTTCATGACGATGCCATGTCCGAACACCACACTGGCGTCCATCGTGCAGGCCGCAAGTCGTTCATTCGATTCGGTTTCCTGCCGCTCCCTCACTCGTTTCCGGATCGCCCCGATGTCGCCATTCACCGCCACCGCGGATGCCGCTGGTGTTCCCGTTCGTCGCAGCTGGCGCCGGCCGTCGCCGGGCCGCGTGCTGGTGCGCGCCGTGACGGTGCTGTTCGTGCTGTACCTGCTGCTGCCGATCGTGCTGCTGCTGCTGGGCTCGACGGGGCAGAGCTGGACCAACACGCTGCTGCCCACCGGCCTGACCGGCCACTGGTACGCCGATCTGGCCGCCGACCGCAGCTTTCGTCGCGCGTTCGCCACCAGCCTCACGGTGGCGCTGGCCTGCTGCGGGCTGAACGCCGTGCTCGGCGTACCGCTCGCCTATGCCCTGCACGAACGGGCGAGCACGGGGCGCGGGCTGGTGGCGCGGCTCGTGATGCTGATGCCGATCGCCGTGCCCGCGCTGACCCTCGGTTTCGGCTACATCGCCATGTTCGGCGGCGATGCGCTGCCGTGGCTCGGCACGCTGTGGCTGCTGATCGCCGCGCATGCGGTGCTCACGCTGCCGTACCTGCTGCAGACGCTGCTCGCCGATCTGCGCCATCTCGAGCTGGCCACGCTCGAGGCCTGTGCCGCCACGCTCGGTGCGACGCCGGCCCGCCAGTTCCTGACCGTGGTGGTGCCGAACCTGCGCCACAGCCTGTTCGCCGGCCTGGTCATGGTGGCGGCGCTGTCGATCGGCGAGTTCCAGGTGTCGAACCTGATCGCCGGCTTTCGCTACCGCAACTATCCGGTGGTGCTGCAGCAGGCCTTCTACAGTGCGTCCGGCTTCGCCTGCGCGGCCACCGTCGTGCTGCTCGTGCTGGCCGTGACCGCGACGCTCGTCTCCGTTTTCACCGTGCAACGAATGAAGTGATGCCATGAGCCTCGAATTCGATTCCGTCAGCTATACCTACCCGGGCGCTTCTCACGGCATCTCGGCGCTGTCCCTGAGCGCCGCGCCCGGCGAACTGCTCGCCGTGATCGGGCGGAGCGGGTCGGGAAAATCGACCCTGTTGCGTCTGACCGCCGGCTTGCTGACCGGGTATTCCGGCCGCATCGCGATCGGCGGGCAGGACGCGGCGAACCAGCCGGTGTGGAAGCGCGGCGTGGGCATGGTGTTTCAGCACTACGCCCTGTTTCCGCACCTGGACGTGCGCGACAACGTCGCCTACGGCCTGCGCATGCGTGGCGTCGCGCTGGCCGAGCGGCGGCGCCAGGCGCTGGCCATGCTCGAGCGGGTGGGCCTGGCGAGTCATGCCGGGCGGCGTCCGACGCAGTTGTCCGGTGGCCAGCAGCAACGCGTCGCGCTGGCCCGGGCGCTGGTGATCGAGCCGCGCGTGCTGCTGCTCGACGAGCCGCTGGCCGCGCTCGATGCCGGAATCCGGCACCAGCTGCGCGACGAGATTCGCGCGCTGCAGCGCGCATCCGGCGCGACCACGCTGCTGGTCACGCACGATCAGGACGAGGCGCTCAGCATGGCGGACCGCGTCGCGATCGTGGAGCGCGGCCGCATCCTGCAGGTGGGCACGCCGCGCGAGCTGTACGACCAGCCCGCATCGGCGCACGTGGCCCGCTTCATCGGCCATTCGACGCTGCTGCCGGGGCAGGTGATCGCCACCGATCGCGTCGACGTCGGATTCGCGACGCTCTGCGCGCCGACGGGTGCGCGCCGCGTGGGCGAGGCCGTCGAATTGCTGCTGCGCCCCGAGCACGTGCGGCCCGATCCCGAGCCCGGCTGCGTGAATTACCTGGGGGGCGCCTGCGGCGAGGTGCGGTATTTCGGCTCGACGCACCGCTACGACTTCATGCCGAACGGCGCGACGCGCGCCCTGCTCGGCGAGGGCCGCACGGTGGCGACGCGCAGCGTCGCCATCGACCCGCGGCACCTGCGCGTGCTGCCCGCCGCCGATCGCGAGCCATCGCCTCGCGAGGCCGCGGCGCGCCCCGTCCCGCAACCCTGAACACGACGCCGCTCCGGCGGATACCCATCTACCCATCTGCATCACGGAGAACGCCGATGCGCCCAGGTTTCACCCCGATTCGTCACGTGCGGATCGCCGCACTCGTGCTGGCCACGCTCGTCGCGTCCGCCGCTCATGCCGCGCCGCCCGTGGCGCCGGCGCCGCTCTATCCCGGCGAGGACGCGCTGTATGCGAAGGCCGCGGAAGAGGGCCTCGTGGTGTCCTTCGACACCGGTCCCGAGTGGGCGAACTGGAAAGCGCTGTTCGCCGCCTTTCGCAAGCGCTATCCGAAAGTCGAGATCACCTACAACGACATCGGCTCGGCCGCGACCGTGGTGACGCTGGACAAGTCGCGGCGCCGCCCGCAAGCCGACACCGCCTACTACTTCGCCGCGTCGGCGCTCGACGCGAAGGCGAAGGGCGTGGTGGCGCCGTTCCGGCCGCTGAACGTCGACAAGCTGCCGGCGGTGTTTCGCGATCCCGACGGCAGCTGGTTCGCCGTGCATTCGCTGAACGTCGCGTTCCTCGTCAACCGGAAGCTCGTGAAGGACGTGCCGAAGCGCTGGTCGGACCTGCTGAAGCCCGAATACCGCAACACCGTCGTCTATCTCGATCCGCGCTCGACCGGACAGGGCCAGGTGGACGTGTTCGCCGCGGCGTACGCGACGGGCGGCGGCGTCGACGATCCGAAGCCGGGCGCCGAGTTCTTCGGCAAGCTGAAAAAGGCCGGCAACGTGTTGCGGGTGGAGGGCACCACGCCGTACGCGAAGTTCGTGAAGGGCGAGATCCCGATCCTGATCGGCTATGAAAACGACGGCCTCAAGGCGAAGTACGACGACGGCATGGGCGACGCCGTGGAGGTGGTGATTCCGCAGGACGGCAGCGTGTCCGCGCCGTATGCGATGAGCCTCGTCAGGAACGCGCCGAATCCGTCCGCGGCCGCGCTCTGGCTCGATTTCGTGATGAGCGATGCCGGCCAGGCGCTGTTCGCGCAGGGCTACGTGCGCCCCGCCGTGCCGGGCGTGGCGCTGGCGCCGGAGACGGCCGCGCGGATGCCGAATGCGCCCCAGGTGCATCCGCTGGACGTGGTGCGGGCCGCGGCGATGAAGTCGCAGGTGGACGGGCTGTGGACGCAGGCGGTGCTCGGACAATGAACGGCATCTTCATCCGCCGCGATCGGAGCATTCCGCGATGAGCCCGAGGTCCGCCATCGAGCGTCGCCACGCCGGGCTGCTGTGCCGCTTCGGCGCCTGGCCGGCCGGCATCCTGTTCGCGATCGCGTTCGTGCTGCCGCTCGCCTCGCTGGTCGGCGCGGCGTTCGACGGCGGCGGCCGGGCGTGGCGCACGGTGCTCGGCGATGCCGTGGTGGCCGACGCGATCGCGCGCTCGCTGGGCCTCGCGTTCGCCACCGGCACGCTGTCGACGGCGGTCGGCGTGGTGCTGGCGATCGGCCTGGCCGGCCAGCCGCCGGCACGGCGCCGGATCTCGCTGGCCGTGCTCGGCGTGCCGCTCGCCTTCTCGGGCCTCGTGATCGCCTATGGCTTCATCCTGTGTTTCGGCCGCGCCGGTTTCGTGACGATGCTGCTCGCGAGGTTCGGTGCCGATCCGGCACGCGTGGGCGGCGTGATCTATACCGCGGCGGGGCTCGCGATCGCTTACGCGTACTACCTGATCCCCCGCGTCGCGCTGATGCTCTACCCGGCCTTCGCCAACTTCGACCGGCGCCCGCTCGAGGCGGCCCTGACGCTCGGGGCGCGGCCCTGGCTGGCGTGGATCGACGTGGCGTGGCGCTCGCTCTGGCCGTCGGTGGCGGCGGCCTGGTGCCTGGTCGTGGCGATCGCGCTCGGCACCTACGGCACCGCCGTCGCGCTGGCCGGTACCCAGATCAACATCCTGCCGCTGCTGATGTATCTGAAGCTGTCCGACGGACAGACCGATTTTTCACAGGTCGCCGTGCTGTCGATCATGTTGACCGCGCTGTGCACCGGGGTTCTTGCAATGGGGGAGTGGATCGTTGGATCACGGCAACACTGAACAGGCACGGCTCGCCGACATCGCGCTGGCCGATCTCGCACAACGCCAGCGTGGCGCCCGTCGTCACGCGATGCCGGTGGGCGTGATCGGGCCGAGGGCGGCGACCGAGGCGCAACTGGCCGCGGCCGAGGCGATCGCGCACGCGATTGCCGCCACGGGCATCGCCATCGTGGGCGGCGGCAAGGGCGGCGTCATGGAGGCCGCCGCGCGCGGCGCGCATCGCGCGGGCGGCATCGCCATCGGCCTGTTGCCCGAGGACGACGCGAGCGGCGCGAATCCGTACCTGAGCGTGGCGCTGCCCACCGGGCTCGGCATCACGCGCAACGCGCTGATCGCGCGCTCGTCGCTGTGCCTGGTCGCCGTGGGGGGCGGGCTCGGCACCTTGTCGGAAATCGCGCTCGGGCTGCAATGGGGCAAGCCGGTGTTCACCGTGTGCGACGCCCCGCACGTGGCCGGCGTCGAGGCATTCGAGTCGGTGGAGGCATTGCTCGCCCGCGCGGCGCGCTGGCTGGCTTCATCGGCCTGATACGGGAAATCGAAACCGCGACGTGATCGTCGCGAAATTACATAGGAATGCAAATCATGAAACGCTCGTTGTTTTTCCTGTGGGCACTCGGCGGCGTCTGCGCCGGTGCGCATGCCCAGAGCAGCGTGACGCTGTACGGCATCGTCGACAACGGTATCGCCTGGCAGAACGGCGCGGCCTCGCTCGGCGCCACCTCGGGCGGGTGCTCCGTCGTCAAGATGACTGCGGGCGTCTGGGCGGGCAGCCGTTTCGGGCTCAGGGGCAGCGAGGATCTGGGGGGCGGCACCCAGGCGATCTTCACGCTCGAGAACGGTTTCAACAGCACCAATGGCGCCTCGCAATATGCGGGCGGCATCTTCACGCGGCAAGCCTGGGTGGGCGTGACCACGGACCGGTTCGGCATGCTCACGGCCGGGCGGCAGTACACGGCCTACTACAACATGCTGGCGCCGTGGAGCCCGACCACCTGGCTGACCGGCTATTTCGGCGCGCATCCCGGCGACATCGATTCGCTCGACAACATCTATCGCGCCAACAACTCGCTCGTCTACCAGTCGCCCACGCTGGCCGGCTTCACGTTCAGCGCGTCGTATGCCTTCGGCGGCGTGCCGGGCAGCGTGGATGCGGGCTCGACCTGGAGCGCGGGCCTGCAGTACAGGAACGGCCCGCTGGGGATCGGCGCGGCCGTGCAGCGCGTGAACAATGCCACGCCGGGCGGCGGCGCCTGGGGCGCCTCGTCCACCACCTCGAACGGCGGCGCGCAGACGGCGGTATCGGCGATCGACAACGGCTATCAGACGGCGCAGGCGCAGCAGCGCATCGCGGTGACGGGCGGCTACCGGTTCTCGCCGGCGTGGGACGTGAGCGCGTCCTATTCGAACGTGCAATACATCGCCGGCGGCGGATCGGCCTTTCACGACACCGCGATCTTCAACACGGCGGGGGCGGTGCTGCATTTCAAGCCGTCGAGCACCTGGGATCTCGCCGCCGGCTACAGCTACACGCAGGCCACGCGGTCGAACGGCATCACGAGCGCGGCGCGCTACAGCCAGTTCACGCTGTCGCAATACCATGCGCTGTCCAAGCGGACCGGACTCTACGCGGTGCAGTCGTTTCAGCGCGCCGGCGGCGACACGCTGAACGCGGGCAGGATCGTTGAAGCGACGGCCTCGCTCGGCGACGGCTTCAGCAGCACGCCGGCATCGTCACGTAGCCAGATCGCCGTGGGGGCGGGGCTGGTCCATCGCTTCTGAGTCGAGCGCTCGCGGGCTCCCAAAGCGAAAGGCGACCCACGCATCGAGCGGGGTCGCCTTTTTTCAGCCTGCCGGTCAGCCGTTGCCGTTCGTGCGGGGTTGTGCACGGAACGGAATCCACACCGGCGTGGTGTGATCCCATTGATCGAGCTGGGACGGTTTCGGTTCGTTCGTGTTCATGATCGTGACCTCCTTCCGGTCAAGGCGGCGCGGCCGATCGGGCCGCGCATGAATGAACTCAGCGGTTGGCGAGTTCGCTCGACGGGCCGCCCGATTCGGACGTGGCCTGACGTTGCTGGGCCAGCTCGATGCCTTGCGGGTACGAGTTGGTCTTGCGCAGCAGCGCGAGCGAACCGTCGCGCTGCGCCTGGGCGAGCTGCGCGCGCACTTCGGCGCGGGTCAGCGTGCTGGTGGACTTCATGGCGGGCAGGTCGCCGTAGCTGCCGGCGCGGCCGATGCCGCCATCGGCGAAGGCGGACACGGCGGTGGCGGACAGCACGAATGCGGCGGCGGTGAGTGCGATGCGTTTCATGTTCAACTCCTTCGGTGTTCGGATGCGCAACGTGTTTGCTGCGCGACGGAGTGAAATTTACGTGCGGGTGCAGCATCAATAAATGGGATCCGTGCGAATTGAATTGTCGCCATCCTGGAACAATCGAATTCCGTACTGCCGGTAGGGTCGGGGAGAAGTCTTGTTGGGCGTGGGTTGTGACGATTTGCGTGCGGATGCGATTCCTGCGCGTTTTTTGATTTGTACAGCCAGTGCAATAGTGTCATTCCATCGGGTTCAGAATCGCGCGTGGTCGTGCCGCAATGCAGAATCGTCAGACGAACCCTCGCGTCGAGCGCCGGCCGCCGCCGATCCCCTCGTTCAGCGCGTCACGCGCTTCGGATTTTTCGCGCGTCGCACGACGTCGGCTTCGCCGGCAGCGGTGTCGACGGACAACGCCGCTTTCAGTACCGCGAGAAATTGGCTGATGGGCGCAGGAAGAATACGGCCTTTCATCGTCGTGACCTGCAGATAGCGCTCGCTCAGGAGCGGCTCATCGATGCGTTTCGCCATCAGGGACGGGGCACCTTCGGCTCCCTGCAAAGCGATCGCACTGCCCAGCGTGATCGCCCCCGTCATCGCGGCGAACTGATGCATCGCGCTCGAATTGTTGCTGGTGAAAAGCGGCTCGAGGTGCCGGCCGCGCAGCGAGCAGCACCAGTCGATGAGCTGACGAACCGTCGTTCCTCGCTCGAGGACCGCCACCGGATAGTCGAAAAGGTCGTCGAAGGCGAGGCTCCTTTTTTTCGCAAGCGGATGAGACGGACGAAGCATCGCGCACACCGGGGCGCTCATGCTGAACTCGACGTGAACGGCGACAGACGTGGTCGTGGAGAAGCCCAGACCCACGTCAAGTTCTCCCAGCGCGACCCATTGTTCCACCTGCGCAGGCGTTCCGGAACGCAGCACGAACCGCGCTCGCGGATGCCCGGCGTGAAAGCGCGCGAACACGCTCGGCAAAAAGTGGCGCGTGAAGCCTTCGGTGCAGCCGACCCTCACGATTCCCCGGCCCAGGGCGTGCGCCTCGGAGATTTCACTCAACACGGCGTCGGCGTCCAGCAATGCGCGGCGGGCGTGTTCGGCCAGCAGTTGGCCGGAGTCCGTGAGCACCATGCCACGCGGCATGCGCTCGAACAGCGGGGCTCCGACTTCGTCTTCGAGCTTGGCGATCTGACGACTGATGGCCGACACCGCGACATGAAGGCTTGCCGAGGACGCCGCCAGCGACCCCGTTCGTGCCACCTCGAGAAAATATCGAAGCGCGATTCCGTGAAGCATTCTTCCCGCCTTTCTTACGTTGCTGTTTCGGCAACGATATCCGCAAAATTTGAAATTGTGGCGAATTTTTATCGTTCATACACTCCGTTCCACTACCTCGAAAACCGTGCGAGAAATCCAGTGGAAGCTCATCAAGTCAACAGGACATCGGCAATCTCCAGCACCTACGAGATTTTCGATTCAGGCGAACTGCTCGCCGATCTGCGCCGGCGCGTGGCCTTCAGGACCGAGAGCCAGAACCAGGCCGAAGTGGGGACGCTCCATGCCTATCTGGAAGCGGAGATTGCCCCCGCGCTCGCGAAACTGGGCTTCCACAGCCGCATCGTCGACAACCCGCTGCACGAAGGGGCTCCATTCCTGATCGCAACGCGCCACGAAGGCGATCACCTTCCGACCGTCCTGACATACGGACACGGGGATGTGGTCAGAGGCTACGACGACCAGTGGCGACCTGGCCTCGAGCCGTGGGACGTCACGCTTGACGGCGACCGGTGGTACGGCCGCGGAACCGCGGACAACAAGGGGCAGCACTCGATCAACCTTGCAGCGCTGGGGGCCGTCATCCAGACCCGTGGCGGCAAGCTCGGTTACAACATCAAGGTCATTTTCGAAACTGGCGAGGAAATCGGCTCGCCCGGCCTGGGCGCGGTGTGTTCGTCGGAAGCCGACGCGCTTCGCGCCGACGTCTTCCTGGCGTCGGACGGCCCGCGCGTCTCGGCGGAGCGTCCCACGCTCTTTCTCGGTTCGCGGGGCGCCGTGCGCTTCGAACTGCTCGTCGATTTGCGCGAGGGAGGCCAGCACTCGGGAAACTGGGGCGGAGTCTTGCGCAATCCGGCGAGCGTATTGGCCCATGCGCTGGCCACACTCGTCGATCGCGACGGAAAGATCGTGGTCGAAGGGCTGCGCCCGCCTCCGATTTCCGCGTTGGTCAGGGCGGCGCTGGCGGATATCGAACTCGGCGGCGACGACAGTTCGCCGGAGATCGATCCGACGTGGGGTGAGCCGGGGCTGAGTCCGGCGGAACGCGTCATCGGGTGGAATGCGCTCGAAATTCTCGCGATGAAGGCAGGCAATGCGGACGCGCCGGTCAACGCCATACCTCCAGCTGCAAAAGCCGTGTGTCAGTTGCGTTTCGTCGTGGGGACGGACTGGGAACAGGTGCAGGAGCACCTCGAACGCCATTTCGAGCAGCACGGCTTCAGCCACGTACAGGTGAAGGTGTCGCGCGGTACGCCTGCGACGCGCCTGGCACTCGACGATCCGTGGGTTCAATGGGCACTCGACTCGTTGCGTGCCACCACGAACAAGAAGCCCGCGCTCCTCCCCAATCTCGGAGGAACGGTCCCCAACGACGTGTTCGCAGACACGCTCGGGCTTCCAACCTTGTGGGTGCCTCACTCCTACCCGGCCTGCAATCAGCATGCGCCGAACGAGCATTTGCTCGGCTCGGTGGCACGCGAAGCGCTCGGCGTCATGGCAGGCCTGTGGTGGGATTTGAGCGAGGCCGGGCCCGAAATCGTCGCGCGGCGGACTTCAGGCACGTCGCGCGCGTCGCACTATCCCATCTAGCGGCGGGGCGAATCATGCAAAAGAAGCCTCTCGGTTTGACGCAGATCGTTGTCGCGACCTCGGCTGGCAACGCGCTTGAATGGTTCGACATTGCGATATACGCGTTCTTTGCTGTCTATATCGCGAAGAATTTCTTTCCAGCGATGAATGAAACTGCGTCGATGCTGCTGACGTTCGGCTCGTTCGGCGCGTCGTACCTGGTTCGTCCGCTTGGCGGCATGGTGCTCGGTGCCTATGCAGACAGGCATGGACGCAAGGCAGCCCTGTTGCTGACGGTCGGCTTGATGATGGTGGGCACCGCGATCATCGCGATGATTCCAACTTACGCCGCGATAGGACTTGCGGCGCCCATCGGGGTGTTCGTCGCGCGCCTGATTCAGGGGTTCTCGGCTGGCGGCGAGTTTGGGGCGTCGACGGCAATGCTCATTGAACATGCGCCCCATCGTCGTGGCCTGTTGGCGAGCTGGCAGTTCGCCACGCAGGGCATCGCCACCCTGATGGCCTCGCTGTTCGGTTTTGCTCTCGCGAAATTCATGTCGCCGGCGGAATTGTCTGCCTGGGGCTGGCGAATTCCCTTTTACTTCGGATTGCTGATCGGACCGATCGGCTTGTATCTGCGCCGGTTTCTCGAGGACGCGCCCGACTTCATCGAGGCCGCGCACACGGCGACGCCGATACGGGATGTCTTCGGCAGCCAGAAGTACATGCTGCTTTTATCGGTTGGCTCGCTGACCGTCTCGACCGCAGCGAATTATCTGCTTCAGTACGTGCCGACTTTCGCGATTCGCGACCTTCATCTCGACCCGTCCACCGGCTTTGCCGCCAGCGTTCTGGCGGGTGCGATACTGGCAGTGGTAACACCGTTTGCCGGCCATCTGTCCGACCGCATCGGACGAATCAGGCAGATGTCCCTGGCCGCCATTCTGTTCCTGGTCACGGGCTATCCGGCGTTCTACCTTGTCGTTTCACACGGGTCGGTCAGTGCGCTCTTTGCATTGGTCGGCTGGCTCGCCCTGCTCAAGGCAATCTACTTTGGCGCGCTGCCGGCCTTGATGTCGGAGATATTCCCTGTTTCGACGCGCGCGACCGGCATGTCGATCAGTTACAACGTCGGCGTGACCGTGTTCGGGGGATTCACGCCCGCCATCATCATCTGGCTGCTGAGCGCCACGGGGAACAAGGCCGCTCCCAGCTTTTACCTGACGCTCACGGCAGTGATCAGCCTTGCCGCGTTGGCCTCTGTCGGCAGGATGCACCGCAAGCCAAGGCCGATTCGTCACGCCGAGCCTCGCACGCATTGACGCGCCGCGCGTTCGTCTTCGGACGAACCCTCGCATCGACCGTCGGCAGCCGGAAGCCTCTGGCATCCGGTGCGCATCTTCTTCGCCTCCGTCATTCGGTCATTTGCCTTGTCAGTCTTACATGTCAGGCTCATGAGCCACTTCGGTCCTGTGCCGATTTCATCATCGTGACCGGTAATTCCCTACAAGCCTGAGCCGATTCGTCGGATCGATACTGCGTGTCCCGACCCGGGCAGCGCGCACGAACGCGCGGCCCACATGGCAGGAGACACGATTCATGGCATCGCAGGGCAAATTCAATCGTCAGCTCTCGCTGACCGACCTGACCTTCATCGGCCTCGGCGCGATCTTCGGCTCGGGCTGGCTGTTCGCGGCCAGCCACGTGGCCAGCATCGCGGGGCCGGCCGGCATCTTCTCGTGGCTGCTCGGCGGCTTCGCGGTGCTGCTGCTCGGCATCGTCTATTGCGAGCTCGGCGCGGCGCTGCCGCGCGCGGGCGGCGTGGTGCGCTACCCGGTGTTCTCGCACGGCCCCTTGCTCGGCTACCTGATCGGCCTGATCACGCTGATCGCGTTCTCCAGCCTGATCGCGATCGAGGTGGTGGCCGCGCGCCAGTACGCGGCCGCGTGGTTTCCGGGGCTCACCGTGCCCGGCTCGAACGCGCCCACCACGATCGGCTGGCTGCTGCAGTTCGCGCTGCTGTGCCTGTTCTTCCGGCTCAACTATTCGAGCGTGAAGACCTTCGCGCTCGCCAACAACGTGATCAGCCTGTTCAAGTTCGTGGTGCCGCTCGCCGTGATCGCGGTGCTGTTCGTGTTCTTCCATCCGCGCAACCTCACGGTGGCCGGCTTCGCGCCGTTCGGGCTGTCGGGCGTCGAGATGGCGGTGTCGGCGGGCGGCGTGATCTTCGCGTATCTCGGGCTCACGCCGATCATCTCGGTGGCCAGCGAGGTGCGCAATCCGCAGCGCACGATTCCGATCGCGCTGATCCTGTCGGTGCTCGTGTCCACGCTGATCTACGTGCTGCTGCAACTGGCCTTCGTGGGCGGCATTCCCACCGCGATGCTCGCGCAGGGCTGGGCGCGCATCGATCACGCGTTCTCGCTGCCGTATCGCGACATCGCGATCGTGCTCGGGGTGGGCTGGCTCGCCTACATGGTGGTGGCCGACGCGATGATCTCGCCCAGCGGCTGCGGCAACATCTACATGAACGCCACGCCGCGCGTGGTGTACGGCTGGGCGAAGACGGGCACCTTCTTCCGCGTGTTCACGCGCATCGACGAAGGCACCGGCATCCCGCGCGCGGGGCTGTGGCTCACGCTCGCGATGTCGGTGTTCTGGACGCTGCCGTTCCCGTCGTGGGACGTGCTGATCAACGTGGTGTCGGCGGCGCTGATCCTCAGCTACGCGGTGGCGCCGGTGTCGGTGGCGGCGCTGCGCCGCTCGGCGCCCGATCTGCCGCGGCCGTTCCGGGCCGGCGCGTTCCGCGTGCTCGGGCCGCTGTCGTTCATCGTGGCGGCGCTGATCGTGTACTGGTCGGGCTGGGGCACGGTGTCGTGGCTGCTCGGGCTGCAGATCGCGCTGTTCCTCGTGTATCTGGCCTGCGGGCGCTTCGTGCCGAAGGATCAGCTGAGCCTGGCCGAGCAGGTGCGCGCCTCGGCGTGGCTGATCGCGTTCTATGCGCTGATGATCGGCGCCTCCTGCCTCGGCAGCTTCGGCGGGATCGGCGTGCTCGCGCATCCCTGGGACACGCTGGTGGTGGCCGCGATCGCGCTGGCGATCTACTACTGGGGCGCGGCCACCGGCGTGCCGGCGGCGAAGCTGCGGCTGGAGGAGGACGAGTGAGCACCCGTCGGCATCGCGAGCGGCTTCGGATCGGCGAGACAGTTGCGGTAAACTCCCGAGCGGGCATGCTCTGGCACTTTGATTGCCCATTCATGCTGCATTGAATCAAGAAGGGGATCCGCATCCCGACCGGCGGCGCACCGGCATTTCGGTCGTTGCAGGCGTGCCTGCCGAAGTGTCGGCGCGTTGCGCCATCGATGCGGATGATCCGGATGCGCCGTCGTCCCCGTCGTCGGCGTGGCAATCAAGGAACTCACGATGCTGAAATCACTGGAGTTTCACGGAGTCGGGCCCGCGAAGGCTTTCGGTCCCGTCGAATTTTCCCCCCGCCTGAACTTCATCACCGGTGACAACGGCCTCGGCAAGAGCTTCTTGCTCGATATCGCGTGGTGGGCGCTGACGCGTACCTGGGCACGGGATGTTCCGGTGGTGCCTCGACCGGCGCTCATGTCCGGGAACCGGATCAACCTGACCAAGGCGAGCATCCGATACACCTACAGCAAGGCGACGCCTGGCGATTTCTCCGAAACCAGCCGGTTCGACCGCAGCAATCAGGTCTGGCCGCTGAAGCAGGGGCGACCGGCGATCCCCGGCGTGGTGATCTATGCGGGCGTCGACGGCAGCTTTTCTGCCTGGGATCCCGCGCGCAACTACTGGAACGACAAGGACGCTCAGGCCGCGGCCCGGCCACGTGCGTTCAACTTCCGTCCCGACGACGTCTGGAACGGCCTCGAAGGGCCGGACGGAATGCGCTATTGCAACGGGCTGATTCGCGACTGGGTGTCCTGGCAGAAGGGGCGTGAAGCGGTATTCGACGACCTGATCAAGGTGCTCGAGGCGCTGTCACCCGATGGCATCGAGGCGCTGCAGCCGGGCGATCCCGTGAGGCTCGGATTCGACGTGACGGAATATCCGTCGCTGCGTATGCCGTACGGACAGGACGTTGCGTTGATCCACGCCTCGGCGGGCATGCGTCGGATCGCGGCGCTCGCCTATCTGCTCGTCTGGACCTGGCGGGAGCACGAACTCGCCTGCCGGCAGACCGGTCGGAAGCCGGCGAAGGAGATCGTCTTTCTGATCGACGAAATCGAGTGTCACCTGCATCCGCAATGGCAGCGGCGCATCGTGCCCGCCCTGTTGCGCGTGATGACGGCACTGACGGGCAAGAAGGTGCCCGTGCAACTGATCGTGGCGACTCACTCGCCGCTCGTTCTGGCGTCCGTCGAGCCCGACTTCGACGAAGCGCGCGACTCCATTTTTTCCATCGCAATCGGCGAGGGACGCGAGGCGACCATCGAGCGCGAGGTCTGGGCGAAGCAGGGCGATGTGGCGAACTGGCTCGTCTCGGAAGCGTTTGGCCTGCGGCAGGCACGCTCGGTCGATGCCGAGATCGCGATCGAGGCCGCCGAGGCATGGATGCGCGATGATCGTGAGGCGTTGCCGGCCGGGCTCGACTCGGAAAAGGCGATCGATCGCGAGCTTCGCCGTACCTTGCCGGGCGGTGATCACTTCTGGCCGCGATGGATCGTGCACGTCGAACGGCAAGGTGGGGCCGTCACGCCCCGCGCGGCAGTGAAATCGACTCGATCACGAGGGCGTGCATGATTCCGGTCGCGAACCCGATTCCCGAGCCCGACGATTTCGAGGAACAATGCCGAAAGAAAGGCGCCGAGTGGCTGAAGCTGAACCCGGACGCCAAGCGGCCGCGAGACCTCTGGTCGCCATTTCGGCTCGACCTGGCCGAAGGATTCGGTGACCGTTGTGCCTTTGGCGCAATGTGGATCGGGAGTGGTACCGTCGATCACTGCGTCAGCTACAACGAAGATCCGGATCAGGCCTACGAATGGAACAACTACCGTTATGTCGACGGCTGGCTGAACAGCTCGAAGCAGAAACGTCGTGCCGCCGATCTGCTCGACCCGTTCGAGGTCGAGCCGGGATGGTTCGAGGTGATCCTGCCGTCGCTGCAGCTTCGGCTGACCGACGCGGTACCGAAACGGTATCGGCGGCGCGCGCAGAACATGCTCGATCTGCTCCCGCTGCGTGACGACGAGCGCATCGTTCGGCAGCGACGCGCATGGTACGAGGCCTACCAGGAAGGCATGCCGCTGGCACTGCTGGAAAAGAAGGCGCCCCTGATTGCCGCGGCGGTCAGGAAGGCAGAGGCTGCCGCGAATGCCATCGCCCCTGCGAGCGTGGCGCGCAAGGCGACCGGGAAGGCAGCGCGATCCCGCTGACCCGCTGACGAAAACGGCCCGCGACGTGAATCGCGAGCCGTCGTGTTCGGGTGTTTGTCCTCGTCGTGCCGGCAAGCTGGCTCACGCCACCCATTCACTGACCATCGGCGTATCCGGCACCTTCACCCGCTCCGCCTCCTCGAAGGTGCGCTTGCTGCAGATCGTGTCGAGCGGCGGGCGATCCGAGCCGTTCAGCAGCGGGCAGCGGTCGAACACCTCGGCCACCCAGTCCACGAACACGCGCACCTTCGGCGACAGGTGGCGGCTGTGCGGATACACCACCGAGATCGGCATCGGCAGCGGCTTGTGGCCCTTCAGCACTTCCTTGAGCGCGCCCGTGCGCAGCTGCTGCAACACCATGAACAGCGGCGGCTGCAGCAGGCCGAAGCCCTCGATGCCGCAGGTCACGTAGGCGTCGGCGTCGTTCACCGACACCACGCCTTCCATCTTCACCTCGACTTCCTTGTTGTCGATCAGGAACGACCAGTCGATGTTGCGGCCGGTGCGGCTCGAGAAATAGTTCACCGCGCGATGGTCGGCCAGATCCTCGATCGTGCGCGGCTCGCCGAAGCGCGACAGATACGACGGCGCGCCCACCGTCACGCACTCGAACAGGCCCACGCGACGCGCCACCAGCGACGAATCCTGCAGCGCGCCCACCCGGATCACGCAGTCCACGCCTTCCTGCAGCAGATCGACCGGGCGATCCGACAGGCCGAGCTGCAGGTCGATGTCGGGGAAGCGCTCGCGGAATTCGTTGAGCGCCGGAATCACCACGAGCCGCCCGAGCGAGCCGGGCATGTCCACGCGCAGCTTGCCGTGCGGTTTGCGGTTGTTGATCTGGAAGCTCGCCTCGGTTTCCTCCACCTCGGCCAGGATCCGCACGCAGCGCTCGTAGTAGGCGGCGCCGTCGGGCGTCAGCGACAGCCGGCGCGTGGTGCGATGCATGAGCCGCACACCGAGAAACGCTTCGAGGTTCTGAATGATGGTCGTGACCGATGCGCGCGGCAGGCTCAAGGTCTCGGCTGCCTTGGTGAAACTGTTCGTGTCGACGACGCGGGTGAAGACCTGCATTGCCTGAAGACGGTCCATCGCTTTACCTCCGGGATTGTTCGGCCCCGATCGGCCAGTTCGACGCTCGATGCCCGCGTCCGATCGCCGATTGTTCAAAGCCCCTGAATTGTGTTGCCGGATTATAGGCATTTATCCTGATGTCTGCCGGACCCAGAATGCGCTTCATCTTGCAAATGGACGCGCGTTCGCGCTTGACTCATGGATGCATCCGGTTTTCGCAATCTGCTGAATTCCGCTCCGGCCTCGCCGGAGCGGGCCGGCACGTCGCTCGCCGTCTCCGATGTCGAAATCGAGGGCCACAGCCAGGACATCGTGTTGCGGCTCTACCGGCGCCCGGACAAGACCGGATTGCCAGTCGTGCTTTATTTCCATGGTGGCGGCTTCACGCGCGGCTCGCTGGCCGACGCGGACTTTGCCGCGCGCTTTCTGGCCGAGCGCCTGCCCGCGCTGGTGGTGTCGGTCGACTACTCGCTGGCACCCGCCCATCCTTTTCCGGCCGCGCCGGAAGACGCCTATCGTGCCGCGCGCTGGGTGGAAGCCCGCGCCCGCGCATTCGGCGGCAGCCCGCGCCGCATCGCGGTGGCGGGCCACGACGCGGGCGGCCAGCTCGCCAATTGTCTGGCCTTCATGGCGCGCGATCGCGGCGACGTGAGCCTGGCCGCGCAGGTGCTGTTCGGGCCGATGCTCGATCCCAGCATGACGCGCATGGGCGACGAGCGTCAGCTCGCCTCCGACATCACCGCCAAGGATTGCGCGGCCAGCTATCGCGCCTATCTTCCGCAGCCCTCGCAGCGCATGCATCCGTATGCAGCGCCGCTCGAATCGTCGCGGCTCGCGAAGCTGCCGGCCACGCTGATCGCCACGGCGCAGAACGACGTGCTGCACGTGGAGGCCGAGCGCTACGCGGCACGGCTGATCGAGGCCGGCGTGCTGGTGCAGGTGATCCGCTACCCCGACGTCTGCCACGCCGAGCTCGGCGGCTTCGCGCCCGCGCTGCAGGAGGCCGTGCGCTTCCTGACCTGCCGCTTCCAGGCGCACGCGAGCGACTGATTCCCCCTATTCCAACGCAACCGGAGATCTTCATGTCCATCCTACGTACTCCCCGCTCCCGCATCGCGGTGGCCGCGTTGGCCGTCGTCGTCGCCGTCGGTGGCGGCGCATTCGGCGTGATGCGCGCGAGCGCCAGCGCGCCGCAGAACGCAGCGCCGCCGCTGCAGGAAGTCGACGTCGCCAACGTGCTGGCCAAGACCATCACCGACTGGCAGACCTATTCCGGCCGCCTCGAGGCGATCGATCGCGTCGACGTGCGACCGCTCGTGTCGGGCACGATCGTGTCGGTCAACTTCAAGGACGGCGCGCTCGTGAAGAAGGGCGACACGCTGTTCGTGATCGATCCGCGCCCGTATCAGGCCGAGGTCGATCGCACCGCGGCCCAGCTCGCCGCCGCGCAGGCGCGCGACGGCTATGCGCAGACCGACTGGCAGCGCGCGCAGCGCCTGATCGGCGACAACGCGATCGCGAAACGCGATTACGACGAGAAGCAGAACGCGGCACGCGAATCGGCCGCCAACGTGAAGGCGGCCGCCGCCGCGCTCGAAACCGCGAAGATCAACCTCGGCTACACACGCATCGTGGCGCCGTTCGCGGGCCGCGCGTCGCGCGCCGAGATCACGCTCGGCAACGTGGTGTCGGCCGGAGCCTCGGCCGCGCCGCTGACCACGATCGTGTCGGTGTCGCCGATCTACGCGTCGTTCGATGCCGACGAACAAACCTATCTGCGCTACATCGGCAGCCAGCGCGACGGCCGCCGCGTGCCGGTGGATCTGGGCCTCGCCAACGAAGCCGGCTATTCGCGCACCGGCGTGGTGGATTCGGTCGACAACCGGCTCGATACCTCGTCGGGCACGATCCGCGTGCGCGCGCGCTTCGACAATGCCGACGGCAGGCTGGTGCCGGGCCTCTACGCCCGCGTGAAGGTGGACGGCAGCGCCCCGCATCCGGCCCTGCTGGTGGACGACGCGGCCATCAACACCGATCAGGACAAGAAGTTCGTGTTCGTGGTGGGGCAGGACGATCACGTCGCCTACCGCGAGGTGCAGATCGGCGCGCAGCACGGCAACCAGCGCGTGATCGTGGGCGGCCTGCAGGCCAGCGACCGGGTGGTGGTGAACGGCACGCAGCGCGTGCGTCCGGGCGAGCAGGTGAAGGTGCACATGGTGCCGATGACGGGCGGCGGCGACGCCACGGCGGATTCGCCGATCGCGGCGGCCGCGAAGCCGGCCGACGGCGGCGCGCGGTCCTGACGGGCCGCGGCGCTTTCGTCCCTACTCGCACAGAACCAGAAAGAGCGTTTCAATGAACATATCCAAATTTTTCATCGATCGTCCGATATTTGCAGGAGTCCTATCGGTACTGATCCTGCTCGGCGGCGTGATCGCGATGTTCATGCTGCCGATTTCGGAATATCCGGAAGTCGTGCCGCCGTCGGTGATCGTCAAGGCCCAGTATCCGGGCGCCAACCCGAAGGTGATCGCCGAAACCGTGGCCTCGCCGATCGAGGAGCAGATCAACGGCGTCGAGGACATGCTGTACATGCAGTCGCAGGCCAACAGCGACGGCAACGTCACGATCACCGTCACCTTCAAGCTCGGCACCGATCCGGACAAGGCCACGCAGCTCGTGCAGAACCGCGTGAACCAGGCGCTGCCGCGCCTGCCGGACGACGTGCAGCGGCTCGGCGTGACCACCGTGAAGAGCTCGCCCACGCTCACCATGGTGGTGCACCTGATCTCGCCGAACAACCGCTACGACATGACCTATCTGCGCAACTACGCGCTGATCAACGTGAAGGATCGCCTGTCGCGGATCCAGGGCGTGGGCCAGGTACAGCTGTGGGGTTCGGGCGACTACTCGATGCGCGTCTGGCTCGATCCGCAGAAGGTGGCGGAGCGCGGGCTCACCGCCGACGACGTGGTGCGGTCGATCCGCGAGCAGAACGTGCAGGTGGCCGCGGGCGTGATCGGCCAGTCGCCGTCCACGCCGGGCACGCCGCTGCAGCTGTCGGTCAATGCGCGCGGACGCCTGCAGACCGAGAGCGAATTCGGCGACATCGTGGTGAAGACGGCGCCCGACGGCGCGGTCACGCACCTGCGCGATCTCGCGCGCATCCAGCTCGACGCATCCGAATACGGCCTGCGCTCGCTGCTCGACAACCAGCCCGCGGTGGCGATGGCGATCAACCAGTCGCCGGGCGCGAACTCGCTGCAGATCTCCGACCAGGTGCGCGCCACCATGAAGGAGTTGTCGGCGGATTTCCCCGCCGGCGTGCAGTACAAGATCGTCTACGACCCGACGCAGTTCGTGCGCTCGTCGATCAAGGCGGTGGTGCACACGCTGCTCGAGGCGATCGCGCTGGTGGTGATCGTGGTGATCGTGTTCCTGCAGACCTGGCGCGCGTCGATCATTCCGCTGATCGCCGTGCCGGTGTCGATCATCGGCACCTTCTCGCTGCTGTTGCTGTTCGGCTATTCGATCAACGCGCTGTCGCTGTTCGGGATGGTGCTCGCGATCGGGATCGTGGTGGATGACGCGATCGTGGTGGTGGAGAACGTCGAGCGCAACATCGAGAGCGGGCTCAGCGCGCGCATGGCCACCTACAAGGCGATGCAGGAAGTGAGCGGGCCGATCATCGCGATCGCGCTGACGCTGGTGGCCGTGTTCGTGCCGCTCGCGTTCATGTCGGGCCTGACCGGCCAGTTCTACAAGCAGTTCGCGATGACCATCGCGATCTCCACGGTGATCTCGGCGTTCAACTCGCTCACGCTGTCGCCGGCGCTGTCCGCGATCCTGCTCAAGGGCCACGACGAGAAGCCCGACTGGCTCACGCGCGTGATGAACCGCGTGCTGGGCGGCTTCTTCCGGCGCTTCAACGCGCTGTTCCATCGCGGCGCGGAGAACTACGGGCGCGGCGTGCGCGGCGTGCTGTCGAGAAAGTCGCTGATGCTCGGCGTCTACGTGGTGCTGGTCGGTGCCACGGTGCTGATGAGCCGGATCGTGCCGGGCGGCTTCGTGCCGGCGCAGGACAAGGAATACCTGATCGCGTTCGCGCAGCTGCCCAACGGCGCCTCGCTCGACCGCACCGAGAAGGTGATCCGCGACATGAGCTCGATCGCGCTGAAGCAGCCGGGCGTGGAGAGCGCCGTGGCGTTCCCGGGCCTGTCGGTGAACGGCTTCACCAACAGCTCGAGCGCCGGCATCGTGTTCGTCACGCTCAAGCCGTTCGACGAGCGGCACGGCAACGCGCTGTCGGCCGGGGCGATCGCGGGGGCGCTGAACCAGAAGTACGGCGCGCTCAAGGATTCGTTCGTGGCCGTGTTCCCGCCGCCGCCGGTGCTCGGCCTCG
This sequence comes from Burkholderia sp., assembly GCA_030151225.1. Classification (GTDB taxonomy): domain Bacteria; phylum Pseudomonadota; class Gammaproteobacteria; order Burkholderiales; family Burkholderiaceae; genus Burkholderia. The sequence continues at coordinate 36,320 of JASLEG010000181.1, read as the reverse complement.
GCACGCTGGGCGGCTTCAAGATGCAGATCGAGGATCGCGGCGCGGTGGGTTACGCGAAGCTCGCCGATGCCACGCAGGACTTCATCAAGCGCGCGCAGCAGGCGCCCGAGCTCGGCCCGCTGTTCACGAGCTACCAGATCAACGTGCCGCAGCTGAACGTGGACCTCGATCGCGTGAAGGCCAAGCAGCTCGGCGTGAACGTGACCGACGTGTTCGACACGATGCAGATCTATCTGGGCTCGCTGTACGTGAACGACTTCAACCGCTTCGGGCGCGTGTACCAGGTGCGCGTGCAGGCCGATGCGCCGTTCCGCCAGAAGGCCAGCGACATCGGCCTGCTGAAGACCCGCAACGCCGCCGGCGAGATGGTGCCGCTGTCGTCGCTCGTCACCGTGTCGCCGACCTTCGGGCCGGAAATGGTGGTGCGCTACAACGGCTACACCGCGGCCGACGTGAACGGCGGCCCGGCGCCCGGCTACTCTTCGGGGCAGGCGCAGGCGGCCGTGGAGCGGATCGCGGCGCAGACCTTCCCGCGCGGCGTGAAGTTCGAGTGGACCGACCTCACGTACCAGCAGATCCTGGCCGGCAACGCGGGCCTGCTGATCTTCCCGATCAGCGTGCTGCTGGTGTTCCTCGTGCTGGCGGCGCTGTACGAGAGCCTGACGCTGCCGCTCGCGGTGATCCTGATCGTGCCGATGAGCATCCTGTCGGCGCTGACCGGCGTGTGGCTCACGCAGGGCGACAACAACATCTTCACGCAGATCGGCCTGATGGTGCTGGTGGGGCTGTCCGCGAAGAACGCGATCCTGATCGTGGAGTTCGCCCGCGAGCTCGAGCACGACGGACGCACGCCGCTGCAGGCCGCGATCGAGGCGTGCCGGCTGCGCCTGCGCCCGATCCTGATGACGTCGATCGCGTTCATCATGGGCGTGGTGCCGCTCGTGCTGTCCAGCGGCGCCGGCGCGGAAATGCGCCATGCGATGGGCGTGGCCGTGTTCTTCGGCATGCTCGGCGTGACGCTGTTCGGGCTGATGCTGACGCCGGTGTTCTATGTGGTGCTGCGCACGCTGGCCGGTGGCAAGGTGCACGTCGCGCAGAAGGATACGCCGCGGTACGACGTGTCGGCCGCGGATGCTTGAGGATCAGACGATGAAAAACGACAAGACCATCCGGCCCGCGCTGCATCTGGCGAAGCTGGCCGGGCTCAGTGTGCTGATGTCGGCGCTGCTCGCCGCCTGCGCGGTGGGCCCCGACTACAAGCGGCCCGACGCGGCCACGCCGGCCGCGTTCAAGGAAGCGCCCACCCTCGAGGCGGGCGAGCAGGCCGGCACCTGGAAACCGGCCGAGCCGGCCGATGCCGCCCATCGCGGCCAGTGGTGGAGCGTGTTCGGCGACGCCACGCTGGACACGCTCGAGCAGCAGGCGCTCGACGCGAACCAGAACCTGAAGGCGGCCGCGGCGCGCGTGGAAGAAGCGCGAGCCGCCACCCGGGCCGCGCGCTCGGCGTGGTTCCCGTCGCTCGATGCGGGCTTCGGGCCGACTCGCGAGGGCGTGTCGTCGGCCTCGCAGTTCCTGCCGCAAGGCTCGGGGCCGACCAATGCCACGCTGTGGCGCGCGCAGGGCAGCGTGTCCTACGAGGCCGACCTGTTCGGCAGCGTGGGCCGCAACGTCGAGGCCTCGCGTGCCGACGCCGCGCAGAGCGAGGCGCTGTTCCGCTCGGTGCAGCTCGCGCTGCAGGCCGACGTGGCGCAGAACTATTTCGAGCTGCGCCAGCTCGATTCGGATCAGGACCTGTACCGGCGCACCGTCGATCTGCGTGAGGAATCGCTGAAGCTCGCGCAGCGGCGCTTCGACGAAGGCGACATCAACGAGCTCGACGTGTCGCGCGCGAAGAACGAACTCGCCTCGGCGCAGGCCGATGCGGTGGGCGTCGCCCGCCGCCGCGCCGCCTCGGAGCACGCGCTCGCGATCCTGCTCGGCAAGCCGCCGGCCGATTTCTCGTTCGCGCAGGCACCGATCGTGCCGGTGACGGTTCGGATTCCTGCCGGCCTGCCGTCGGCGCTGCTGGAACGCCGCCCCGACATCGCGGCGGCCGAGCGCGCGATGGCGGCCGCCAATGCGCGCATCGGCCTCGCGAAGTCCGCGTACTTCCCGAAGCTCGACATCACCGGCTCGTTCGGCTATGAGGCGAGCACGCTCGGCAGCCTGTTCATGTGGTCGAGCCGCACTTTCCTGCTCGGGCCGTTCGCCGGCACCGCGCTGTCGCTGCCGATCTTCGACGGCGGCCGGCGCAGCGCGGGCGTGCAGCAGGCGCGCGCGCAGTACGACGAGCAGGTGGCGAACTATCGCCAGCAGGTGCTGGTGGCGTTCCGCGAGGTGGAGGACAATCTGGCCGACCTGCGCCTGCTCGACGACCAGATCCGCGCGCAGGGCGATGCGGTGAGCGCGTCGCAGCGCGCGGCGAAGCTGTCGCGCACGCAGTATCAGGAAGGGCAGGTGGCCTACCTCGACGTGATCGACAGCGAGCGCTCGGTGCTGCAGTCGCAACTGCAGGCGAACCAGCTGACGGGCGCGCAGGCGGTGTCGACGGTGAACCTGATCCGTGCGCTCGGCGGCGGCTGGGGCACGCCGGCCACGGCGGTCGGCGGTGCGCAGCCGGTGCCGGTGCCGGTGCAGGCGGTGGCGCAGCGCTGACCGGCGCGGATCAACTCACGCACCGCGCAGCAAGGGCAACGGGCCGCGAGTTCGCTCAGCGGCCCGTTTCCAGTTTACGGGCCTGCTTGCGCAGGCCCGCGAACACGGCGTCGGCCACGTCGGCCGGAAACTCGCGCGGCAGCAGCGCGGCCACCTCGTCGATCACGCGCGGCGTGGCCGCGGCCAGCTCGGCCATGATGCCGGCCACGGTGGCTTCGGCGAGCCCGCAGCGCTGCCCCTGCGCGAGCCAATGGCGCGGCAGGATCTCGTGCCACACGAAGTGCCGGTTCGTGCCGCGCACGGCCATCGCCATGCGCACGCGCTGCGGCGCCACCTGGCCGGCGCGCCGGCCGATGATCGGGTGGAACGACAGGATGTCGTAGAGCGGCGTGGCTCGGTATTTCGCGTCGGGCAGGTGCGCGATGCTGAAGTTCTTGCCGTGACCGTCGGCGGCCGCGAGCAGCCAGAACACGATCTGCGTGGTGAAGAAGTGGCGGCGGTCGCGCTCGGCCTCCACCGAGCCGGCCAGCACCGCCATGACCGCCGCGATGCCGGGGCCGCCGTCGGCCTCGTACTTGGCAAGCCCCGACACGCCGGTGGCCTGGCACAGGTCCTCCTGGGGCAGGCGCAGGATCCATTCGCCATCGGCGGACGGGCGGCGGTCGAAGCGTGTCACCACCAGCGCCTTCTGATCCTCGAAGCGACCGATGCCGCACGGCGCGACCGGCAGCCCGTAGGCGGCCACGATCAGCGCGCACAGCCATTCGTTCTCGACCGAGGTGCGCATGTCGGCGCCGACGCCGCCCACCAGCCCGAGCGGCAGCTTCAGGATGTGCGTGGTGGGCGTGCTGCCTTCGGGGCGCAGCCATTCGCCGCCGTGCCAGAGCAGGGCCGTCTTTTCCTGGGCGCCGGCGATCGACAGGCGCAGGTCGCGCGCCGCGTCGTGGCCGGCTTCGGGCGCGCGCGGCAGCTCGCGCAGCCATCGCGCGATGTCGCGCTCGCCGAGCGGCGTGCCGACGATGCGCCTGAGGCCTTTGGGTGCCACGCCGGGCGGCAGCAGTTGCAGCGCGCCCACGCAATCGCGTCCCACCGCCTCGAGCAGCGAGAACGGTGTGGCATCACGGGCCGCGTGACGCTGCGCGATGCGGCGACGGATCGCGTCGCTGTCGGGCAGCAGGTTGTCGAAATAATGGGCAACCGCACCGCCCTGATAGGGCGCGTTGCCCGGCCGGAACGGCAGCGAGAGCGACAGCGGCCGGCCCTGCGGGTCGGCCACCCAGCTGTCGGCGTAGGCGAGGCGATCGACGCCCTGCACGTGTTCCCAGTAACCGACCTCGACGCCGTTCATCCACAGGGCGAGGCGCGTGGCGCGAGTGGAGCGTGGCATGGCGGCTTACCAGTTTTCGCGGGTGGGCGAGGCCACGCCGAGTTCGCCGGCGGTGTCGCCGGGCGCGCTGCTCAGCGTCATCTCGATGCCGAGCACGTGCATCACGCGGAACAGGCGCTCGAGGCTGGCCGTGGACGGATCGGCCTCGAGCTTCGCATAGCTTTGCTGGCTGACGCCGAGCCGCTCGGCCACGGCGGCCTGGGTCAGGCCGGCGGCCTTGCGGAAGCCCTGCAGCAGGGGCCGCATCTGGGCGAGAGTCTTGACCGGGTAGTTCACGATGAAAGCGCGACGCGCGCGAGAAGACGGATACGTCGAGCATAAGGCGGTCGAGGCGTGAATACAACCCAATGATTGTATTTACAGGATACAACCTGCAAGTTGTATTTACGAAATACAACTTGCAGGTTGTGGTGAGGCGGGAGGTGAGGCGAAGGCGTGCGCGTGGGCTCAGTGCCGGCCGCGCGCCGTCGTCTGCGTGCTGCTGCTGGTGGCGGGCGCGGTGACGACCGGCGAGAGCGCGGCCACGGCGGCGACTTCCGCGGCCCAGTACGACGGCAGCCCGTTGTACGGGTTCGAGCCCTTCAGCGAGGTCATGTAGATGCCGCTCGCGCCGTTCTTGACCGCGAACTGCACGTTGCTGCTCATCTGCGCCTGGGTGGCGGCGTTGTAGACGATGTGGATGAAGCGGCTCGGCGAATAGTTGGCCTGCCACGCCGGCGCCTTGTAGGCTGCATAGCTGGCCTGCACGTTCTCGTACACCACGAAACGGTCCGCCACCGGCAGGCTCGCGTAGATCTCGGGGAGGTTGGTGCCGGGGTTGTTCACCACCTGGTAGTTGGGCGACAGCCCCTTGATGTAGTTGTAGAGCGACTGGTAGTACTGGACGTGGGCGGTGGAATTGTCGTTCGCCATCTCGTCGACGAAGAAGCCGTCCACCGCATAGAAGGCGAGGTACCTGTTGATGTCGGCGGTCACCTCGGACAGCTTGCGGGCGCCGTAGGAGGTGTGCACGTAGGCGATCACCTTGCCGCCGGCCGCGCGCACCTTGGCGATGGCCGCGACGTAGGCCGGATCGGCGGCGTTGCCGGGGCCGCTGTTCGGGTTGACGATGGCCGTCAGCGACACCGACGCCGCATTGGTGGCCAGCGTGTTCCAGGCCGTGGCGCCCGAGCCCGACGGATAGAAGTAGGCGGGCACCACGAGGTCGGCGGCGGCGGCCGTGCCGCTGGTCACGCCGGTGGCGAACACCGAGGCCAGCAGGGTGCAGGCCGCGGCGGCGAAGCGCCGGAATCGGCCCGGTGCGCTGCGCGAGCGCGAGAACTTGCGGCGATCGATCAGGAGTGCCGGGCAAATGCCGGCGGTGTGCTGCAGAGTGTTCATGTGCGACCTCGTGTGGTCTCGTCGCCGCGGGCGCTTGCCCATCGCTTCGAATGTTGGGGTACATCGCCCCGTTCAACTGCTCCCCGTCCTGCTGCCTGCCGCCCTGTGTTGCGTCTGCTGCCCGTCCCGGGCCCCGTTGCCCGGCCGGTCCTGCAAGCCGTATCGTCATCGTCGGAAGATTGCGTACCGCCTCTGCACCGATGCCGTGGTTCGGCCTTCATCGATATCGCTCGCGCCGATTTCCTTTCCCGAAACCCTTGGTGGACCGGGTTCGGCCGCTGCGGCTATGATCGACGAGAACTCCGTCGCCATCCGGCTCGCAAACGTATGCGCGATCGACAAGTTTTGTTAACGACAGCATGTTGGAAATATAGAGTGTTTCCCGCACACGTTTGCGCGAAATTTTCGAATGTGGCGTTTGCACCTATTCGTCCGACATGACACGACAGAGAGCTGCCCCATTCCGATGAGCGATTCCCGCCCGCAGACCGTCGCCGGCTTCGACCCCAAGGCCGATTCGTCGGTCGAAACGCCCACGACTTTCGGTGAACTGATCGTCGCGCTGCGCGCCAGCGCCCCGGCCCGCGACCGGGCCGGCGGCCACGCCGCGCGCGAGAAGGCCTGGATGGCCGGCCTCGGCCTGCAGACGCTGGCCGTGCCGCGCGCGTTCGGTGGCCAGGAGGCCGACTGGCCGATCCTTTATCAGACGATTCGCGCGATCGCACGCGTGGACAGCGCGCTCGCGCATCTGGTCGGCTTCCAGGTGCTGCAGGTGGTGAGCGTGGACGTGTGGGGCAACGCCGCGCAGCGCGAGCGCTACCTGCGCGGCACCGTCGAGCACGGCTGGTGGTGGGGCAATGCCGTCAACTCGCTCGACACGCGGCTGGTGGCGCGGCAGGACGGCGACGGGGGCTACCGGCTCGACGGCATCAAGGGCTTCTGCTCGGGCACCCGCGGCTCGTCGCGCATGACCGTGTCGGCGCAGGATCCGGCCACCGGCAAGCCGGTGTTCGTGGTGGTGCCCACCGGCCGCGAGGGCATCACCGTGCACGAGGATTGGGACCCGATCGGCCAGCGGCAGACCGACAGCGGCAGCGTGTCGTTCGCCAGCGTGGCGGTGGCGGCCGACGAGGTGCTGCATCGCTCGGAGGCGGCGCCGTCGCCGCGCGCCACGCTGCGCACGCTGGTGTCGCAGCTGGTGCTGACCAACCTGTTCGTGGGGCTGGCCGAAGGCGCGCTGGCCGAGGCGCGCGAATACGTGGCCACGCGCGGGCGGCCGTGGATCCATTCGGGCGTGGAGCGCGCGCAGGACGATCCGTACACGCTGCAGCGCTTCGGCGACATGCGCGTGCAGGCGGTGGCGGCCGAGGCGCTGGCCGATCGCGCCGCGCGCACGCTGCAGGCGGCCTGGGATCGCAGGGAAGCGCTGGGCGCGGAAGGTCGCGCCGAAGTGGCGCTGGCGGTGTCGGAGGCGAAGATCGTGGCGCAGCGTGCCGCGCTCGATGCCGGCGAGGCGCTGTTCGATGCCTGCGGGGCCCGCGCCACGGCCGCGCCGCTCGCGCTCGACCGCTTCTGGCGCAATGCGCGCACCCACACGCTGCACGATCCGCTCGACTACCGGCTGCGCGACGTCGGCCGTTTCGCGCTGACGGGCGTGCTGCCCGAGCCGTCGCTGTACAGCTGAGCCACGGCCGAACGGCGCGGGCCGCGTTGGCCGCGCGCAGGCCTATTCGGCCGGCACGCGCGCCATGCGCTGCGCGAACGATTCGAAGGCCGACACGTCCGCGCCGCTCGGCAGCGTGGCCGCGTCGGCCGCCTCGTGCGCGGGCATCGGCACTTCCTGGCAATCGATCAGATGGCGCACGCTCGGGTACTTCGACATGCGCGGCCGCTTGTAGCGCAGGCGGAACAACCTCGGCACCAGCTGGCCGGGCTGGCCCAGATCGCCCACCTGCTGCACCGGCGCGCCGAACCAGAAGCGGATCCAGGCCGCCTGCCGCTCGTCCGGGGGCGCCGCGATGAAATCGGTCAGCACCAGCAGCACATAGGGGATGTCGCGTTGCGCGAGCGTGGGCCAGGCCCACAGCTTCAGCACGTCGGCGTGCTCGATCGCATGCGTGAAGCGCGTGATCTGGAAGGCCGAGGCGGTGTGCCGGATCGTCTGCAGGTGGCGCTGCCATTGCTGGAAGAAGCTCGCGCGCAGCTGCTTCGCGCGCTCGGTCAGCGGCGGCCCCACATGCACGGCGAGCGGGTTCGGCACCGCGTCCGACACCAGCGGGCAGCGCGCGAACGGCCCCGCCGCATGCACGAAGCGGCGCGCCCGGGAGCGGTCGCGCAACTGCGCCACGCGCAGCACGCCCGAGCACAGCGGGCAGCGCGCCAGGCCGCGCACCAGCGGCAGATCGCGACAGAACGCGTCGACGTGGACCAGGCGGTCCTCGACGGGGTGCAGCGCGTATTCGAGCATCGGCCGTTCTTTCATAGCGATGACGGAGCGAAGCCGGGCCGGCGGGGCGCGCCGACGGCGATCAGGCCACAGGGATGCCGGAATCAGACACGCCTTGCGTGACAGCACGATGTCGGCGCCGGCCGCGCGACCTGTCCCCCGTCAGCGAATCTCCCGTGCCGTGCGCTGCAGCGCCTCGAAGGCGCGATAACGCGCCGCGTGCCGGTCCGCCAGTTCGCCTTCGGCGGGCGCATGGCGCCGGCTGATGCGCGACATCGCGCCCATCGCCGCGCGCAGTTCGCCGTACAGCCCGCCCGCCACGCCGCCGAGCATCGCCGCGCCGAGCAGCACCGGCTCCTCGGCCTCGGTGGCGAGCACCGGCTTGCCGGTGGTGTCGGCCAGCAACTGGCGCACCAGGTCGAGCCGGCCCGCGCCGCCGCTGATCACGATCCGCTCGATGGGCGCGCCGGCCGCCGCCTGCGCCTCCACGATCTGGCGCAGCCCGTAGCCGATGCTGCAGATGCCGGCCACGTACAGCGCCACGAGGCTGTCGAGATCGGTGTCCATGCCGAGCCCGGCGATCACGGCGCGCGCGCGCGGATCGGCGAACGGCGCGCGATTGCCGAGGAATTCCGGCACCACGTGCAGGCCGTCGGCCAGCCGCGCCGCGGCCGAGCAGGCGGCGGCGTCGTGCCCCTGCCGCGTCGCCAGCCCGGCCAGCCACACCGGCAGCGTGGTGCCGGCGCGCTCGGCCTCGCGCGTCGCCTCGGCCGCATGCGGGTGCATGGCCAGCAGCCGCTCGATCGCCGCGCCGGCCACCGACTGGCCACCCTCGTTGAGCCACGCGCCGGGCACCATCGCCGAGAAGTAGGGCCCCCACACGCCGGGCACGAACACCGGCTCGCGCGTGGTGGTCATCGTGCACGACGAGGTGCCGAACACGTAGGCGAGGCAGTGCTCGGGCTCGTGCTGCGCGCCCACCGTGCCGATCCCGCCCGCGTGCGCGTCGATCGCGCCGGCCGCGACCGGCGTGCCGGGCTCGAGCCCGAGCTCGGCCGCGGCGCTCGCGGTCAGCCCCTGGCCGAGCGGTGTGCCCGGATCCACCACGCGCTGGCCGATCCGCGCGAACTGCTCGTCGGCCAGCACGCCGAGGCCGACGTCGCGAAAGTAGCGGTCGTCCCAGCGGCGCTCGTGGGCGAGGTAGGTCCACTTGCAGGTGACGGTGCAGGTGGAGCGCGCGAGATCGCCGGTCGCGCGCCAGGTCAGGAAATCGGTCAGGTCGAAGAACTGCCAGGCCGCGTCGAACACGGCGCGGCGGTGCTCGTGCAGCCACAGCAGCTTCGGGGTTTCCATCTCGGGCGAGATGCGGCCGCCCACGTAGTCGAGCACCGCGTGCGGCTGCGCGTTGATGCGCTCGGCCTGGGCCACCGCGCGATGGTCCATCCACACCACGATGTCGCGCTCGGGCCGCTCCGACGGGCCCACCGGCAGCGGCGTGCCGCCCGCGCCGAGCACCACCAGCGAGCAGGTGGCGTCGAAGCCGAGCCCGGCCACCTGGCGCGGCGCGATCGCGGCCTGCCCGAGCGCCGCCTTCACGGCCGTGCACACGGCCTGCCAGATCTCGGCGCTCGACTGCTCGACGATCGCGCCGCTGTCGCGGAACAGGCCGATGTCGTGCTTCGCGGTGGCCATCATGCGGCCCGCGGCGTCGAAGATGCCGGCGCGCGCGCTGCCGGTGCCCACGTCGATGCCGATCACGTAGCGCGCGTCGGGGTTCGGTTGATCCGTCATGTTTCGGTTCCTGTCGTTTCCGGCGGTGCGCGTCCGGCGCCGGCCGGCACGCGCGTGCATGCAGTCACAGATCGACGTGCGTGGGCAGGATCACCAGATCGCGGATCGTGACGTTGCGCGGCCGCGTGAGCATGAACAGCACCGCCTCCGCCACTTCCTCCGCCTGCATCAGGCTGCCGGCCGCGAGCGCCTCGTCCATCTTGGCCTGCGGCCAGTCGTCGAGCAGCGCCGTCACCACCGGCCCCGGCGCCACCGCGCCCACCCGCACGCCGTGCTGCATGACCTGCCGCCGCGTGGTGTGCACGAAGGCCTGCACCGCGAATTTCGATGCCGTGTAGATCGGCTCCCACACCACCGGCACGATGCCGGCGATCGAGCTGGTGAAGATGATATCGCCGCTGCGCTGCGCCACCATGTGCGGCAGCACCGCGTGCACCGAGCGGAACGCGGCGTTCACGTTGAGGTTCAGCATGCGATCCCAGTCGTCGGGATTGCCGTGCAGCACCTCGCCGCCCACGTAGGCGCCGGCATTGGCATGAAAGACGTCGAGGCCGCCGGCCAGCGCCACGATGCGCGGCAGCATGGCGGATACCTCGGCCGGCTCGAGCAGATCGACGGCCAGCGGCAGCGCGTTGGGCCCGAGCTCCTCGCAGCAGGCCGCGAGCCGGTCCTGCGCGCGATCGATCAGCACCACCCGCGCGCCGGCGCCGAGCAGCGCGCGCGCGCAGGCCAGGCCGATTCCCGAGGCCGCGCCGGTGATGGCGGCGACCTTTCCATTCAACGATTCAGACATGCGTGGTTCTCCCGAACAGGTGTATCAGGCGCGGCCGTGCGAGACGCGCGAGCGGCGCGCCAGCGAATCGACGATCACCGCGATCGCGAGCACCGCGCCGGTGATCATGAAGCGCAGCGACGAGGACAGATTGAGCAGGGTCAGGCCGCTCGCGATCGACTGGATCACCACGATGCCGAGCACGGCCGACCAGGCGCTGCCGCGCCCGCCGAACAGGCTGGTGCCGCCGATCACGGCCGCCGCGATCGCGTTGAGGTTCACGTCGCCGGCACCGGCCTGCTGGCTGGCCGAGGCGAGCCGCGCGGCGCCGAGGATGCCGCCGAGCGCGGCCAGGCTCGTGCACAGCACGAAGGCGCTGGTGTAGATCGCCCCCACGTGGATCCCGGCGCGGCGCGCCGCCTCGTGGTTGCCGCCCACCGCATGCATCGAACGGCCCCAGCGGGTGCGCGTGAGCGCGTAGTGCATCGCGGCGGCCAGCACCACGAACAGCGCGAACATCAGCGGCACGCCGCGGCCCGCGTCCAGATAGGCCACCACCGCCTCGAGCAGCAGCGTGATCGCTGCGGCGCGCGCGAGCACGCCGCCGGCGGACGGCGCCGAGAGCCGCGCGGCCTGGCGGCGGGCGCGCGAGCGCAGCCCGAGCACGGCGATCGCCGCGCCCGGCAGCAGCGCGAGCAGATGCGAGACCGGCGCGGGCAGCACCTGCAGCTGGCCGAGGTTCACGAGCGCAGAGTCGTAGGGCAGGTTGATCGAGCCGGGCGGCCCGAGCACGTAGAGCTGCAGGCCGAGGATCGCCAGCAGCCCGGCCAGCGTCGTGACGAAGCTCGGCATGCCGAGCCGGTTGAACAGCAGCGCGTAGAGCAGGCCGATCACGGCGCCGGCCGCCACCGCCGCCACGATCGCGAGCGCCACCGGCCAGCCCGTGTTGATCCACAGCGTGCCGACCAGCGCCGACGCGAAGCCGCTGATCGAGCCGACCGACAGGTCGATCTGCCCGACCATCAGCACGCAGACGATGCCCAGCGAGATCACGCCCACCGTCGAGCAGTCGAACAGCAGATTGACGAGGTTGCTGGCCGACAGGAACACCGGGTTCAGGCTCGTGAACACGGTCCAGATGATCGCGAGGCCCACCACCACCGGCAGCGAGCCGAGGTCGCCGGCACGCACGCGCGCGCCGAACGCGGCGATCGTCTCGCTCACGCTCGCGGCGTGCTTCACGCGCACGTCGGCGCGATCGAGCAGCGCGGCGGCCGGCTCGGTGCGCTGGGGCGGCAGATTCGGGGAAGCGGCGGGGCGGCCCGCCGCGTGGAGGTCGTCATGCATGATCGGGTCCTTGCTGGAGCGTGGCCGGGGCGGCCGGGTGGCGGCCCGCGCGGCGCGACACCGCGTTCTCGGTGGCGCCGGTGATCGCCGCGACGAGCTCGGCGTTCGAGGAATCGGGATAGAACACGCCGTTGTTGCGGCCGAGGCGCAGCACCACGATGCGGTCGGCCACGGCACGCACGTCCTCCATGTTGTGGCTGATCATGATCACGGCGTGGCCGCGGTCGCGCACGCGCTCGATCAGGTTCAGCACCTCGGCGGTCTGCGCCACGCCGAGCGCGGCCGTGGGCTCGTCGAGCATGATCAGCTTCGGGTCGAGCAGCAGCGAGCGCGCGATCGCCACGGTCTGGCGCTGGCCGCCCGACAGCGAGGCCACCACGTCGCGCACGCTCGGGATGCGCGCCGACAGCTCGTTGAGCAGGGTCCACGCGCGCACCTCCATCCGCACCTCGTCGAGACGCAGCGGGCTCAGCTCGCGGCCGAGGAAGATGTTGGCGACCACGTCGAGGTTCTCGCACAGCGCGAGGTCCTGAAACACCGTGGCGATGCCGAGGTCGAGCGCGGTGCCGGGATCGGACAGCGTGACCGGGCGGCCGCCGAAGGTGATCGTGCCGGCGCTCGGCTGATGCACGCCGGCGAGGATCTTCACGAGCGTGGATTTGCCCGCGCCGTTGTCGCCGACCAGCGCGACCACTTCGCCGGCGTGCACGTCGAGTTCGATGTCGGTCAGCGCGCTGACCGCGCCGAAGCGCTTCGAGACGCCGCGCAGGCTCAGCACCGGCTCGGCGCGCCCGGCGTGAGGGGAAGAGGCTTGTGTCATGACGGTAAGGCTCGTGGTTGGCCGCGCCGGTCGGCCGTGCGGGATCCGCTTCGCACGGCCGGCGCGGCGGGAATCAGTTGGCGATGCCGAGCGTCTTGCAGCCGTCCGCGTAGCGGCCGGTGCACAGTTCCTTCGCGCTCGCGATGCCCTTGTCGATCACCTCGGCCTTCAGGTTGCGCGCGGTGATCACGGCCGGCGTGAACAGCTGGGTGGGCGTCCTGTAGAGCGCCGTCTGGCCCTTCGGCGGCTGGCCCGACAGGAAACCTACCGCCACCTTCGCGGCGGCCGCCGCCACGATCTCGCTCGGCTTCAGGATGGTGTTGTACTGGTCGCCGGCGATGATCAGCTGCAGCGCCGCGTTGGTGGCGTCGTTGCCGGTGACGGGCGGCAGCGGGCTCACGCCGCCGGCCTTGAGCGCGGAGATCGCGCCGCCGGCCGTGCCGTCGTTGGCGGCCACCACGCCCAGGATCCGCGTGCCGAAGCGCGTGACCTGCCCGCTCACCCACTGCTGCGCCTTCGGCGGCGCCCACTCGGGCGTGTCGAACTCGGCCAGCGTCGGGTAGCCACCGCCCTGCAGGCCCGCGTGGATGCCGTTGCGGATCAGGCCGGCAGCCGCGTCGGTGGGCGAGCCGTTCACCTCCAGCAGGCCGCCGCTGGCCGCGCTCACGCCCTGTGCCTTCAGGTGCGCCACCAGCGACCGCGCGATCGAGCGGCCGATCGCCTCGTTGTCGAACGACACGTAGTAGTCGGCCGGCGTGGCCGGGATCGGCCGGTCATAGGCGATCACCTTCACGTTCTGCGCCTGCGCCATGTGCACGAGCGAGGCGGCCGCGGTCGAATCCACCGGGTCGATCACGATCACCTTCGCGCCCTGGGCGATCGCCGAGTTGAACTGTTGCTGCTGCAGCGCCGCGTCGGCGTTGGCGTTCTGATAGAGCACCCGGCAGTCGGCGCACAGCTTCTGCATCTCGGCCTTGAAGCCGGGGAAGTCGTGCTGCTCGTAGCGGGTCGAGGCCTGATCGGGCATCAGGAAGGCCACCGTGCCGGACGGCGCGGCGAAGGCCGGCGCGGTGCCGGCCACGGCGAGGCTCAGCGCGGCGGCGCGCAGCGCGGGGGAAAGTCGCAGGTTCATCGGATGTCTCCATGTCGTCGATGGCGATCGGCCTCGGTGGGGCCGTTCGGGTTGATGCGCTTGATGTTCTGTACTGCGAAACATTGAATTTGGCGATCCGGTGCCGCGACCGCGGGTGATGCGCCCCCGCCGGATGCGCCGCGTCGCTAGCTCACGGCCGCATCCGCGTCGGCGGTGGCCGGCTCGGCCGGCGCGTCGGGGGCATTGAGCCGCCGGTAGGCGCGCCAGCGCGACGGCGACATGTCCTTGATCAGCAGGAACTGGCGGTTGAAGTTGGACAGGTTGTTGAAGCCAACCTGGTAGCAGATGTCGGTGATGCTGAGCTCGTCCGACATCAGCAACTGGCAGGCCAGATCGATGCGCAGCCGGTTCACGTACTGCACGAAGGGCACGCCGGTGTGGCGGCGGAAGTAGCGCGAGAACGCGCTCGCGCTCTGTCCCGACAGCGCGGCCAGCTCGGTCTCGCGCAATTCCTGCGACAGGTTCTTGCCGATGTGGGCGAGCACGTGATTGATGCGCGAGGCGCCGTAGCGGGCCGGGTCGGCGCAATAGGCGGCGCTCGCCAGGCGCCCAGGCTCGGGGCTGCGCACCAGCAGCTCGAACAGCGACACGAACAGCACGATGCGGCGCATGCCCTGCGCGCCGAGCATCTCGCGCAGGATCGGCTCGGCCGCCGCGCCCGTCTCGGGCGTGAACAGCAGCCCCCAGCGCGCAGCCTCGAGCAGCGCCTCCACGCGGCGGAATTCCGGAAACGCGGCGATCACGCGCGCCACGAAGTCGGCACCGAATTGCAGCACGAGGCAGCGCTCGTCCACGCGCTCCTCCAGCGGCACGTGGCTGACCCAGTTGTGCGGCAGGTTCGCGCCCGTCATCACGAGATTGCCGGGCGCGAAATCGCCGATGTGGTCGCCCACGAAGTACTTGCCCGTGGTGGCCGTGATCAGATGCAGTTCGTATTCGGGATGGAAATGCCAGCGCACCGTGCGGTACGGATAGCCGTGCGACCAGACCTTGAACGATTCGTCTCGCGGCACCGCCACCAGCTCGAGATCGGGCTGGGCATCGTCATCGGGGCGCGCGGTATCGGGCCGGATCGCGGGTTGGGTGTGCGGCACTGCCTCGTCTCCATGTCGGTGGCCGGAAGCGCGGCGTGGCGCGACCGGTCGATGGATGAAAAATAGCCGCGAGCGCGGTCATCCACCACCGAAAATAAGACCGTCAACCGATACTTTTTTGCATTCGGGTAAGCCCGTAGCCGTATCAAGGTCAACTTTCGTGCAATGCGGCGAGGCCGCCGGAAGGGGAGAAAACGGGGCTCAGTGCTTGCCGTTCATGCGCCGCACGCAGGCGCCGCACACGCCGAACACCACGTGGTTGTAGCTGAGGTAGCGGAAGTCGTGCTCCTCGGCGATGCGTGCCTGCTGCGCCTCGAAGGTCGGATCGCGGATGTCCTGGATCGCGTCGCAGCGCGCGCACACCAGGTGGATGTGCGGATCGCCGCGATTGAGCTCGTACACGACCTTCGACATGCCCAGCGACGAGCCGAGGATCAGCGCCGCCTCCTGCAGCGAGCCGAGCGCGCGATAGATGCTCGACAGGTTGCAGGGCTCGTCCTGGTCGGCCAGCTTGCGAAATACCTGGTCGGCCGTGAAATGCGCGTGCGGCGCCTCGTGGAACAGGCGATAGACCGCCACGCGCGTTGCGGTCGGCCGCATGTGGGCCTTTTTCAGACTGGAGAATATCGCGTTCATGAGCTCGGGCTGCGGCGGTGGACGCGACGCGCCGCACGATGTCGGGCGCGCCGGGCCGACGAAGCATGGGCGCCGAAACTTAGCGAAAAAATAGGGCCGAATGATATCGACGCGAGGCGGCCCGGAAAATTGCGGTAAATTCGCGCGTGACGGCCCGCGCCGGGCAAGGGATTGCGTGGCGGGGCGCGGGTCATGCACGGACGCAAACGGGGAACGGCCGATGAGAGTTTTGCTGGTCGAGGACGACGAGATGATCGGCGACGAGATGGCGGGCGCGCTGCGCGATGCGAGCTACGCGGTGGACTGGGTACGCGACGGCGCCGCCGCGATCGCCTCGGTGCGCGCCCAGCGCTACGACCTCGTGCTGCTCGATCTGGGGCTGCCGAAGCAGGACGGCTTCCAGGTGCTCGGGGCGATCCGCGGCGCGAACAATCCGGTGCCGGTGCTGGTGGTGACGGCGCGCGACGCGCTGGACGACCGCATCCGTGGCCTCGACGGCGGCGCCGACGACTACGTGCTGAAGCCGTTCGAGATCACCGAGCTGCTCGCGCGGATCCGCGCGGCCGTGCGGCGCGGCGGCGGCACCGCCCGGCCGGTGCTCGACAACGGCGTGGTGTCGCTCGATCCGTCCACCCACGAGGCGCGCGCCGGCGAGCGCAGCGTGCGGCTGTCGAGTCGCGAATTCGCGCTGCTGCACGCGCTGCTGCAGCGCCCCGGCGCGATCCTCTCGCGCACCGAACTGGAAGACCGCATCTACGGCTGGAACGAGGAAGTCGAGAGCAACGCGGTGGAATTCCTGATCTATTCGCTGCGCCGCAAGCTCGGCAGCGACACGATCCGCAACGTGCGCGGCGTGGGCTGGATGGTGTCCAAGTCCCGATGAACGCGAAGCCCTCGACCTTCGGCGACTCCGCCGCTTCGGTCGCTTCGGCTGCCACGGCGCCGCGGGCGTCCCGCCATTCGCTGCAGTTCCGGCTCGCCGCGTGGCTGTCGGCCCTGGTGCTGCTGGCGGCCGTGATCGCCGGCATCGCCTCGTTCTGCGCCTCGTTCCATGAGGCCAACGAACTGCAGGACTGGCAGCTCGAGCAGGTGGCCGCGATGCTGAGCCCCGGCACGCTCGCCGCCATGGAGCACGACGGCACCGTGGGCGGCCACGTGAAGGCCGTGCACGACAAGCCCGAACTGATCGTGCAGCGGCTCGACGTGGCCGGCGGCGCGCTCGCGCTGCCGCGGAATCTGCACGACGGCGTGCAGGACGTGAGCGTGGGCGGCGTGTCCTGGCGCATCGTGGTGCGCACGCTCGAGGGCGGCACGCGGGTGGCGGTGGGTCAGCAGACGGCCGGGCGCAACGACGTGGCCGAAAGCAGCGCGCTGGCCACCACCGCGCCGCTGGTGGTGTTCGTGCCGCTGCTGGTACTGGTGCTCGGCTACGTGGTGCGCCGCATGTTCGCGCCGTTGCGCGCGCTGTCGGCGCACGTGGACGGGCGCGACAGCCGCGACCTGTCGAGCCTGTCCGATGCGGGCCTGCCCGACGAGATCCGGCCGTTCGTGGTGGCGCTGAACCGCTTGCTCGATCGCGTGGGGCAGTCGATCGCCGCGCAGCGGCGCTTCATCGCCGATGCCGCGCACGAGCTGCGCTCGCCGCTGACCGCGCTGTCGCTGCAGGCCGAGCGGCTCGAGTCGCTGACGCTCGACACGCCCGCGCACGAGCGCGTGCTGACGCTGCGCCGCGGCCTCGCGCGCGGCAGCGCGATGGTCGAGCAACTGCTGAGCTATGCGCGCGTGCACGACACGCCCGATGCGCACGACGAGCCCGATGCGCGGCTGTCGGTGGCGCAGGCGTGCCGCGCGGTGCTCGAGGATCTGATGCCGCTGGCCGACCGCAAGCGCATCGACATCGGCGTGGTGCAGCTCGACGAGGCCGACGTGATGGCGCGGCCGCTCGATCTGCGCATGCTGGTGCGCAACCTGGTGGACAACGCGATCCGCTACACGCCCGAGGGCGGGCGCATCGATCTGGCCGTGCAGGCGAGCGGTGACGAGGTGGCGCTGGCGGTGGCCGATAGCGGGCCGGGGATCGCGCCGCACGAGCGCGAGCGCGTGTTCGACGCGTTCTACCGGATCGTGGGCAACGAGGCGCTCGGCTCCGGGCTCGGGCTCGCGATCGTGCGCACCATCGTGGAGCGCACCGGCGCGCGCATCGCGCTCGACGACGTGGTGCCGCACGGGCTGCGCGTGACGGTGACGCTGCCGCGCGCGGCGTGAAGGCCGGCGCCGGCTGCTGCCTTCCGGTCTTGGCGGCCCGCTGCGCGACGTGCTGCGGAATCAGCAGCATGCCGATCACGATGAACACCGCCAGCACGGCCGTGGCGCAGAAGCGGCTCGGCTCCAGCCCGCCCTGCGCCACGGCCTGCCGCGAACTTACTGGTAGAAGTTCAGCGTCAGCATGGCCGAGCGGCCCGGTGCCCACGATGCGTAGATCGGGTACGCCGTTGCGTAGTACTTCTTGTCGAAGATGTTCTGCACGTTCAGCTGCAGGTCGATCGACTTCGTGACGTGGTAGGTGGCCGCCGCGTCGAAGCGTGCGTAACCGGGGATCCACTTGCGGGCGGTGGCCGCGACCGAGGCGTAGGTCAGGCTCGAGATCGTTGCGCCCGCACCCACGTTGAGCTTCGGCAGCGCGTCGTAGCTGGTCCACAGCGTGAAGTTGTGCTTCGGCACCATCACCATCGGCAGGCCCGAGGCGGTGGGGCTGCCGGGGCCGGCATTGGTGGTCACGGCGTTCAGGTACGAGTAGCCGCCGAACATGTGCCACTTGCGGGTGACGTCGCCGGCGAAGCCGAACTCGAAGCCGCGCACGCGCTGCGAGCCCGCGTTCACGGTGTGGCCGAGGCCGTCGGACACGCGCGCATTGGTCTTGTCGGTCTGGAACAGCGCGGTGGTCAGCGACAGGCGCTGGTCGAGCACGTCCCACTTGGCGCCCACCTCGATGTTGCGCGAGCGTTCCGGCGCGAGATCCTGGTTGGTGGCCACCAGCTGGTCGTTGCCGCCGCCGATGCCGGCGTTCGAGCCCGGCGGGTTGGCCGAGGTGCCGTACGACGTATACAGGCTGACCGTCTCGATCGGCTTGAACACCAGGCCGAACTGGTAGCTGAACAGGTTCGCGGTGTTGGTCAGGTCGGCCACGCCGGCCTGTTGCGCGCGCACGTCGTAACGGTCGTAGCGCAGGCCCGCGTTGAAACGCCAGCGCTCGGACAGCCGCACCGTGTCGAACACGTAGGCCGAGGCGATGTCGGTGCGGGTGTTGGTGGTCGGGCCGGGGAAGCCCTTGTCGCCGTTCAGGATCAGGCTGCCGGTCCACGGGTTGTTCGGGTTCCAGCTGCCGAGCGGCGTGCAGTTGTAGGCGATCGAGCACGGGCCGCCCGAGCGGATGTTGTTGCCCTTCGAGTCGGCCACCAGATAGCCCTCGTAGCGGCTCTGCTCGTGGCTGAACTCGATGCCGCCGGTCAGCGTGTGCTCCATGCCGAACAGCGTTGCCTTGCCGGTCAGCTCGGTCTGGTTCGCGATGTTGTTGGTCGCGTATTTGCCGCTCTTGGCCTGCAGCGCGATCATGTTCGAGGTCGGCGAGGTCAGCTGCGGGTTGGTGGCCACGTAGTCGAGCGTCGAGCGGCCCACCACCGTGGTGTTGCGCAGCTTCCAGCCGCCTTCGAGGCGATGCTCCACGCGCACTTCGGCGTTGTCGGTCTGGCCGTAGCGGTAGTCGCGATTGTTCAGGCCGTAGAACAGGCCGCGATCGGACGGCACCGGCGTGCCGCTCGCGCGGAACGGCACGCTGAAGTCGGGCATGTCGTAGGTGTTCAGGTGGTAGTAGCTGACCGTTACCTGGGTGGGCGTGTTCAGGCCGAACGTGACCGACGGCGCGATGCCCCAGCGCTTGCTGTACACGTCCGTGCGGCCGGCCTGGTCGGCGTCGTGGCCCATCACGTTCAGGCGCACCGCCGTGGTGTCGTTGAGCTTGCGGTTCACGTCGAGCGTGGCGCGCCTGTAGCTGTCGGTGCCGAAGCCGATGCTGCCGTTCGTGAAGTTGTCGTTCTTCGGGGCCTTGGTGACGATGTCGATGCTGCCGCCCACCGAGCCGCGGCCGGCGTACACGGAGTCCGGGCCCTTCACCACGCTGATCTGCTCGATGTCGAAGGTTTCGCGGTTCTGCACGCCCGAATCGCGCATGCCGTCCACGAAGATCGAGTTGCGCGATTCGAAGCCGCGGATCACCGGGCGGTCCGCCGACGGGTTCGCCGCCGCGTCGCCGCCGAGGAAGGTGATGCCGGGCACCGTGCGCAGCGCGTCGGCGAAGGTGGTGACGTTCTTCTCGCGCAGCACTTCCTCGGGGATCACCGTGACCGAGCGCGGCGTGTCGAGCAGCGGCGCCGTGAACTTGAACGACGGCAGCGCGCGCGTCTGCATGTCCGCCTGCGAGGTCACCGAGATCTTCGGCAGCGCGTGCGCGGCCGGTGCGGAGGACTGCGAATCGTTCTGCTGCGAAGAAGCGGGCGCGGTGGCGGGAGCGGTCTGGGCGACGGCGACGAGCGGCGCCAGGAACACGGAGCAGGCCAGGGCCGAAACGAGCGCGCGGGGCCGCGTGTTGAGCGAGGTGGACATGGGCGAGAAGCGGAGGTATCGAAAAACGGTTGAGCCCCGGACGAACCGAAGGCGGAATATTTATCTTAATGAGAATGATTCGTGATTGCGTTCCGGATTCTAGTGATATCGAAATGATTTGTAAACGAATGCTTTCAAAAAGGTGTCGGCGTGTTGTCTTGCGTCAGAAGACCGTGGGGTGGGGATAAGAAAGGGGGCGGAGAAGTCCGGGCAAGCACGGAATCGTCTTGGGAAAGATTCGGAAAGAATCGACCACCGGCAAACGGGGCGATCACTGGTACACGGCGGGGAAATGTGACAGGACGAAGACAGCGGGGAGGGGCATGGGGGCAGCCGGCCGGCCGCCCCGAGATTCAGGCCTTCAGTTGCGCGCCGCGCGTTTCGGGCAGGGCGAGCGCGGCCAGGATCACCACCGCGTAGGCGGTGGCCGCGAAGCTGCCGATTGCCGCGCCGAGCGTCATCTTCTGCGCCACGTGGCCGATCAGGAACGGGAAGGTGGCGCCGACCGCGCGGCCGAAGTTGTAGCAGAAGCCCTGGCCCGAGCCGCGGATGCGGGTGGGGAACAGTTCGGTCATGAAGGCGCCCATGCCGGCGAAGATGCCCGAGGCGGAGAAGCCCAGCGGAAAGCCGAGCGCGAGCAGCAGGCCGTTGCTCATCGGCACGCGGGTATAGGTCAGCGCGATCACGGTGGAGGCGAGCGCGAACGCGACGAACGTGAGGCGGCGCCCGAAGCGGTCGCTCAGATACGCACCGCACAGGTAGCCCGCATAGGAGCCGGCGATGATCACGGCCAGATAGCCGCCGGTGCCCACCACGCTCAGGTGCTGTTCGTTCTTGAGGTAGGTGGGCAGCCAGGTGGTGATCGCGTAGTAGCCGCCCTGGGTGCCGGTGGCGAGGATCGCGGTGCGCAGCGTGATGCCGCGGATGTCGCGCGCGAAGATGTCGAGGAACGAGCCGGCGCGGGCGGCCGGGTCCGCTGCCGATGCATCGCGCGCCTGCTGCTGGCGATGCACGTCCGGCTCCTCCACGAAGCGCCGGATGAAGATCACGAAGGGCGCGGGCAGCACGCCGAGCGCGAACAGCACGCGCCACGCCGTGTCGGCCGGCAGCAGCGAGAACACCAGCGTGAAGAGGCCCGCCGACACCGCCCAGCCGATCGCCCAGCCGGCCTGCACGAGGCCGACCGCCTTGCCGCGGTCGCGCGGGCGCATCACCTCGCCGATCAGCACCGCGCCGGCCGTCCACTCGCCGCCGAAGCCGAGGCCCATCAGGCCGCGCGCCACCAGCAGCTGGTCGTAGTTCTGCGCGAACGCGCAGGCCACCGTGAAGGCCGCGAACCACAGGATCGTGATCTGCAGCGTCTTCACGCGGCCGATGCGGTCGGACAGGATGCCGGCCAGCCAGCCGCCCAGCGCCGAGGCGAGCAGCGTGACCGTGCCGATCAGGCCGGCCTGGCCGTTGGTCAGCCCCCAGCTCGCGATCAGCGCGGGGATCGCGAAGCTGAGGAACTGCGTGTCCATCGCGTCGAGGGCATAGCCGATCTTGCAGCTCCAGAAGGCGCGTCGCTCGCTCGCGTTGGTGTGGCGATACCAGCCGAACAGGCCGTGATCGGCGTCGACGTCGGCGGAGGCGGCGGGCTTGGCCGGTGCCGGGGCGCGCGCGTAGTGGCTTTCCGTGTTCATGCGTTTCTCCATGTCGGGCGCGTGTCAGAGCACGGCGAGCGAGGCGTTGGGAATGTCGGTGACGAGCATGTGCCCGGGCCGGTGTGCGATCGCGAACGGCAGGCGCGCGCTTTCCAGCGCGCTCTGCGGGGTCACGCCGCAGGCCCAGAACACCGGCAGCTCGTGCTCGCCGATCGATACCGCGTCGCCGTAATCGGGCCGCGCGAGATCCGCGATGCCGATCGCGGCCGGGTCGCCGATATGCACGGGCGCGCCGTGCACGGCCGGGAAGCGGCTCGTCACCTGCACCGCGCGGATCGCGTGCGCGCCGCTCATCGGCCGCATCGATACCACCAGCTGGCCGCCGAACGGGCCGGCCGCCTGGTTCGCGATCGCGGTGCGATACATCGGCACGTTCACGCCTTCGTCGACGTGGCGCAGCGCGATGCGTTCGCGCGACAGCGCCTGCTCGAACGAGAACGAGCAGCCGATCGCGAAGGTCACCAGATCGTCGCGCCAGAACTCGCGCACGTCGCGCGGCTGCTCGCAGAGCACGCCGTCGCGATAGACGTTGTAGCCGGGCGCGTCGGTGCGCACGTCGAGCTCGCGGCCCAGCGCGGGGATCGCGAACTGGCCCGGCTCGCCGACCGCGAGCAGCGGGCAGGCCTTCGGATTGCGTACGCAGAAGCGCAGGAAATCCTCGGCGTGTGCCTTGGGAATGATGGCGAGATTGGCTTGTGCGTAGTCGCCGCAGTGGCCCGCGGTGGGACCGTCGAACGCGCCGCTGCGGACCTGCTGACGAAAGTGGTGTGGCATGGTTTCGGCCAGGGTGGGATGCGATGACGAGCAGGTTAGGACCGAAAAAAAAGCGCGGCCAGCGAGTAATTCCGCTCCCGAGTGTCAAGGTTTTCCTGACGCCGCATCGCCCCGTTGCCGGGCCCGGTGTGGATGTTGGCCCAGGTACGCCGGGCCACGTTGATGGGTTTTTTTAACGGGCCTATGCTGGCGGCGAATCGCTCAACCGGGGCCCGCCGCATGAATACGCGCTTTCTCGAAACCTTCGTCACGCTCGCGCAGCTCGAAAGCTTCCGCGCCACCGCGCGCCTGCTGCACGCCACGCCGGCCACGATCTCGCTGCGGGTGCGCTCGCTCGAGGACGAGCTGAAGACCGAGCTCGTGGATCGCGCCGCCACGCGCTTCCGGCTCACGCCGGCCGGGCAGCGGTTGCTCGCGCCGGCGCAGGCCGTGGTGGACGCCACGCGCGCGCTGCGTCAGGCGGCCGGGCTCGAGGTGGTGGTGGGCGGCAAGCTGCGGCTCGGCGTGATCGAGACCGTGGTGCACAGCTGGCTCGCGCATTTCGTGACCGAGCTGAACGCCAGCTTTCCCGATCTCGAGATCGATCTCGCGGTCGATTCGAGTTCCGTGCTGCAGCGGCGGCTGCTGAACGGCGAGCTCGACATGGCGATCCGCGTGGAGGGCATCGACAGCACGCGCATCGTGTCGAGCGCGGTGGCGAGCTATCCGGTGCGCTGGATCGCGCGGCGCGGGCTGATCTCGCCGCGCGCGACCGGCCTCGCGGCGCGCGTGCTGGCGCGGCCGGTGCTGAGCTTCGGGCGCGGAACCGCGCCGCAGGTCGCGCTCGAGCAGATCGTGCACACCCTCGCGCGCGAGATCGGCATGCCGGTCGAGCAGGTACGCATCACCTGCTCGCCGTCGGTGGCCGCGATGCTGCAGCTGGTGCGCGACGGTTACGGGGTGGCCGCGATACCCGCGCTGTTCGCCACCGAGGCGCTCGCGAGCGGCGAATTCGTGGCATTGCCGCTCAAGCCGCTGCCGCCGCCGATCGTGGTGTCGCTGTGCACGCCGGTGGATGCCTCGCCCACCATTCGGGCCGCCGCGAGCAGCGCGCAGCTGGCCTGTTCGGCGTACTGCCGCGAGCGCAGGAAGGAGCTGGTCGAGGCGTTGTGAGGCGTCGTGAGGAGCGATGGCGGGCCGTCAGGCTCGCGTTGGGCCGGCGCCCCGCATGCTTCGGCAGGTGCCGCGTGGCCGTCCGTCCACGCGATGCCGGTCGGCCGCCGCGCGCGGCGGCGAGCGGGGGAACCGCCAGTTTTCTCGAGTTCACGCGAGCACGCGCGACATGCCGAGCCAGGCGGCGAAACCGGTCGGCGCGATCAGCGCGGCGCAGGCCAGCACGCCGAGCTGGAAGCCCATGCCGAGCGCCTCGGTGGCGCGATCGCCGGCCGCGGTGCCGTGGCCCGCGTGCACGGCCAGATAGTCGGCGCCGGTGTCGCCGACGGTGGTGGTCGGGATCCTGATCGCCCCGGAACGCGGGCGTGACGGGAGGAACCTTGTTCCGCAGGCGCGCGGCGTGGGCGGTATTGGCAGCGTTGGCATCGGGGGCACGACAGTCTCCACATGAGTGCGCGAGCGGGATGGATCGCGGCGCCACCGCGCGGGCTCGCAGCTTGAGCGAAGCTTGCGATCCGGTTTCGGCGGGCTGGCGAACAATTCGTTACACGCGCCATGCCGGTGGTGCGCGGGCCGTTAAGCTCGACTTAATCCGTGCAGCCCGATGATGGGTCCTGAAGCAGCACCGAAGGCACTCGACGTGCCGCTTCCGTTCCCTCAACCCGAGAGTCACCTCGGACCATCATCAGGAGTCCTGTCATGAAGAAGCTGATCGCCCCCATTCTCGCCCTTGCCGCATTCGCCTCGCTGTCCGGCATCGCCCACGCCGACGTCACGCATCTGACCTCGCGCGACAGCGTGCGCACCGAGCTCGTGCGCCTCGAGCACGCCGGCTACGACCCGGCGCACAACTCGAACAACTACCCGGCGGACATCGAGGCCGCCGAGGCGAAGATTCACGCGCAGAATGCCGTGGCGACAACGGCGCAAGCCCCGGCTCCGGCCCCGGCACGTGATGCCTCCGGCTACGGCTATGCACCGGTCGCGTCGATGCAGAGCGGCGTGGCGCTCTCGCACGCCGCAGATGCGCGCGACGGCCTGTACACGCATCACTGATGGCCACGCGTCGAGTGCGCGCGACGCGCGCGCCGATCGTGCGCCGCCCCGCTCACGACAGCGGACGATCGCAGGCCGCCCCGCGCAGCGCCTCAGCCGCCTTGCCGACGTGCGCTGCGGGGCGCGCCAGATTGAACCAGGCCGTGGCCGCGCCGGCCAGCAGGAGCAGCGCGGACGTGCCGAGTGCCCGCACCATGCCGTGGGCGAGCGCGCCCGCATCGGTGCCGCGCACGAGAAAGCCGAACAGCGCCACGCCGATCACGCCGCCCATCTGCCGCGCCGCGTTCAGCAGGCCCGAGGCCACGCCCGACTGCGCGCTGCTGGCCGCCGCGAGCGTGGCGTGCGTGATGGTGGGAATCGTCAGCGCGATGCCGCCGCCGGCGGCCAGCATCGGCAGCACCATCAGCCACGGCGACTGCGCCGCGATGGCCGGCCACATCGCCAGATAGCCGAGCGCCGACACCAGCAGGCCGATCGTGGCCAGCGCCCGCGCGCCGAGCCGGCTCGCGAGCCGTCCCGCCGCCACGTTCATCACCATCAGGATCCCCATCATCGGCAGGAACGCCAGGCCGGTGGCCAGCGGCGACAGATGCCAGCCCGTCTGGAACAGCAGGCTCAGCGCAAACACCACGCCGTAGAACACCAGGTTCGCGATCATGCCCAGCGCCGTGGCGCAGCGCACGGTGCGGCTGCGCCACAACGCGGCCGGCAGCATCGCCGCGGGATTGCGCGCCTCGATCCGCACGAAGGCGGCGGCCGCCAGCACGCACAGCACGAACGCGCCCGCCACGATCGGATCCTTCCAGCCCAGCGCGCCCGCCTCCGTGGCCGCGAAGGTCAGCGCCGCGAGCGCGATCGCGCCGGCGGCCTGGCCCGGCAGGTCGAGGCTGCGGCCGCGCTGCGGCGCGGTGTCGGGCGCGCAGCGCGCGGCCAGCCAGAAGCCGGCGATGCCCACCGGCAGGTTGATCAGGAAGATGCTGCGCCAGCCGCTCGCGGCCACCAGCAGGCCGCCGATCAGCGGGCCGGCCGCCAGCGCGATGCCGCCGCCGGCGCTCCACCAGCCGATCGCGCGGCCGCGTGCCGCCTCGCCGTGAAAGGCGAGGCGCAGCACCGCGAGCGAGTTCGGCACCAGCAGCGCCGCGCCCACGCCCTGCACGAGCCGCGCCACGATCAGCGCCGGCATCGACGGCGCGAGCCCGCAGGCCACCGAGGCCAGCGTGAACACCGCGTAGCCGGCCAGCAGCATGCGCTTCGCGCCGAGCCGGTCGCCGAGCGCGCCGGCGATCAGCAGCGAGGCCGCGAACACCAGCGCGTAGGCGTTGACCACCCATTGCAGATCCGTGATGCCGGCGCCGAACGCGTCGCGCAGGCGGTCGAGCGCCACGTTCACGACGCTGACGTCCACCAGCACGGCCACGAAGCCGAGGCAGGTGGCGAGCAGGATCCACACGGGACGGGGAGGGGAGGCGGTGCGCATCGGCGTTCCTTGGAAACGGGAAAGCGCCCAGCGTAGACAAATCGGATGTGTGCGAATATTCCCAAATTCCGCACATGTTCCGTGAGAAATCGCACCGATGTTCGATTGGGAAAATCTTCGCCACTTCATGGCCGTCGCGCAGGCGGGCAGCCTGTCGGCGGCCGCGCGCCGGCTCGGCGTCGATCACGTGACCGTCGGCCGGCGCCTGGGCGCGCTCGAGGCCGAACTCGAACTGCGGCTGGTCGACCGCCTGCCGCGTGCGTGTCGGCTCACGGCGGCGGGGGAGCACGTGTTCGCGCTGGCGGGCACCGTGGAGGAGGCCGCGCTGGCGATCGAGCGCTTCGCGCTGGCCGAGCGGATGCCGATGCACGGCGTGGTGACGGTCAGCGTGCCGCCGGTGCTCGCCAACAATTTCTTCGCCACCCATCTGTATGCGTTCGCGCAGCGCCACCCCGGGATTCGGCTGTCGCTGGCGAGTCAGGCGCAGCGCGTCTCGCTCGGCCGGCGCGAGGCCGACATCGCGGTGCGCCTGCTGCGCCCCGACGAGCCGCGCAACGTGGTACGCAAGCTCGGCGAGATGCCGTTCGGGCTCTACGCGAGTCACGCTTACGCGCACGCGGCCACGCCCGAGGCCTGGGCCTTCATCGGCTACGAGGCGCAACTGGCCGAGATGCCCCAGCAGAAATGGCTGCAGGCGATCGCGCGCGGCCGGGCGATGGCCTGCGAGGTCAGCGACATCACCACGCAGCAGGCGGCGGCGCGCACCGGCATCGGCGTGGCGGGCCTGCCGGTGTTCATGGGCGACGCCGATCCGGCCTTGCAGCGCCTGCCGCTCGACGGCGAGCGCTTCCAGCCCGAGATCTGGCTGGTGGTGCATGCGGACCTGCGGCATGCGCCGCCGATTCGGGCCGTGATCGATTTCATCGCGGAGGTGACGGAGGCGACGTTCGGGGGCGCGCGGCGCTGAGCGCTGGACGCTGTCGTCAACCTTCGCCGCCCATCTCCCGCCTCAACAACACCCGCAACAGCACCGGCAACACCACCAGCACCAGCGGCAGCTGCACTACCAGCCCCGAGATGATCGCCACCGCCAGCGGCTGCTGCATCGCCGAGCCCTGACCCAGCGCGAACGCCAGCGGCAGCAGCGCCAGGATCGCGGCGATGGTGGTCATCGCGATCGGCCGCAGCCGGTTGCGGCCGGCCACGATCAGCGCCTCGCCGGCCGGCATGCCGTGCTCCTGCACGAGCGAGCGGAATTCGGACACGTAGAAGATCGCCACCTCGGTCACGATGCCCACGATCATCGTCATGCCCATCATCGCGGAGATGTTCAGCTCGATGCCGGTCAGCCACAGCCCCACGAACACGGCGCCGGCCGCGAGCAGCGGCATGGCCAGCACGGCCAGCGCGATGCGCAGCCGCTCGTACAGGAACAGCAGCAGCGCGAACACCAGCGCGAGCGCGGCGCCGAACACGGCCAGCAGCCCGCGAAACGCGATCTGCTGCTGCTGGTACAGCCCTCCCAGCTCGTAATACACGCCCTTCGGCAGCAGCGCGGGCGTGGCCAGCGCGCGCTGCACGTCGGCGATCGTCGAGCCGAGGTCGCGGCCATCGATGCGCGCGGTCACGGCCACCATGCGCTTGAGGTTGTCGCGGCTGATCTCGGGCTGGCCGCTCACGGCTTCGGGCGCGGCCACGCGTGCGAGCGCGAACAGGTGGCCGTCGGGCGCGCGGATCGGCAGGCGCCCGAGCGCGGTGTCGGTCAGGTGCCGCGCGCCGGCCACATGCACGCGCACGCCGATCGTCTTCGGCCCCACCTGATACTGCGTGGCCACCGCGCCCTGCACCATGTCCGACACCTGCTGCGCGATCGCCTGCGGGTCCATGCCCTCGGCGGCGGCGGCATCGGGGCGGATGTGCAGGTCGAGCGCGTCGCCGGCCGGGTTGATGCCGTCGTTCACGTCCACGATGCCGGCGACCCGGCCGATGCGCGCGGCCACGCGCTGCGCGGTGGCGTCTAGCACGCGTGTGTCGTCGGCGTAGATCTTGATCTGCACCGGTTGCGGCACGGCGGTCAGGTCGCCGATCAGGTCCTCCATCAGCTGCGCGAGCTCGATGCTCACGCCCGGCACCCGGGTGTCGACGTCGGCGCGGATCTCCTCCATCACCTTGTCGGCCGGCTCGCGCTTGCCCGACTTGAGGCGGATGAAGAAGTCGCCCTTGTTCGGCTCGTTGAGGTCGCCGCCGAGGCCGGCGCCGGTGCGCCGCGAGTAGGTATCGACGTTCGGATTGGCGCGCACGATGGCCTCGATCTGCTTGACGAGCCGGTCCGTTTCCGTGACCGAGGTGCCGGGCGCGGTGTGATAGTCGAGCACGAAGCCGCCTTCGTCCATCGACGGCATGAAGCCGCTGCCCACCTGCGTGTAGGCGAACGCGGAGGCGGCCAGCAGCGGGATCACGCCGAGCAGCACCCGCAGCGGCCGCGCGCTCAGGCGCGCGACGAGCGCCGCGTAGCGCCGGTTCAGCCAGGCGGCCAGCCGCGATTCGGGATGTTCCTCGGCGTCCTTCGCGGTGAGCCAGCGGTCGCACAGGATCGGGATCGCGAGCCAGGTGACGAGGAAGGAGATCAGCAGCGCGCTCGCCATGGTGACGGACAAGGCCTTGAAGAACGCGCCGGTCACGCCCGACAGGAACGCCAGCGGCACGAAGATGATCAGCGTGGCCGCCGAGGAACCGGCCAGCGGCCGCGTGAATTCCAGCGCGGCGCGCATCACGCGGCCGTGGAAACCGTGCTCGCCCGGCTCGCGCAGGCGCCGCGCGATGTGCTCGATCATCACGATCGCGTCGTCGATCACGAGGCCCACGGCGGCGGCCATGCCGCCCAGCGTCATGATGTTGAAGCCCGTCCCGGCCACGTCGAGCAGCAGGATGGTGGCGGCCATCACGATCGGTACCAGCGCCACGGCGATCAGCGTGATCTTCAGGTTGCGCAGGAACACGAACAGCGTGGCCGCCGCCAGCAGCACGCCGATCAGGATCGCGTCGCGCACGCTCGAGGCGGACGCCACCACCAGCTCGCTCTGGTCGTACCAGTTGGCCAGATGCACGCCGGGCGGCATCTGCTTCGCGAAATCGGCCAGCTTCGCGCGGATCGCGGCGGCCATCGCCACGCTGTTCGCGCCGGGCTGCTGATAGACGTTCACGAGCACGGCGTCGTGGCCGTCGGCCGTCACGCGGATCCATTGCGGCACGGTGCCGTGCGTGACGCTGGCCACGTCGCCGAGCCGCACCTGGGTGCCGCCGCTGGCGGCCACCACGACGTTGCGCAGCGCGTCGAGGCCGCCGAAGGCGGCGTCGGCCACCACCAGGTACAGCTTGTCGTGATCCTCGATGCGGCCAGTCGCCATCAGCACGTTGCCGGCGCCCACCGCGCGCGACACGTCGGCCAGCGACAGCTTCCAGGCCGCCAGGCGCTGCGGATCGACGGCCACCTGCAGCTCGTCCTGCGTGCCGCCGGTCACGTCCACGCGCGCCACGCCGCCCACTGCGGACAGCAGCGGGCGCAGCTGGAACTGCGCGAGATCGCGCAACTGCGACGGCGACTGCGTGGTCGAGGTGAGGCTGTAGGCGATCACCGGAAACACGGTCGGATCCATGCGGCGCACCTGCATGGAGGTGCCGGACGGCAGCGTGGAGAGAATCTCGGCGATCGCGGCCTGCGCCTGCAGCGTGGCCTGTGCCATGTCGGTGCCCCAGCCGAAGTTCAGCGAGATCTCGGCCGCGCCGCGGCTGGTTCTCGATTCGACATCCTGAACGTTCGGCACGCGCCGCAGCGCCTCCTCCACCGGCATCGTGACGAGCGCCGCCATCTGCTCGGCGGGGCGGTCGCCGGCGTCGAGCGACACCACCGCGCGCGGGAACGCCACGTTCGGGAACAGCGAGATCGGCAGCCGCAGCGCCGTCAGTGCGCCGCCGATCGCGAGCAGCGCGATCACGAACAGCAGCGAGCGGCGATGCGCCTGCATCCATTGGCCTGCCTTCATGGTTGCGCGCCTCCGGCGTTGCGCACGGCCGCGCCGTCGGCGAGCTCGTAGTTGCCCGAGGTCACGAGCGGCCAGCCGGCGTGCAGCGGGCCGTCCACGCCGTAGCCGTCGTCGTTCTCCACGCGCACGCTCACGGCGATGCGATGCGCGTGCCGGTCGGGGCTGACCTGATACACGCAGGCGCCGTGCGCGTCGCGCAGCACGGCCGCGCGCGGCACGATCCACCAGGTGCCGGGGTGCGCGGCGATGTCGGCGCGCACGCGGGTGCCCGGGATCAGCGCGGTGCCGGCCAGCGGCACGGCGGCGCCGACGTCCACGAGCTGGCTCTGCGGGTCGATCGAGGCGCCCACCACGGTAATGCGGCCGGCCACCGGCGCGCCGGCGCGCGCGGACAGGGCGCGGATCGCGAGCGTGTCGCCGGGGCGCAGCGTGGCCGCGTCTGCCGGCTCGACGCCGAGCATGACGTTGGCCGCCGGCGCGCTGCCGTGACCATCGCCGCTCGCGCCGATCAGCTGCGCGAGCGGAGCGCCGGCCTGCACCTGATCGCCGCTGGTCGCGCTCAGTTGCGAGACCACGGCGTCGGCCGGCGCGGGCACCGTGTGCGGGCCGATCGAGAGGCCGAGCCGCGTCTGCGCGGCCAGCGCCTGCTGCGCGTCGGTGTCGGCCTTGCGCGCGGTGGCCAGTTGCGAGGCGGTGGCGAGGCCGTCGTGCAGCAGCGCCTCGGTGCGGACGCGCTCGTCGCGGGCCAGCTTCGCGGCGCTCTGCGCCTGGGTCAGCGCGGTCACGGCGGCGGGATCGGCTTCCACCACGAACAGCCCGGCGCCGCGCGCGACGCGCTGGCCCGGCTGCACGAGCACGCGCGTGACGCGCGCCACGTAGGGCAGGCTCACGCTCGGTGCGTTGTCGGCCGAGGCGGCCACCACGCCATAGGCGCTGATCTGATCGGCGACGGTGCCGCGCGTGACGGGCGCGAGCACCACGGCCACCGTGGCGGGCGCGTCGGCGCGGGCAAGGCCCGGCGCGAGCGCGGCGCCGAGCGCCGGCAGCAGGACAAGCGCCGAGAGCACGGCGCGGGACGGAAACGGAGAGGACATGGTCGGTAGCGTGAGCGGGGTAGGGGCGGCGCGACGCGCGGCGCGTCGCGACACGGCGGTCAACGGGAAACGGGCGAAGGTGACGGCGACGACGAAGCGGCGGCGAGTTCCGCCGGCATCGCCGCGCAGGCGTTGCGTGGCGGGCCGGGCGGAAGCGAGGCTTCGGCGCGCGCCGTGTCCTTGCCGTCCGGCTCGGCCAGCGCCGAACCGAGCAGCGCCTGCAGGCCGATGCGCTGCTCGGCCAGCGCTTCGCGCTGCGTGGCCGCGTCGATGTGCCGGGCCAGCGCCGCGCTCGCCGCGTCGTTCATCTGCTGCATCGTGATGGCGTGCGTGGCGTAGGCATCGCGCGCGCGGGTCGCGGCGGCATCGAGCGCCGGCAGTGCCGCTTCCGAGCGCGCGAGCTGCGCGGCGGCAAGCGCGGTATCGGCGCGCAGGTGGGCGACGTCGGCGCAGGCCGCGTTCAGGCGCGCGGCGTATTCGTCGGCGAGGCGCCGGCGCGTGGCCGTCTCGATCGCGATGTTGCCGCGATTGCGGTTGAACACCGGCAGCGAGAAATTGATCTGGAAGCCGCTGGTATAGATCTCTGACGTGTCGCGAGCGCGATTGAAGCCCACCTGCAGGTTCGGAAACTGGTTCAGCACGGCCGCGCGCAGCTTCTGCTCCTGCGCCGCGTAGCCGGCCTCGAGCGCGATCAGGTCGGGCCGGCGCGACGGCAGCGCGGCCAGGGCGGCATCGAGCGCCGCGTCGGAAGGCAGCGTGGCGGCGCCGTCGTCGCCGGGCTCGCCCACCAGTTGCAGCGTCACGTCGGGCGCGAGCCCGAGCAGCAGGTTCAGGTCGTGATGGGTCTGCTCGCGCGCGCGGCGCAGGTCGTCGTCCTGCCGGCTCGCGTCGGCCCAGGCGAGCCGCGCCGCGGTGGCGACGTCGTCGGTCGTGTCGTGGCGCGCGAGCGCGTCCCGCAGATGCGCGAGGCGCGTGCGTGCGAGTTCGCGCTGCGCGTCGGCCAGCGGCAGCACCGCGTCCTGGAAGCGCGCCTTCACGAACAGCTGGCGCGCCTGCGTCACCACCTGCCATTCCTGCCACAGCAGCGCGAGGTCGGTCTTGCGCGTGTTCGCGTCGGCGGCCTTGCGGTTCGCGGCGCGCGTGACGATCGCCATCACGTCCATCGCCAGCCCGTACGAGAACGCCCGCGCGAGGCCCACCTGGCCGGGGTAGTCGCTCGACACGCTGATCTGCGGATCGGGCAGCAGGCCGGCCGCGAACGCCTGCGCCCGCGCGATGCCCAGGTCGTCGCGCGCGAGGCGCAGGTCGGGATCGTTGGCCACGGCCAGCATCGCGATCTCGTCGATGTCGAAACCGTCGGACGGATCGAAGCGATGGGCGGCCAGCGCCGGCAGCGGCATGCGCGCCGGATCGATCACGAGCCGCGCGAGGCCGTTCGTGCCGACGAAGCTGGCCGTGTGCGCGAGCGGCTGCGGCCGGTACGACGCGCAGCCCGCGCTCGCCAGCAGGCACGCCGAGGCAAGCACGGCGCCGACACGACGCGGCGGAAAGGGAAAGGCTCGGGGCAATCTGGACTCCTGTGGATCGGATGCGACGACGAAGACCGAGTGGCGGATTCTGTTGGGGCCAGCATTAAGGGAGGCTTAACGTTCGCGCCCCGATCGCCGGACGTGGCGAGGTGCCACGGCACGCCGCTCCGGCCCCCGGAGCCCGGCCGAGCGCTGCTAAGGCGGCGCTAAGGCAGCGCTGCCTAAGATGCGCGGCTATCGGGTGCCGGATCGGCCGCGCGCCCGCCAGGCATTCGAAGGAAACAGGCACCATGCGCGTATTGCTCGTCGAGGACGATCCGCTGATCGGCAGCGGGCTCGAGGAAGGACTCCGCCACGAAGGCTTCGCGGTGGACTGGGTGCGCGACGGCGACGCGGCCACGCTCGCGCTGCGCACCACGCCCTACGGGCTGCTGCTGCTCGATCTCGGGCTGCCGGGCAAGGACGGCCTCGCGCTGCTGAGCGGGCTGCGCCGCCGCGACGACGCGCTGCCCGCGATCGTGATCACGGCGCGCGACGCGGTGAGCGACCGCATCGCCGGGCTCGACGCCGGCGCCGACGACTACCTCGTCAAGCCCTTCGTGCTGGAGGAGCTGCTGGCGCGCATTCGCGCCGTGAACCGCCGCCACGCGGGCCGCGCCCGGACCACGCTGTCGGCCGGCGCGCTGCGGCTCGACCCGGTGCGCCACCAGGTGTGGCTGTCGGGCGACGAGGTGGCGCTGTCGCCGAAGGAATTCGTGATGCTGCACGAGCTGATGGTGGACCCCGGCGCGGTGATCTCGCGCGAGCAGTTCGAGGAGCGGCTGTACAGCTGGGGCGAGGAAGTCGAGAGCAACGCGGTGCAGGTGCACATCCACAACCTGCGCAAGAAGCTCGGCCACGTGGCGATCCTGACCGTGCGCGGCGTGGGCTACCGGATCGGCGAGGCGGCCGCGTGAATCCCGGCCGCGTCAAGCCGCTGCGCCGGCTGGTGGGCTCGCTGCGCGGCCGGCTGCTGATGTGGCTGCTGCCTGCCGCCTGCGTGGTGGGCCTGCTGGCCAGCGCCGGCACCTACTGGGCCGCGGTGCGCGAGCTCGATTTCCTGCTCGACGACCAGATCCGCAGCGTGTCGCACCAGATCGAGATCAATCCGCACGGGCTGCCGGCGTTCTCGGGGCACGGCGGCACACCGCACGCCCGCAAGCTCAACGACGCCGACGACGTGATGCTGCAGCTCTGGCGCGGCGGGCAGCTGGTGTTCACGACCGATCCCGGCATCGTGCTGCCGCCGCCGGGCCCGCCGGGCATGGCCAAGCTCGAGGCGAACGGCCAGAGCTGGCACACCTACGTGCGCGAGAGCGCCGGCACCACGATCCGCGTGGCGCAGCCGCGCACGGCGCGCTGGGACGCGCTCGCGCGCATCGCGATCCATCTGCTGTGGCCGGTGCTGTCGCTGCTGCCGCTGCTCGCCATCGCGCTGTGGTTCGGCGTGGGTTACGGGCTGCGGCCGCTGCGCATGATCGCCGACGGCCTGCGCCAGCGCCACGCCACCCATCTCGATCCGCTCGATACCGACGCCGTGGCCGACGAGGTCAAGCCGCTGGCCAGCGCGATCAACGACCTGCTCGCGCGGCTCGACGAGTCGTTCACGCTGCAGCGGCACTTCATCGCCGACGCCGCGCACGAGCTGCGCACGCCGATCATGGGGCTGTCGATCCAGGCGCAGCTGCTCGGGCGCGCCACCGGCGACGCCGAGCGCGCGCGCATCGTGGCGCAGATCCAGTCCGGCACCACCCGGCTCGGGCATCTGGCCGAGCAGCTGCTGACGCTCGCGCGCCTCGAGCCCGATCAGCAGACGGCGCCGCATCGCAGCGTCGATCTCGCCGCGCTGGCGCGCTCGGTGGTGGGCGACCGCGCGCGGGTGGCCGACGCGCGCCACGTCGATCTCGGCGCGGTGGGCGAGGGCGCGCTGCTGGTGCCCGGCAATGCCGACACGCTGCGGGTGCTGCTCAACAACCTGGTGGACAACGCGATCCGCTACGCGGGCGCCGGCGCGAGCGTGGACGTGCGCACCCGGCGCGACGCGGGCGGCGCGCCCGTGATCGAGGTGTGCGACACCGGCCCCGGCATCGCCGCGGCCGACCGCGCGCGCGTGTTCGAGCGCTTCTATCGCGGCGAGGGCGCGCAGGGCGTGGCCGAATCGGGCAGCGGGCTGGGCCTGTCGATCGTCAAGCGCATCGCCGAGCAGCATCACGCCACGGTGCGGCTCGGCGACGGCCCGGCCGGGCGCGGGCTGGCCGTCGAGGTACGGTTCGCCGACGCCGCCGCAGGGGCGGCCGTCGCTGCCGCCGCCTGAACCCGGCGCGCCGGCCGCGCTCCCGCCGGCCTTGCCGCGCCGGTTTTCCCACGCCGTCTCCCCGTCGTTCTCCCTCCGCCTTCGTTGCTGTCTCGTTTCCGCACGTCAAGCCCCCGAAGCTGACAGATTTATTTCGAGATATTTTTGGTGTTGTATATAATAATCATTCTCATTTACATGACGATTGCCAGCGCGACCCGCGCCGGGGACCTCCGATGTCGGCCAACACACTGCTCCTGCACAGCGAAGTCGATGCGCTTTACAGCGGCCATCACGCCTGGCTGCAGCGCTGGCTCGGGCGCAAGCTCGGCTGCGCGCATCGTGCCGCCGACCTCGCTCACGACACGTTCCTGCGGCTGCTGGCGCGCGAGGAGCCGATCGGGGCCGAGGAGCCGCGCGCGTTCCTGACCACCGTGGCGCAGCGCGTGCTGTACAACCACTGGCGCCGCGAGCAGCTCGAACTGGCCTATCTGGAGGCGCTCGCCGCCCAGCCCGAGCCGGTGGCGCCGTCGCCCGAGACGCGCGCGCTGGTGCTCGAGACGCTGCTGGAGATCGACCGGCTGCTCGACGGCCTGCCGGTGCTCGCCAAGCGCGCCTTCCTGCTGTCCCAGCTCGACGGGCTGACCCAGACCGAGATCGCCGCGGAGCTCGGCATCTCGCTGGCCACGGTCAAGCGCCATCTGGTGAAGGCCGCCGCGCAGTGCTTCTTCGCGATGGCGGTGTGAGCGCGTGAGTTCGAGCCGATGAATCAGGACGCACGGCCGGCGATCCCGCCGGACATCGCGCGGCGCGCCGTGGAATGGTGGGTGGACCTGCAGGGCGCGGGCGCCCGCGACACCGCGCTCACCGCCGGTTTCGAGCGCTGGCGCGCCGAACATCCGCTGCACGACGCCGCCTGGCGCCACATCGAGACCATGCAGGGGCGGCTCGCGCAGCTCGCCGCCGGGGTGGATGCCGGTG
>JASLEG010000387.1 GCA_030151225.1 Burkholderia sp. | reverse complement strand
CGATGACAGCGAATTCGACAATCTTTCGGATCGTCCAGCACCAGAAGGATTCCCAGTTCGGGTACTTCAGATGACGGAACGCAAACGCCTTGTCGCGTTTGGCGGCAAGGTCAAAATCGAAGTCGAAACAAATACTGCGGAAATACATTTCGAGGCTACCGCCTGCGATATACAGTACGAGCGCCGAGATTATTGCGACCTGGGAGAGCAGGGTCACGATATGGATTACCGACATGGAAGCCCCTTTTTGGATTTGGCAAAGTTAAGTTATGTTTCTTCCCATAATACTTATACCAATTCTCAACAAGGGAATAGAACCGCCGAGGAACCCCTGGCGGTGTACATCAATTACAGCTTAGCGATTGCAGCCTTAACGTCATCGACCATCTTTTTGAAGAAGGATTCGATATCACCGCCAATTGCACGAACCTTCGTTTCGAATTCCGTAATCAGCGAGAGATGCACTGCCGTATCGACAGCTTGCTTTGCATCATCCACGGCAGTCGACGCTGCCGAATCCACTGCGTCAACAGCGGTATTCACTGCTGCATCAGCTTGAGTTGCAACTGCATCAACAGTGCCAGTAGCGACAGTCGTAGCCACGTCAGTTGCAGCTTGAGTCACAGCGTTTTCGACATCAGTAACTGCTGCGGGGGTTTGGGTGTTATCAGTATCAGCCATTTTATGCTCCGGTTAATTTACTTCAAAGTGTTGCAATCTTCATTGCGTTGTCTAATGTAAGCTCGAATGTCATCACGAAGTTTTGGATTTCGATCAGTCAATTCCAACATGCCACAGGTCTTCGATAGAGATCATATCCAGGTTCAAACTTATTGTCAACCAAGACAGACCAACGTTCTACGTACTTGCGATCTCCCTTGCGACCATGCCAATAATGCAACACAAGGCCGTCGATGTAACAAAGATCGCCATTAATTACTTGTTCGATACGTGCCAAATGTTCAAAAGCACGATCTTGATAATTCTGAGTGGTACCACCATGAATCGAGCCTTCGGATTTACCCACGAAAGCCATTGCCATATGATGGTCACCAGCACCGAGAATAGAAATGTCAAAGAAACCGCCCATTTCTTCATACGCTTCACGAGTAATTGCCCAAGCGTATCCAGGATGCCAAATTGTCGAGTAACCGCCTTTAGGCTTTGCCTCTAATCCGTCCTCGACGTAATTCCAAGCAAACGATTTAACAACAGAACCTTCATTATTACCAAACACGAGTGGATGATTGTCAGGATCTAAATCAATAGCTCGTGACCACATTTGAACCACTTTATGACGATGCAACTGATTGATCGTATCCTGTACAACTGTCTCACTCACGAATCGGATATCAGCATCTACCCAAGCAAGGAAATCGATGTCATCCTTAAACGTTTCAAGAGCCTTGCGGATAGCAATGTTAAGAACATTTTCTTTACGAAAGAGTTCATACTTCGCCCTAAGCTGTGTATGAGTCTTAACGTTTGGATTTGTAACTTCGAAAGGTGCGTTGTTTAATACAACCTCAACGACATGCAGGGTAACACCAAGTTCTTGCATGTGTTTTTGAAAACGTAAAAAATTAGTCTTTACGTTTTCTGATTGGTTGTGATTAAAGTACGCTGTAAAGACGTGTAGTCTGGCGTTGCCTTCCAGCTTATTTTTAACCGGGGTTGTATTTGGTACCTGGTACAGTGAAGGTAAAAATTGAGTTACAGAAGTAGTATTTAAGTCATTAATCATTGTCGCTCTTTAGGCCATTACGTTTTTTTATTTGGTTCGAGTTATAATAACTATATATTAGTTCGAACCGCAAATGTCAATATACAAAAATCAAATTTTAGCATTACATGCAGAAGGCTTTAGCTACAGAGAAATACAAAAACGTCTTGGATGTTCTAAAGGAACGATAGCGTACCACCTAGGTGAGGGGCAGAAAGATAAAACACTTGCTAGAAAAAGGGAGAGTAGATCGAGAATGCGTGGCATACTCTCACATAAAATTGAAACATTTAAACAATTATCTACGAAGATTAAAAAGAAATTTCTCTTAGGAATTCAAAAATTTAGTTCTGAAGAACGAGGTCAAATTGCGGATAGAAATTTTACTCCTGAAGCTCTTATAGAAAAATTTGAACTAAATAATAGAAAGTGCTTTCTAACCGGACGCCCTATTGATTTAGAAATTGGAAAATCTTATCATTTAGACCATCTTGTAGCTAGGAGCCGGGGTGGAAAAAATACTTTAGAAAATTGTAATATTGTTTGCAAAGAAGCAAATATTGCTAAATCTAATCTTACATTAGAAGAATTTCAACAACTCTGCTTAGACGTTGTTAATCACTTCAAATTGAAGTGATGGAGCAAGATGAGAGAATCCAACTCTCGACTACTGGGTGGAAACCAGTTATTTTGGCACTAAACTAATCTTGCATTTGATGACCGTAGTTTAACAAACCTACGGCCATTTTGTCAAGAGACTTTAACTAATTGTTACATACTATAACTTGCTGCAAGCGTTTTGAATTGATTCGTCCAAGCCCATTCGTTCTTGACGTAAGCCTTGAACGTTTGATGGTCAAGTTGAATCGTTTCATCCACCGAGAAACGAAGCATATCAATTGCTTCAACATACTCGTTTTCGTAGTTCGGCGGGAAGTTGAAATGAACACGGACTGATTGAATTTCCTTGTTCGTTTCAGCACGATCAATATCGTGAATTGCAGCTTCAAGATCCTTGCTGATCTTATTGCGGTAGGCTGCAACAGCTTCCTTGAATTCCTTCCGGTGTTGTTCCAGATTCTCTTCAAGAACAGTGATCAGGCTTTCACGATTAACGTTGACCGTCTTTTGATGCGATGTAAACATATTTGCTCCAGTTAAAAAATTACAGTAGTTTCAACGAGCCAGTGATCTCGTCAATTTCTTCACAAGTGCCTGGCCCAATTGCCAGACAGGTGTAGGTAGGCACGTCATGGAAAACAGTAGTACCGTTATCCCGAATAAGCCCAGTAAGCAGGCCACGCTGCTTAGCAGCTTCTTGATAAGAATGTAAAGCTTCTTCACTATCCACTTTCAAACAAACTTTGGTGAACGCTCCGTCCAGCCAATTGCCAACTCGACTATTACCAACGTCGATACAACAGTTGCTCTTACCAGGATAATAGCCAGCACTTTCCAGGAGTGCAGCCATACTAGCATGCGCTACTTGGGCACCGATTTTACCCTTACCCATCTTTATATCTGTACGAACAAGAATGACTTGTTTGTACGAGGTTTGTTTCTCTTCTGACATAGCTAAACAAAAAAGAATAAATTAAGTAAAATCGCCCCAGGCCGAAGCCCAGGGCGAAACGTCGAACTGTTCTCGACGGCCAACCTGACACTAGCCAAGGGTTCAGGCGAAACCCAATGTTTCCCCTATCAATGGCTAACGAAAGGATTTGAATCTCAGTGAATGGCTCGGATCTCACTCAAACAGGATCTTATGGAGTCTACGGGCTATTTTTTCTGTCGCCTCGACGACAGCCGAGCCATTCACTGAGATTGCCGCTCTATTCTCGGCAGTCAACTCAGTCCAAGTCCCATCAACAGGGATCATTACTAACCACAGAGGATTATCTGCTTCGCTCCCCCGGTGCCGACCAACTTGGAAAAGAATTAGGGTGCCGCGCTGTTCACGGCAGTCAACCGAAATGTATCAGAAACTCAGAAGTTGGTCAAGTCTGTTGTCAAATAGATGCAAGTAGTTACCCGCAATCTTCCGGGATGGACGTGTAGTCCGTGTACCTATACGATCTGTTGGATAACCGACTCACCTACGACTCAACTATGTTCCTATTCTAAGTCCTGCACGCATCGGATTAGCTCGGTTCCGGACCCGAGTGTTCGTTTTTCAGATGGTTGTTCAGTGTATTAAAGTAGACTCCTACTGAACAAGGAGCTGAGAACTGTTTCTTCGTTTTGAACTGACAGGGGAGGGTCCCGAAGAACAAGCTACTTTATTGAAACCATCTGAAAAACCACTCCGAGCTGATGAGCAAACTCGGAGTGGACCATACTGTTCATGGTAGCCAACCTTAGGC
>JASLEG010000252.1 GCA_030151225.1 Burkholderia sp. | reverse complement strand
GCTTTCCTTGAAGATGTTGTAGTGGAACAGCACGAAGCAGTGGTTCACCTCGGCGCCGGCGGTGCGCAGCGCGTTGATGAAGTTGATCTTGCTGCGGCTGTCGGTGGTCAGGTCTTCCACCAGCAGCACGCGCGAGCCTTCCTCGAGATGGCCTTCGATCTGCGCGTTGCGGCCGAAACCCTTCGGCTTCTTGCGCACGTACTGCATCGGCAGCATCATGCGGTCCGCGATCCAGGCCGCGAATGGAATGCCGGCGGTTTCGCCGCCCGCCACCGCGTCGATCTGCTCGAAGCCGACGTCGCGCAGGATCGTCGCTTCCGCCATCTCCATCAGGCCGCGGCGCACGCGCGGATACGAGATCAGCTTGCGGCAGTCGATGTAGACGGGGCTCGCCCAGCCGGACGTGAAGATGAACGGCTTTTCGGCGTTGAAGTGCACCGCCTGCACTTCGAGCAGGATTTTGGCGGTCGTGTCGGAGATCGTTTGACGATCGAAGCCTGTCATGGGCATTCCTTGGGTGATGAGCGGGAGGCCGGGCGCGGGGCGCCGTGGCGCGGCGACGGGACGGCGGCCGGGGCGAACCGGGGCCCGGTGGGGGCGCCGGCTGGCGGCCGCGCTTCGCTGCGCGCGTGGGCCCGCATTTTACCCGATTCTGCGCTCGATTCGGCGGCGCCCCGGGCGGCAGGGGTGCGGCGCGCGCCATGCGTGGAAACCCGCGTGCGGATCGCGCCGTCGCGAGGACGGCGGCGGCCCGGGAGCCCCGCCGGGCGGGGCTGCGGCGCGTTGTCGCCGCATGCCCGGTATCTGGCAGTGCAGCAACACGCGCACCGGCCGAGGTGTACACTTGCCGGCCATCAGAATCCGTCCGGCACCTTGGTCTCCTTGCCCATCCCGCAGACAGCAGGTTCGACGGCGCGCCCATCCGGCGCGCGCCCGCCGCCATCGACCATCCCTCTCGATCGCACCTCCCCGGCGCAGCCTGCTGCCGGGTGCCGGCATCACAACAAATCCGCCTTCCTTCTCGCACGATCAGACTCGACCCATCATGGATGAACAACTGAAGCAGAGCGCGCTCGCGTATCACCAGAACCCGAAGCCCGGCAAGATCTCGGTCACGCCGACCAAGCCGCTGTCGAACCAGTACGACCTGTCGCTCGCGTATTCGCCGGGCGTCGCGGCCGCCTGCGAGGCGATCCACGCCGATCCGCTCGACGCGCAGAAATACACCTCGCGCGCGAATCTCGTGGGCGTGATCACCAACGGCACGGCCGTGCTCGGCCTGGGCAACATCGGCCCGCTCGCCTCGAAGCCGGTGATGGAGGGCAAGGGCTGCCTGTTCAAGAAGTTCGCCGGCATCGACGTGTTCGACATCGAGCTGGCCGAGACCGATCCCGACAAGCTGGTGGACGCGATCGCGATGCTCGAGCCCACCCTCGGCGGCATCAACCTCGAGGACATCAAGGCGCCCGAGTGCTTCTACATCGAGCAGAAGCTGCGCGAGCGCATGAAGATCCCGGTCTTCCACGACGACCAGCACGGCACCGCGATCATCGCCTCGGCCGCGATCCTGAACGGCCTGAAGGTGGTCGGCAAGGATCTGGCCACGGTCAAGCTGGTGTGCTCGGGCGCGGGCGCCGCGGCGATCGCGTGTCTGGACCTGCTCGTGAACCTCGGCCTCACGAAGTCGAACATCCTGGTGACCGATTCGAAGGGCGTGATCTACGAAGGCCGCGGCCAGCTCGATCCGTCCAAGCAGCGCTACGCGGCCAACACCGAGGCACGCACGCTGGCCGACGCGATCGACGGCGCCGACGTGTTCCTCGGCTGCTCGAGCGCCGGCGTGCTGAAGCCGGAAATGGTGAAGACCATGGGCACCCGGCCGCTGATCCTCGCGCTGGCCAACCCGGAGCCGGAAATCCGCCCCGAGGCGGCCCAGGCCGTGCGCCCCGACGCGATCGTCGCGACCGGCCGTTCGGACTACCCGAACCAGGTCAACAACGTGCTGTGCTTCCCGTTCATCTTCCGCGGCGCGCTCGACGCGGGCGCCACCACCATCACGGAAGAGATGAAGCTCGCGTGCGTGCGCGCGATCGCCGAGCTCGCGCAGGAAACCGAGCAGAGCGAGGAAGTGGCGAAGGCCTACGAGGGCCATTCGCTGGAGTTCGGCCCGGAATACCTGATCCCGAAGCCGTTCGACCCGCGCCTGATCATCAAGATCGCGCCGGCCGTGGCGCAGGCTGCGATGGATTCGGGCGTGGCCACGCGCCCGATCGCCGACATGGACGCGTATCGCGAGGAACTCGGCGCCACCGTCTACCGCACCGGCATGGTGATGCGTCCGGTGTTCACGGCCGCCAAGGCCAAGGAAGCGCGCATCGTGTTCGCCGAGGGCGAGGACGAGCGCGTGCTGCGCGCCGCGCAGTTCGTGCTGGCCGAGAAGATCGCCAAGCCGATCATCATCGGCCGCCCGGCGGTGGTGGAGATGCGCCTGAAGAAGATCGGCTCGAAGCTGCGCCCCGGCACCGATTTCGAGATCGTCGATCCGGAAGACGATCCGCGCTACCAGCAATGCTGGCAGGCCTATCACGAGCTCGGCGCGCGCGACGGCGTCACGCCCGAGGTCGCGAAGGCCGCGCTGCGCAAGGCGAACACGCTGATCGGCGCGATCCTCGTGCACCTCGGCGACGCCGACGGCATGATCTGCGGCATGATCGACACGTATCACAGCCATCTGCAGTACGTGGAGCAGGTGCTGGGCCGCGCGCCGGGCGCCGAGCACCTCGCGGCGATGAACCTGCTGATGCTGCCGGGCCGCAACCTGTTCGTGTGCGACACCTACGTGAACGAGCTGCCGAGCGCCGAGCAACTGGCCGACATGACGATCCAGGCCGCCGCCGAGATCGAGCGTTTCGGCATCACGCCCAAGGCCGCGCTGCTGTCGAACTCGAACTTCGGCAGCGCGCCGTCGCCGTCGTCGCGTCGCATGGCCGAAGCACGCAAGCTGATTGCCGCGCGCGCGCCGCAGCTGGAAGTGGACGGCGAGATGCACGGCGATGCCGCGCTGTCGGAAGTGGTGCGCAAGGCCGCGTTCCCCGGCACCACGCTGTCGGGCGAGGCGAACCTGCTGATCATGCCGAACGTCGAGGCGGCCAACATCGCCTACAACCTGCTGAAGATGGTGGGCGGCGACGGCGTGACGGTGGGCCCGTTCCTGCTCGGCGCGGCCAGGCCCGTGCACATTCTGACGCCGGCCGCCACGGTGCGCCGTATCGTCAACATGACGGCCGTGGCCGCGGCCAACGTGAACGGCGC
This sequence comes from Burkholderia sp., assembly GCA_030151225.1. Classification (GTDB taxonomy): domain Bacteria; phylum Pseudomonadota; class Gammaproteobacteria; order Burkholderiales; family Burkholderiaceae; genus Burkholderia. The sequence continues at coordinate 14,082 of JASLEG010000252.1, read as the reverse complement.
CGGGCGCTGAACGCGAGGCGCGCGGCGCGGCTGACGCCCGCCGCGCGCGTCAAGAAAAAACGCCACGTCCCCGAGGGGGCGTGGCGTTTTTTCATCGGGCAGCCGGTTCGGGCCGGTTCAGGTCTTGTCGGGTTCAGGCGACGTGCCGCGTCACCGCGTCCGGGTCCCGCCACTGCGCGAGCAGCGTCGCCCATTTGCCGCGCACCGCGCGCAGGTTGTTCTCCTTCACGTGGCCGTAGCCGCGGATGCCGTCGGGCAGGTTCGCCAGCTCGAGCGCGAGCGGCAGCCGTTCCGCGCTGAGCGTGCCGAGCAGCGTGTCGATCAGCGCCACGTACTCGCCGACCAGCGCGCGCTCGGTGCGGCGCTCGTCGGTGCGGCCGAACGGATCGAACGCCGTGCCGCGCAGGCCCTTCAGCTTCGCGAGCATCCGGAACGCCGTGAGCATCCACGCGCCGTAGGTCTTCTTGACGAGATGGCCGCGTGCGTCGCGTTTCGCGAAGATCGGCGGCGCGAGGTGGTAGCGCAGCTTCAGCTCGCCGTCGAACTGCGTGGCGAGGCGCGCCAGGAAGGCTGGATCCGACTGCAGCCGCGCGACCTCGTACTCGTCCTTGTAGGCCATCAGCTTGTGGAGGTTGCGTGCCACGGCTTCGGTCAGCGGCTCCTGGGCCGAATCGCCGCCGAGGCCGCGCTCGCTCGCGCGCACGCGCTCGACCACGGCCGCGTAGCGCGCCGCGTAGGCCGCGTTCTGATAGTGCGTCAGTTGCTCGACGCGGGTGGCGATCAGCGTGTCGACGGCCTTCTTCGTGTGCAGCGCGATCACCGTGGCGCCGGCCGGCTGGCGGCCAGCGAGCGCGCCGCGTACGCTGGCCGGATCGTGGGCGGCGCGGCGCCCCCAGTCGAAGGCGGCCAGGTTCTTCTCGACCTGCACGCCGTTCAGCTCGATCGCGCGCGTCAGCGAGGCGAGCGTGAGCGGCAGCCCGCCGCGCTGCCACGCGTAGCCGAGCACGAACGGGTTCGTGTAGATCGTGTCGCCGAGCAGCGCGGCCGCGTACTGGTCCGCATCCACGAGATCGACGGCCTCGCCGGCCGCCGCGCGGATGTCCTGCTCCGCGCTCGCGCCCGGGAACGCCCACTTCGGATTCTTGATGAAGTCGGCGGTCGGCGTCTTCGCGCTGTTCACCACCACGCGGGTTACGCCGTGGCGCATGCGCGACGTGCATTCGTCGCTGGCGGTCACCAGCGTGTCGCCGCCGATCACGAGATCCGCCTCGCCCATCGCGATGCGGGTGGCGTGGATGTCGGCCGGCGCGTGCGCGATCTGCACGTGGCTCATCACGGCGCCGCCCTTCTGCGCGAGGCCGGTCACGTCGAGCACCGTCACGCCCTTGTTCTCGAGGTGCGCGGCCATGCCGATCAGCGCGCCGATCGTCACCACGCCGGTGCCGCCCACGCCGGTCACGAGCACGCCGTAGGCGCGTTCGATCGCGGGCAGCGCCGGCAGCGGCACCTCGGGCAGCGCGCCGGCATCGACGGCCACCGCCTTCGGCTTCTTCAGCTGTGCGCCTTCCACCGTCACGAAGCTCGGGCAGAAGCCCTTCGTGCACGAGAAGTCCTTGTTGCAGGTGGACTGGTTGATCTGCCGCTTGGCACCGAACTCGGTGTCGAGCGGCTCGACCGACAGGCAGTTCGACTGCACCGAGCAGTCGCCGCAGCCCTCGCACACGGCCTCGTTGATCACCACGCGCTTCGCCGGGTCCGGATACGCGCCGCGCTTGCGGCGGCGGCGTTTCTCGGTGGCGCAGGTCTGGTCGTAGATCAGGATCGTGGTGCCGGCGATCTCGCGCAGTTCGCGCTGCACGGCGTCGAGCGTGTCGCGGTGATGGATCGTCACGCCCGGCGCGAGCAGCGCGGTCTTGCCGTCGTATTTCTCCGGCTCGTCGCTCACGATCACGATGCGCGCGGCGCCCTCGGCCGCGACCTGGTGGGTGATCTGCGGCACGGTCAGCGTGCCGTCCACGGGCTGGCCGCCCGTCATCGCCACGGCGTCGTTGTAGAGGATCTTGTAGGTGATGTTGGCCTTCGAGGCGATCGCGGCGCGCACCGCGAGCAGGCCCGAGTGAAAGTAGGTGCCGTCGCCGAGGTTGGCAAACACGTGCGGCTCCTCTGTGAACGGCGCCTGGCCGATCCACGGCACGCCTTCGCCGCCCATCTGGCTGAAGGTGCTGGTGTTGCGGTCCATCCACACCGTCATGTAGTGGCAGCCGATGCCGGCGATCGCGCGCGAGCCGTCGGGCACCACCGTGGACGTGTTGTGCGGGCAGCCCGAGCAGAACCACGGCTTGCGCTCGGTCGTGACGTGCGGGCGGGCGAGCGCGGCTTCCTTGGCCTCGATCACCGCGATGCGCGCGGCGATGCGCTCGCGCACGTCGGACGGCAGCGCGAACTTGTCCAGACGCGTGGCGATCGCCTTGGCGATGATGGCCGGCGACAGCTCGTAATGCGCGGGCAGCAGCCAGTTGCCCATCGGCACCGACCACTCGCCGCCCGCGCCGTCCTTCTCGTCGAACTTGCCGAAGATGCGCGGACGCTGCGCGTCGGGCCAGTTGTACAACTCTTCCTTGATCTGGTATTCGAGGATCTGGCGCTTTTCCTCGACCACGAGGATTTCCTCCAGGCCCTGCGCGAACTGCTGCACGCCCTGCGCCTCGAGCGGCCACACGCAGCCGACCTTGTAGAGGCGGATGCCGATGCGCGCGCAGGTGGCGTCGTCGAGGCCGAGGTCGGTCAGCGCCTGACGCACGTCGAGATAGGCCTTGCCCGCGGTCATGATGCCGAAGCGCGCGTGCGGCGATTCGATCTCGATGCGGTCGAGCCGGTTCGCGCGCACGTAGGCGAGCGCCGCGTACCACTTGTAGTCGATCATCCGCGCTTCCTGCACGAGCGGCGGATCGGGCCAGCGGATGTTCAGGCCGCCCTCGGGCATCGCGAAATCCTCGGGCAGCACGATGCGCGCGCGGTTCGGATCGATGTCGACCGAGGCCGACGATTCCACCACGTCGGTCACACACTTGAGCGATACCCACAGCCCCGAATAGCGGCTCATCGCCCAGCCGTGCAGGCCGAAGTCGAGGTATTCCTGCACGTTCGACGGGAACAGCACCGGCAGGCCGCAGGCCTTCAACAGATGTTCGGACTGGTGGGCGAGCGTGGAGGATTTCGCGGCGTGATCGTCGCCGGCCAGCACCAGCACGCCGCCGTGCGGTGCGCTGCCGGCCGAGTTGGCGTGCTTGAGCACGTCGCCGGAGCGGTCCACGCCGGGGCCCTTGCCGTACCACATGCCGAACACGCCGTCGTATTTCGCGCCCGGATACAGGTTCACCTGCTGCGAGCCCCACACGGCGGTCGCTGCGAGATCCTCGTTGAGTCCGGGCTGAAACACGATGCGGTGCGCGGCCAGATGCTTCTGGGCCTTCCAGAGCGACTGGTCGAGGCCGCCGAGTGGCGAGCCGCGATAGCCGGAGATGAAGCCGGCGGTGTCGAGACCGGCGGCGCGGTCGCGTTCCTGCTGCAGCATCGGCAGGCGGACCAGCGCCTGGATGCCGCTCATGTAGGCGCGGCCGCGCTCGAGCGTGTACTTGTCGTCGAGCGTGACCGACTGAAGCGCGGCTTCGAGGGTCGCGCGTTGGCCTGCGTCTAGCGGGGCATTCATGTATGTGTCTCCTCCACCCGTTTGGGATCACCAAAACTGTCGGCCCGGGCGTCTTGTGGACGCGCCGGCCGGGGCGCCATATTGGCGGGTTTCGCAAAATGGTAGCACTGGTGGAAACCCGTCGTTTATTGCGGATTACGCGATGATCGGCGCGCGAACGGCCGCCGATGCCGGCGTTACCGCATGTAAAAGCATGTAAAGCCGCGAGTGTTCCGGCACGAATACGCGTAGTCTGATGCGCTGCCGGTGATGGCCGGGCCCCCCACGAAGGCCCTGGAATGGAGAGAGCCCGCCGGCGCAGCAATCCAGGAGGTTCAATGAATACGCGACATATCCAGAATTTTCTGATGGTGTCCACCGCGTTCTTCGCCATGACGGGCCCGGTGCGCTCGCAGGTGGCGAGCGCGCTGGCAGCCAGCACCCGGACGATGCAGATCATGGCCGCAGGCGAGGCGCCGGCGCCGGCCGGCGCGAATGCCGCCACGCCGGTCGACGGCGCGCCGAACGCCTGAGGGACGCACGGCCATCCTTATCAACGGGAAGGGCGGAAATCGAGAGATTTCCGCCCTTTTTCTTGGCCGCAGATAATGCGCTCGCCGACGCTTACACCTTGTCCTTCACCACGCCGCGCCGGATCTGGTCGAGCTCGATCGATTCGAACAGCGCCTTGAAGTTACCCTCGCCGAAACCCTGATTGCCCTTGCGCTGGATGATCTCGAAGAAGATCGGCCCGATCTGGTTCTCGGTGAAGATCTGCAGCAGCAGGTCGTCGTGCGCGCCGTCCACCAGGATCTTGCGGCGGCGCAGCTCGGCCAGCGGCTCGCCGTGGTTCGGAATGCGCTGGTCGACGAGCTCGTAATAGGTGTCGATCGTGTCGAGCAGCGTGACCTCGCGCCCGCGCAGGCCGTCCACCGTGCCGTAGATGTCGCCGGTGCCGAGCGCGATGTGCTGGATGCCCTCGCCGTGATACGCGTCCAGATATTCCTGGATCTGGCCCGGCGTGTCCGAGCCTTCCTCGTTGATCGGGATGCGGATCTTGCCGCAGGGCGAGGTCATCGCCTTCGACTTCACGCCCGTGACCTTGCCCTCGATGTCGAAGTAGCGCACCTCGCGAAAATTGAACAGACGCTCGTAGAACTCGGCCCACTCGGCCATCCGGCCGCGGTGCACGTTGTGCGTGAGGTGATCGATGTAGGTGAGCCCGTGGCCGACCGGGTTCGCCTCGGCGCCGGGGATCGGCTCGAAATCCACGTCGTAGATGCCGATGTCGCCGATGCTGCCCGGCGCCGCGTCATTCTTGCCGCGCCAGCGGTCCACGAAATAGATCAGCGAATCGCCGATGCCCTTGATGGCCGGGATGTTCAGCTCCATCGGCCCGGTCTTGTTGTCGAAGCCCCAGGCGCCGAGCTCGAGCGCGTGGCGATAGGCCTGCGCCGCGTCCTGCACCCGGAACGCGATCGCGCAGATCGACGGGCCGTGCAGCCGCGCGAAGCGCTGCGCGAACGAATCGGGTTCGGCATTGACGATGAAGTTGATGTCGCCCTGGCGGTACAGCGTCACGTCCTTGTGGCGATGGCGCGCGATGGCCGTGAAGCCCATGCGCTCGAACAGTCGGCCCAGCGCGACCGGATCGGGCGCCGTGTATTCGATGAACTCGAAGCCGTCGGTGCCGACGGGGTTCTCCCAGGTGGGGATCTGCATGCTGTCTCCTGATTGTCGACGTCGTCGATCGTGGGGCGCGGCGAGGTGCCGCATGCAGAACAGTGTAGGCGCGAGCTCCGGGCAGTTACTTGCGAAACAACTCGCTGCTCGCTACGATTGCGCAATTTTCAGCCGTTGGAAAACAAAAAAGGGGCATGAAATGGCGCGAGTCGAACTGGATGCCATCGATCGGCGAATCCTGGCGATCCTCCAGGAGAACGGGCGGCTCTCGAATCAGGAGATCGCGGAGCGCGTGAACCTGTCGCCGAGCCCGTGCCTGCGGCGGATTCGCCGGCTGGAGGAGGCGGGCGTGATCACCGGCTACGTGGCGCTGCTCGATCCGAAGCAGCTCGGCCTCGACCTGCTCGCCTACGTGAGCGTGCGCCTGGAGAAGCGCGGCGGCGTGGCGCCTGGCGGCAGCGGTGCGACCCATGCCGAGCGCTTTCGCGCGGCCGTGCAGGCCTGGCCCGAAGTGGTGGCGTGCCACGCGATGACCGGCGATCTCGATTACCTGCTGCGCGTGCAGGTGGAGGACATGGCGCATTTCTCGCGCTTCGTGCAGGAGCAGTTGCTGCACCATCCGTCGGTGATCGACGTGAAGACGAGTTTCGCGCTGGAGAGCTTCAAGGAGACCACGGCGCTGCCGATCCGCTGAGGGCGGCGCGCCGTGGGGAAGTCGATGCGGCGTGGCTCAGGCGGCGATGCCGGCCGGCAGCATCGACTCGAACAGCTGCGTGGCGCGGCGCGCCTGACGCTTCATCGCGTAGTCGAACACAGCGGCCTGTTCCTGCAGCATCTCGGCGATGATCGTCGAGGTGTCGGCCGGCGGCAGCGACAGATATGCGTCGGCCTCGCCATACGCGTATTCGATGCGCATGCCGGACTTCTTCGCGATGTGCATCATCGTGGCGTTGCGCGACAGGCAGTGCATGTACAGCGTGCCGACGTGGGTGTTGCGGCTGCGGATCGCGGCGCGCTCGAACAGCTTCGTGCCGACGCCTTCGCCGCGCGCCGATTCGAGCACCGACACGCCGAATTCGGCCGTGCGCTTGCCCGCCGCGTCGGGCAGGTAGGCGAGGTGGCCCACGCCCACGAGTTCGAGCGCGTGGTCGAAAACGCCGAACACGGTATCGCGACCGAAGTCGAGCGTGCGCACGTAGTTCTCGATCACGTGATCCGGCACGATCTGGCCGAAGCGCAGCAGGCGATCGTCGTCATCGAGCGCGAGAAAGTGCGCGAGCATCGTCTCGCGATCGGTGGAAGCCAGTTCCCTGACGAGAACCGGTGCCTGCCCGACCTTGCCGATCGGGTCGGCGGGGCGGAGAGGGAGCGTGTTCATCGTGGGTTCCTCAAGGACCGTGCAGCCGGGTTGTGCAATGCAGCAGCATTCTAACCGAATGGTACACAGCGTGTAGGGGAAAACCCGGACAACAATCGAGGGTGTCTTCTAATCTGGCGAAACAGTCGCCAAATGGCTGCGATGTTTCGCTGATCCCGCGTTTATCTGTCGTTATTTTTCGCGATCGGGCAGGTGTGAGCGTCGCGCAACAGGCTCCGTCACGTCGGGCTGCCGAGCCCGCGTTCGATCAGCTCGATCACCTGTTCCGCGAAGTCGCGATAGCCGAGCCGCCCGCCCGGCTTCAGCCAGGTGAAGGTCCAGTTGATCATGCCGAACACCATCATCGTGACCGGCGTCTGGTTTTCCTTCGAGACGCGGCCCGGATAGGCGCGCTCGATCTGTCGCGTGAAGGCGGCCACGATGTCGCGCTGCCGGTCGAGGATCAGCCGGCGCTGGGTCGGCTCGAGGTATTTCACGTCGTTGAGCAGCGCCACGTGGCGGCTGTGCGAGGTTTCGTATTCGACCAGGAACGCGCGGATCAGCTCGGCGAACGCCTCGCGCTCGCCGAGGCCGCGCCGCTGACTGGCCGCCTCCACCTCGGCGATGATCAGCATCAGCCGCTTCGTGTAGCGATCGAGCAGGTCGAACAGGATCGCTTCCTTGCCCTCGTAATAGTGATAGAGGCGCGCCTTCGAGGTGCCGCTTGCGGTGGCGAGGTCGGTCATCGAGGTGCTCGGGTAGCTCGTCTGGGCAAATTTCTCGGCGGCGAGGTCGAGGATCTGCTCGCGCTGGGATTCGTGGTCGGGCGCTCGGGTGCGGGCCATGGCGTCGGTCGAAAAGGTGGGCGGCGGAGTTCGGCGAGGTGCGGCGGCGTCAGCGAGGCTCCGCCGTGACGGCGGCGGCGCGCAGCGTGAGTGAGGCGAGCCGGCCGAGGTGGAAGGCACCCGCTGCGCGGCCCGGCGCCTCGCCGAGCTCGATGCGGCCGGCCGCGGCCAGCTCCCGACAGCGCCAGAACGCCACGCTGTCGCTGACCGACAGGAAGCCGCGGTTCGCCTGCGCGATCGTCATGCCCACCACGCGCGCGGCCGGCGCCCAGTCGTCGCCGGCCAGCGTCAGCACCTGCGCGTCGATGTCTGCATACAGGCCGCTCTTGAAGGTGTTGTCGATCCAGTAGCGCAACTCGGCGTTGGCCTGCTTGGTTTCCTGCCATTCGAGCGCGAGCCGGCTGATGCGCAGCACCGAGATCGGCGCGGCGTCGGGCAGCCGGGCCGCGAACTGCTCGGGCGCGAACAGGCCGGACGACACGGCGGCTTCCTCGCCGCGCGCGGCGACGGCCGGGCCCAGATCGGCCGCGGCGAGCCGCACTTCGTTGAGCCGCTGCGGCGCGTTGCGCAGGTGATAGGCCACGCGCCGCAGCATCAGCTGGTCGGCGGCGCTCGGCGCGTGCCAGATCACGATCTGCCCGGTGCCCGCCGCAAGCGTGGCGAGTTTGGCCAGCTCGCCGGCCAGCAGTTCGGGCCAGTCGAACGCGTCGCCGGACAGCACGTGTTCCCAGAACGCGGCACGCGGCTCGGGCGCGTCGTCGATGCCGCGCAGCGGGCCCACGGCTAGATCGTCGAGCAGCTCGATGACGGTGTCGGTACGGCCGGCCGTGGCCAGCGCGGTGCGCAACGATGCGGCGGCGCTGCCGCCGAGGGTGACGTGAAGGATGCTCATCTGCGAGGAAGCGACGGAAAAGGGCCGCGCCGTGCACGGATCCGTCGGACCCGGCGCCGGAGCGGCCCCTAGTGTAAGCGAGATGCCGTGTCGCCAGATACCTCGTGGCGCGCGGCCTTCAAGCGTTCAGCGCTCGTCGAAACTGACCACCACCGTGTCGCTGATCGGGTGGCACTGGCAGGTCAGCACGAAGCCGGCGCGCACCTCGTGCGCCTCGAGCGTGTAGTTGCGATCCATCCGCACCTCGCCCTCGAGCACCCGCGCGCGACAGGTGCAGCACACGCCGCCCTTGCAGGCGTATGGCAGCGCGAGCCCGGCGCGCAGGCCCACGTCGAGCAGACTCGCGCCCTCGTAGGGCAGGCGCAGCTTGCGGGTCTTGCCGTCGAGCACGATCTCGAGCGTGGCGGCCGGCGTGGCATCGGTGATCTCGACGACCGGCGCGCCGGCCTGCGGCAGCGGCGTGCCGAAGCGCTCGACGTGCACCTTCTCGCGCGCCACGCCGGCGGTGGCCAGCGCGGCCTCGGCCGCGTCCATCATCGGCGCCGGGCCGCAGATGAAGGCCTCGTCGATCGAGGCGGCCGGCACCAGCGTGTCGAGAAAGGCCGCGCACCTGGGCTGGTCGAGCACCCCGTGGAACAGCGCCACGTCCTGCTGCTCGTCGGACAGCACGTGGTGCAGTACGAAGCGATCCATGTAGCGGTTCTTCAGATCCTCGAGCGCCTCGGCGAACATGATCGCGTCCACGCTACGGTTGCCGTAGATCAGCGTGAAGCGGCTGCGCGGCTCGAGCTCGAGCGTCGTGCGCAGGATCGCGAGCACCGGCGTGATGCCCGAGCCGCCCGCGAACGCGAGGTAATGGCGGCTCTGCCCGGCGTTCAGATGCGTGAAGAAGCGCCCGTCCGGGGTCATCACGTCGATCGTGTGGCCGGGCTTCAGCGTGTCGAACGCGAAATTCGAGAAGCGGCCGCCGCGCACGCGCTTGATGCCGATGCGCAATTCGCCGTCGCGCTCGTAATCGGTCGTGCCCACGCAGATCGAATACGAGCGGCGGGTTTCCTCGCCGTCGATCTGCGCCTTCAGCGTGACGAACTGGCCCTGCGTGAAGCGGAACGACTCGCGCAGCGCCGGTGGCACCTCGAACGACACCGTGACCGCGTCGGCCGTTTCGGGCTGCACGTCGCGGATGCGCAGCGGATGGAATTGCGGAGTCGCCATGATCGGGTCGGTAGGAGGTCAGTAGGGCTTGAAGTAGTCGAAGGGCTCGCGGCAATCGAGGCAGCGGTACAGCGCCTTGCAGGCGGTGGACGCGAATTGGGCGAGGCGTTCGGTGTGCGCCGAGCCGCAGCGCGGGCAGGCGGGGGCGGTGCCGGCCTGCTGCGGCTTCGGTTTCGGCATGAAGCGCAGCGGCTGGCCGGCGGCGGCCGGCGCGAGCGCCGCGTGGCTGCCGGCGGACGGCGGCGCGATGCCGTAGGCGCGCAGCTTCTCGCGCGCGGCCTCGGCGATCCAGTCGGTGGTCCAGGCCGGGGCGAGCACGGTGACGATCCGGTGCGGCGGCGCGCCGATCGCGGCGAGCGCGGTATCGATGTCCTCGGCGATCTGCGTCATCGCCGGGCAGCCCGAATAGGTGGGCGTGATCACGATCTCGAGCGTGCCGTCGACCGCGTGCCGCACCTCACGCAGGATGCCGAGTTCGCGGATCGACACCACCGGAATCTCCGGATCGGGCACCGTGTCGAGCGCGGTCTCGATCGCGTCGATGTCGATGGCCGGTGACGTCGCAGGCCTGTCGTGCATCGTGGCGGCCCTCACCAGTTCGCGCCCGGATGCTGGCGCGCGAGGCTCTGCATCTGCGCGAGCAGGAAGCCCATGTGCTCCGAATGCTCGCCGAGCTTGCCGGTGCTGACGTGCACCACCGGCGCGGGCGCGACCAGCGTGGCGTCGGCCAGCGCCGCGTCGACGTCGGTGCGCCACGGCGCCTCGAGCGCATCGACCGCCGGCGCGAGGCCCGCCGCGGCCACCGCGCGTTCCACCGGATCCGGGGCGAAGCATTCGCGCATGTAGGGCATCAGATAGTCGAGGGCGGCCTGCGCGCGGCGGTGCGATTCGTCGGTGCCGTCGCCGAGGCGGATCAGCCATTCGCGCGCGTGCAGCTCGTGATAGCGCGTCTCCTTCACCGACTTGGCCGCGATCGCGGCCAACTGCGCGTCGCCCGAACTCTCCAGTGCGGTCCAGACGTGCAGCATCAGCGTCGCATACAGGAAGTTGCGCACGATCGTGACGGCGTAATCGTTGGCCGCGCGCGCCGTGCCGCCGATCGGGCCGTGGTGGGGTAGCTCGGCGAGCGTCAGGTTCGCGAATTCGCGCTCGCCGCGGAAGTAGGCGTAATCGTCCTCGGTGCGCGTCGCGCCGCTCAGCGCGTGCTCGAGCGTGGCCGCATGGGCGTACAGCAACCGGGCCTGCCCGATCAGGTCGAGGCTCATGTTGGTCAGCGCGATGTCCTCCTCGAGGATCGGGCCGTGGCCGCACCACTCGGCGTTGCGCTGGCCGAGGATCAGCGCGGTGTCGGCGAGGCGCAGCACGTAGGCGAGGTGGGCGGCGGGGAGCGGGGTGGTGGTCATGGCCGTCGCCCTCACATGTGGTCGACTTCGTCGGGCAGCACGTAGAACGTCGGGTGGCGGTAGATCTTGTCGCCGGCCGGCTCGAACAGCTCGGCCTTCTGGTTCGGATCCGAGGCCGTGATCGCGGCCGACGGCACCACCCAGATGCTCACGCCTTCCTGGCGGCGCGTGTACACGTCGCGTGCCATGCGCAGCGCCATCGGCGCATCGGCCGCGTGCAGGCTGCCGCAATGCTTGTGGTCGAGCCCCTGCTTGCTGCGCACGAAAACTTCCCAGATCGGCCATTCCTGTTTCATGTCTGTCTCCTCGATTCGGATCGCGGGCGGCGCGCCCGGCTTCAGGCGGCCTGGCGCTCGGCGCGGCGGGCCTGTTTATCGGCGTGGGCGAGCGCGGCTTCGCGCACCCAGGCGCCGTCGTCGTGTGCCTTGACGCGGGTGGCGAGCCGCTCGCGGTTGCACGGGCCGTCGCCGTTCACGACGCGCCAGAATTCGTCCCAGTCGATCGCGCCGTAGTCGTAATGGCCGCGCGCGGCGTTCCAGCGCAGGTCCGGATCGGGGAAGCGCACGCCGAGCACCTTTGCCTGCGCCACGGCGGCGTCGACGAATTTCTGGCGCAGGTCGTCGTTCGAGATACGCTTGATGCCCCATCTGGCCGACTGGCTGCTGTGCACGGAATCGGCGGCGCCGGGGCCGAACATCATCAGCACCGGCCACCACCAGCGGTCGACGGCCTGCTGCACCATCTCGCGCTGCGCGGGCGTGCCGGCCATCATCGCCAGCAGGGCATCGAAGCCCTGGCGCTGATGGAAGGATTCCTCCTTGCAGATGCGGATCATCGCGCGCGCATAGGGGCCGTAGGTGCAGCGGCACAGCGGGATCTGGTTCATGATCGCGGCGCCGTCGACCAGCCATCCGATCACGCCGACGTCGGCCCAGCTCGGCGTGGGGTAATTGAAGATGCTCGAGTATTTGGCCTTGCCGGCGTGCAGCGCGTCGACCAGCGCGTCGCGCGACACGCCGAGCGTTTCCGCCGCGCTATATAGATAGAGGCCGTGACCGGCTTCGTCCTGCACTTTGGCGAGCAGGATCGCCTTGCGTTTCAGGCTGGGCGCACGCGTGATCCAGTTGCCTTCGGGCAGCATGCCGACGATTTCCGAATGCGCGTGCTGGGAAATCTGGCGCACCAGCGTCTTGCGGTAGGCATCGGGCATCCAGTCCTGCGGTTCGATCTTGCCGTCGGCGGCGATCGTCGCGTCGAAGCGGGCCTGTTCGGGCGAGCCGCCGGTCGCGGCATCGGCGGGGGCGCCCGGCTGGAGCTGGCCGGGCAGGTCGAGCGATTGCGTATACATGGTGCGCATCCCGTGCAGGGGAAAAGTCATCGCAGTATAAACCAACCGTCCGGTCGGTTAATTAATTTTCGGAGGGGCGTCGCGGTCGAGTCGTCCGGTCGCAGGCGCGTTCGCCAGGGGATATCGGGCACAATCGGCATCTTTGTCGTCGGACCGGATCGAGTCATGAGTTTTCGTCGCTGTGTGCCGGCTGTGGTCGGCGGTCTTGCATTGTGTTGGGCGGGTGTCGCCGCTGCGGCGTCGCCCTGGGTGGCGGCCTGGGCCACGGCGCTGCAGCCGATTCCGGAGCTGGCCTCGCCGCCGCCGCTCTATCGCACGCCCGAGGTCGGCGATCGCACGCTGCGCGAGATCGTGTATCCGAGCCTGGGCGGCAGCAAGGTTCGGCTGCGGATCAGCAATGCCTACGGGCGCACGCCGCTCGCGATCGGCGCGGTGCGCATCGCGCCGTCGGCCGGCGGCGCGGCGGTGCGCGAGTCGGGGTCGGCCGACGTGACGTTCGGCGGCCGGCGCGATCTGGTGCTGGCGCCGGGCGAGGAGCGCGACAGCGATCCGGTGTCGATGGCCGTCGAGGCCGGCGCGCCCTATGCGATCAGCCTCCATGCGCGGAGCGGACAGACGCTGACGGCGTGGCACCGGGTGTCGAGTCAGGTCAACTACGTGTCCGTGCCCGGCGATCACACCGGCGACGCGAGCGGCGAGGCCTACAAGGCGCGGCTCACGCAGTCGGCCTGGGTATCGGAGTTGGCGGTGGAGGGCGGCCCGGCCGCGCTGGGCACGGTGGCGGCGGTCGGCGATTCGATCACCGACGGCATGCGTTCGAGTCTGAACCGCAATCAGCGCTGGCCGGATGCGCTGGTTCGGCGCTTTGCTGGGGGCGGGGCGCGTGAATGGGGCGTGGTCAATCTGGGGATCAGCGGCAATCGCCTGCTCAGCGATTCGGCGTGCTACGGCGCGGCGCTCGATCGTCGCTTCGACCGCGACGTGCTGGCGCGCGCCGGGGTGAAGGCTGCGGTGCTGCTGGTGGGCATCAACGACATCAATTTCCAGGCGATGCCGCCGCGCAAGCTGCTCGACTGCGACGCACCGCACACGAAGGTGGACGCGCGCATGCTGATCGATGGCTATCGTCGCCTGATCGAGCGGGCGCATGCGCACGGCATCGCGCTGTTCGGTGCGACTCTGACGCCGGCCTCGCTGCCGCCCGAGCGGGAAGCGATCCGCCTGGCGGTGAACCAGTGGATTCGCAGCTCGGGTGCGTTCGATGGCGTGGTGGATTTCGATGCCGCACTGCGCGACCCGGCCCACCCCGATGTGCTGCTGCGTCGCTTCGACAGCGGTGACAACGTTCACCCGAGCGACGCCGGTTACGCGGCGATGGCCGAGACGGTGCCGGTAGACCGGCTCGTGGCGGCGGCTCGACGGCACTGAAATGCCGGGCACGATCGATTTTTCGATCGTGCCCGAAAATATTTCGCGAATGCTGTAAAAGGGCTTGCGCGCTCGCTGATGCGTGCTTAGAATCACGCCTCTTTCGCGCTGACGGAAACGCGGCGCGGGAGGGGAGGTCGAGGTAGTGGTTGAAGAACAGGTGATCGCGGCGTTTTGCAGATCCCGGCGCTGAAAAAAGTAGTTGACGCGCTTCGAAATGTTC
>JASLEG010000368.1 GCA_030151225.1 Burkholderia sp. | reverse complement strand
TCGGTTTCAGAGATGAATGAGGGAGGAGAAGGAAAAGAGAAGAAAAACAAAACGGAGGAAAAAATAGTTTCGTAGTGTTTGGTTAGCTAGAGGGTTTGAAAGCGGTTCGAAGCTCAAGCGAAGTGGGGAGGCGGATTCGGATTAGCTAAGTCAGGTGGCCTGTGCGTTGCTGTGGGAGTCTAAAAAATTGAGCTTCTGTTTCTGAGCTTTTTTTTCTCTCTTTTCCTCTCTTCTCTATAGTTTATCCGCTTGTTGAATATCTCACGTTATGTCTTTGGTACTTTACGTACGTGGCATCGCGGGTCCTTTCGACTGGAGCGGCAGAGAGAGTCGTCGGCCGGTATCTACTGCCCTAGAATAAAGTCTGAAAGGGTGGTTCGAATGGTTGACACATGCCCGCTTTGATCCATGAATTTTGTTTGCTATTCCGTACCTCTATCTGGTACTATGTGCAGAGTTTGCTAGTAGTAGTTGGTGCTTGCTTTGTATAAGCTGGCTAGCGGAACATGTTGGAGCAAAATGGCTCTCAATGCTTGGACAATTATGGTATTATGGTATTCTAGATTCATCGGCCGCCCGTCATTGCCGATGCAAAGCCCTCCCACCGCTTGCTTGCCCAGTCGAGGAACTCCTTCGACCCAAGTAGCTTCGCCGTCATGACCGTGCCTCCGTGCTTCGAGATGGACAGAATTCTTCTTGAGCCGCCTGCGCAGTCAATGACAATCGTCACTGTCTCGTCGCATAATGACTCCTCCAGGGTATCTGGGTCAGCCAACATCCAGAATTTGCCATCCGCAGCCTGGTCTTTTGTCTCTTTGCCTGTGAAGATGACTGCTGTGCAAGCAATGGGCATGCTTTCCACCGTGAGAGGTCTAGGGTCCTTCCTTGAGCATATAATCATCTCTCTGTCTGGATCGTAGCGAGCTTGGGGCAGCTTGGTGTCGCGAAGAGCAGCTACAGTTGCAGCCCAAGCGGCATCAAATGGGTTGCCATCAAAGGAGATGAAGAAGAGGTCGATATACAGCACCCAGTATGCCACCACATACTCTTCCCCTTCTTGTTTCTCGTTCCCCACCTCCTCTTCGTCCTCGTAGCCTGTGATCGGAGCTTCGGCAGGTCGTTTGTGCCATATCCGCAAGTCCTCGGCGCGCAGCAGTTTGGAGCTGTGTAGAAGGGAGTAGATTTTGGTGCTCAATGTTTGGGCAAGGGTTGTGGGCGGACCGCCGGGTAAGAATTGTGGTGCTGACCCGGTGGCCAGTTCAATATTCGGAACCAGTAGGTCGTAGTCGGCCAGTTCTGTCTGTGTATTGGATGCGCGAAAGTTGGGAATGTGGTCTGTCAGGATAGTTTCGCCCCGAATTCCGCAAATGACGGTGGTATCGCCTGTCCGCACCAGGGCACTTCCGTGGGCATGTGATAAGCTGGACAGATTCACCGTGGGTTTCCGAACCTCGAAAGGAGCTCGGCCATTGCTTCGTGCCGGTGGGATAGAGTCGTCGGATGGCTCGAGATTTGCGAGCAGATACGGATGAGGAGAGAGCTTCGCAAAGGTAGAGCGAGACAGGCCCACCTCGGGTGCCATGATGGCGGCGATTCGGGAGACTTCGGCGTCGTAAATGGGTATAATCGAAAGACGGATGCAGAATTACAACATCAGAACAAGGGTCGTATCGAGTGTGTCGTGTGTATCGGGAGTTGTTCTCTGCGCCGCTGTGCCCAAAAAGAAAGAAAACTTGAGCTCTCAGCCTTGCGGGTGGAGAAGCTTGGATAATCTACGGCCAATGAAATCAAGGTGGAGCATAAGGCTGACAGAGGAGTCCATCGCTTCCTGCCTGGGAGCTGGAGATTGCTTGGAAATTCGGAGATGCAAAGACTGGGATGTCGATCGATGCCGTCGTTGCCGATTACTTCGTATCGTCTATGGAGTCAGTGGTTCGATAAATATCCAACTGACGTGTCTCTCCAGGCAGGACTCATTATCAATTGGCGGCGCAGCGAAGTTAAAGAGCTGCTCGGTTACAAAGTTTGACTCCCGATGGGTGCCACACGTGATTTGACTTCGACGCTGCAGTGGCCGGATGGCCGAGTGTCTACGGAGTACGCATGGGCAAGCAGCATTGTGGAGGAAGAGATGCTTGACGATTTCTACAATCGGGTGATTCTCGCAGGACGAGGCAGCCAGGCCAGGGGAAGCATTTGCCGGACGCCCATTTCTCCGGGCCACCGCCAGCAACAAGCAACCACCAGAAGCAGAAGCAGAAGTAGAAGCAGCGCCATTTTCAGCACCAGCAACTGCAAAGCCCTGTGAGACACACGAATTCATCCCACGCGATCAGCCAGGCTCCGGCTCTTAGCGCTCCTTGTGAGATTATCAGCATCTTGGCGGACTCTTCCGTGGCCCTATTTGCTCAGACCGCTGTCGGCCATCAAGTCGCCCAGCGAATCACACGCCGTGTTTTGCCGCCTTTGTCCAAGACGGTCCCCCCTCGCCCTGCCGCCCGTCGAATCACAGTGCAGGGTGCATATGGCGCACTAGATCCGTCACCAACAGCCTCTAAACGCCGTTTTTACTTGCCCAAACGGCCCTCGATTGGGAGCTGTTGGAGCTCTTGAGTGGCTCAAAGCAGAAATCTGGCTTCCCCTCATTCGCGCTAGGGCTGTTGATAGTGGTCTTCATGACTTGCTCTGGCTCCGTTCTCGAGACGGTAACTTTCGCCGGTGTATTCGTATTCGAATCTTGTCTTGTGGAATATCTCGGAGTCTATTTCTTTCTTCGCCAGCACGGGACTGTGGTCATCACCAACGAAGTATGGAGCCCCTTGTCAGCAAACTTGTGGATCTTTGGCGGATGAGCGGCAGCCCGTTCTTGTGCCTGGAGGACGCACATGTACAGTATCGGATGTGCGCAGAATGGAGTGCAAGGCACATGAATCGAGTTTCTCGTTAGCTTCCGCCCTGCTCATGCAGACGACCCCTTGCTCGATCATCAACCGTCTGCCGAGAAGAAGCCAGTCGCCCCCGCCCGCTAGCAAACTCGATGTCTGGTTGGAGCACACCATGTCTGGATTGCGGTAGGTTGACCTGCATGCCGCCAGGTTCATCACCTCGCCTGTCACATTGGGCCGCGCCAATTCGTCCTCGGCGTGCGCAATCTCCGGATGCACAGGCGACCAATCTCGCGGCCTGCCCAGCCGCTGGG
>JASLEG010000073.1 GCA_030151225.1 Burkholderia sp. | reverse complement strand
GGCAACGGTCCCGTGGATGCAACGCTGAACGCGATCGAAACGGAAGTCGGCAGCGGTTCCGAACTGCTGCTGTATTCGGTCAACGCGATCACGACGGGCACGCAGGCGCAAGGCGAAGTGACCGTGCGTCTGTCGAAGGCGGGGCGCATCGTGAACGGTATCGGCACCGATCCCGACATTGTTGCGGCTTCGGCGAAGGCCTATCTGTCGGCGCTGAACCGTCTTGGCGCGGGCGCTGAGAAGCTCAATCCGCAGCGCGCGGAAATGTGATCGCGCTGCTCGATCGGCAATAAAAAACCCCGCTTCGGCGGGGTTTTTTGTTCGATGCTGCCGCGCAGGTTAGAAGAAACTGCGTCGATCGGGATCGTGCAGCGGATCGGGCGTCTTCTGCGTCAGGCGCAGGATGCCCTGATCGTCGAAGTAGAAGCTGTACAGCATGTACCAGACGTTGTCCTCGAGATACCGGTAGGTCCACACCTCGCGCTTCATCAGCGGGAAGTAGGAGGTTTCCTCGGGGCGGCCGAAGTTCACGAGCACGTCGGCCTTCTTCCACTTGCCGATCTCGGCGCGATAGAACTCCAGCGGCTGCAGCACCTGCCGCATCGAGCGCACCTTGCCGGCGGCGTCGATGTCGGCGGCCGTGGTGGTTTCGCCCATCGGCTGGGTCGGCCACATCAGGCGATGGCCACCGTCCGGCAGGTCGTAGACCTCGGCGGGCGGGCCGAGCCGGGCGACCAGCGTCGACTGGTCCTCTCCCGCCTGATAGCGCTGCCACGGTTGCGCGCAGCCGGCGAGCAGCGTGGCCGCCGCGGCAAGCAGTACGGGAAGTCGTCGAAACATGCGGGTCTCCGTAGGATGCGATGCCGCTGTTGTATCACGGCGCGGCCTCGCCTGCGCGCCGATTTGCGCGCGCGGCGTCTCGGGTATGATCCGCATCCCGATCCGATACCATCCGATACTGCCAGGGAGCCGCGATGTCCCGATTCACCCGCCTCGCCGCCACCTGCGCGGCGCTCACGCTTGCCGCGCTCGCCGGCCTCGCCGCCTCGCGGGCCGAAGCCGCCGCGACCCCGGCGCCCGCCGAACCGGTGCGGATCGCGCTGATCGAGGGCATGTCGGGCCCGTTCGCGAACGCGGGCGCGGCGGTGGAGCGCAATCTGCGCTTCGGCGTGGAGCGCGTCAACGCGCAGGGCGGCGTGATGCTGGCCGACGGCGCGCATCCGCTCGAACTCGTGGTGCTCGACAGCAAGGGCAACGTGGACGACGCGCTGCAGCAACTGCGCGTGGCGGCCGACCGCCACATCGGCTTCGTCGCCCAGGGCAACAGCTCGGCGGTGGCGGCCGCGCTGGTCACCGCGATCGACCGGCAGAACGCGCGCCGGCCCGATGCGCCGATGCTGTTCCTCAACTACTCGGCCGATGATCCTGCGCTGACCGGCGCGCAATGCAGCTTCTGGCATTTCCGCTTCGACGCGCACGCCGGCATGCGCATGGCCGCGCTGGCCGACGTGCTGGCGCAGGATCGCAGCGTGAAGCGCGTGTATCTGCTGAACCAGGATTACAGCTTCGGCCACGACGTCGGCACGCTCGCGCGCGAGGCGCTGAAGGCGCGCCGGCCCGACATCGCGATCGTCGGCGACGAATACCATCCGATCGGCCGGGTGAAGGACTTCACGCCCTACATCGCCAAGATCCGCGCGAGCGGCGCGGATGCGGTGGTGACCGGCAACTGGGGCAACGACCTGGCGCTGCTCGTCAAGGCCGCGCGCGAGCAGGGCCTCGGCGCACGCTTCTATACCTTCTACGGCAACAGCCTCGGCGCGCCTGCCGCGCTCGGCGACGCCGGCGTCAAGCGCGTCCTGGCCGTGGCCGACTGGCACCCGAACGCGGGCGGCCCGGCCTCCGACGCGTTCTACCGCGCGTTCCGCGCCCGCTTCCCGGCCGCCCGCGACGATTACCCGGTGCGCCGCATGAGCGAGATGGTCGAGATGCTGAGCGCGGCGATCGACCGCGCGCACTCGGCCGAGCCCGGCGCGGTGGCGAAGGCGCTCGAGGGCGCGACCTACGACGACGGCTTCCACGCGATCCGGATGCGCGCCGCCGACCATCAGGCGATCCAACCCATTTACGTGATGGAGATGGACAAGGCCGGCACGCCGGGCGTGAAGCTCGACAACGAGGGCTCGGGCTACGGCTTTCGCACCGTGCTGGCGCTACCGGCGGCCGCGACCGAGGCACCGTCCACCTGCCGGATGGCGCGCCCGTGACCGCCGCAGCGGCGGCAGAGTGAAGCGGGGCTTCAGGCAGCCGCAATACCTGTGCTACAATGCCGGCCGGCTATCAATGTCGGTAGCCATCACGGCACGGCCTTTCTTCCGTGTCCGCCAGTCAGTCATCAAAGGAAATCTCATGTCGGTTGCAGATATCAAGAAGTCGGATGTGGTTGCACAGTTCGCGCGCGGCGCCAACGATACGGGTTCGCCCGAAGTTCAGGTCGCACTGCTGACCGCACGCATCGTCGAACTGACG
Organism: Burkholderia sp.; assembly: GCA_030151225.1. Lineage (GTDB taxonomy): Bacteria > Pseudomonadota > Gammaproteobacteria > Burkholderiales > Burkholderiaceae > Burkholderia. The sequence continues at coordinate 1,740 of JASLEG010000073.1, read as the reverse complement.
GGCCACTTCAAGTCGCACGCCAAGGATCACCACAGCCGCCGTGGCCTGCTGCGCATGGTGAGCCGCCGTCGCAAGCTGCTCGACTACCTCAAGGGCAAGGATGCCGACCGTTACCGCGCACTGATCGAGAAGCTGGGTCTGCGTAAGTAAGCGGGCGACGTTCGCCTCCCGCAAATGCCTGTGTCAGTCCGCTGATACAGGCATTTTGTTTTTCAGCGGTCCGTCACACCTGTCGTGACGCGCACCGCGGGCGGCGCCCCAGGCCGGGGCGCACCGTCCGAACGGCCCGATCGTCGGGTGGAGCTTTGTGTCATTCCAGCGCGATGTCTGCCGAGGCGGCGGCCATGCCGTTACCGCCAGCAACGCGCTGGAATGGCATAAAAAACACACCTCCGCTCAGCACGCCGGGCCGCACCACCGCCGCGCACGCAGTTCGCACTCACGCGCGGCGCATGCCATCAACGCACAACAAGGAGCGACCATGTCTCTGTTCAACAAAGTCGTGAAGGAATTCCAGTGGGGCCAGCACAAGGTCCGTCTCGAAACGGGCGAAATCGCGCGTCAGGCGAGCGGCGCCGTGATCGTCGACGTCGAGGACACCGTGGTGCTGGCCACCGTCGTGGGCGCGAAGTCGGCCAAGCCGGGCCAGGATTTCTTCCCGCTGACCGTCGACTACCTCGAAAAGACCTACTCGGCCGGCAAGATCCCGGGCGGCTTCTTCCGTCGTGAAGGCCGTCCGTCGGAGCACGAGACGCTGACCTCGCGCCTGATCGATCGCCCGCTGCGCCCGCTGTTCCCGGAAGGCTTCTACAACGAAGTGCAGGTCGTGATCCACGTCCTGTCGATCAACCCGGAAGTGCCGGCCGACATCCCCGCGCTGATCGGTGCATCGGCCGCGCTGGCCGTCTCGGGACTGCCGTTCAACGGCCCGGTGGGCGCCGCGCGCGTTGCCTACATCGACAACCAGTACGTGCTGAACCCGACCCGCGAGCAAATCAAGGCCTCGAGCCTCGACCTCGTGGTGGCCGGTACGGAACGCGCCGTGCTGATGGTCGAATCGGAAGCGGATCAGCTGCCGGAAGACGTGATGCTGGGCGCCGTGGTGTTCGGCCACGAGCAGATGCAGACCGCGATCGACGCGATCCACGAGCTCGTGCGCGAAGGCGGCAAGCCCGAGTGGGACTGGCAGCCGGCGCCGAAGGACGAGGCGCTGATCGCCACCGTCACGGCAGCGGCCGAAAGCCAGCTGCTGGCCGCCTACCAGATCCGCGACAAGCAGGCACGTTCGGCCAAGCTGAAGGAAGCCTACGCGGCCACCTCGGCGAAGCTCGAGGCCGATGCGGCAGCGGCAGGCACGACGCCGGCCGACAAGGCCACCGTCGGCAACGTGCTGTTCGACATCGAGGCGAAGATCGTCCGTTCGCAGATCCTGAACGGCGAGCCGCGCATCGACGGTCGCGACACGCGCACGGTCCGCCCGATCGAGATCCGCAGCGGCGTGCTGCCGCGCACCCACGGTTCGGCGCTGTTCACGCGCGGCGAGACGCAGGCACTCGTGGTGGCCACGCTCGGCACCAAGGGCGACGAGCAGATCATCGACGCGCTCGAAGGCGAATACCGCGAGCGCTTCATGCTCCACTACAACATGCCCCCGTTCGCCACCGGCGAAACGGGCCGCGTCGGCTCGCCGAAGCGTCGCGAAATCGGCCACGGCCGCCTCGCGAAGCGCGCGCTGGTCGC
>JASLEG010000038.1 GCA_030151225.1 Burkholderia sp. | reverse complement strand
CATTTCCGCAATCCTTGTTGGCCGCGCTCCACCCCGTTCGCCGGAATCGACGGTTCGTCGTCCGCATCGCGCGGCCGCCCCGACCGGAGACAGCGAATCATGAGCCAGACCATCAGCTTCAACGCGTTCGAGATGAACTGCATCGGCCATCAATCGCCGGGCCTGTGGGCGCATCCGCGCGACCGTTCGTGGCAGTACAAGGATCTCGAATACTGGACCGATCTCGCGAAAACGCTGGAAAAGGGCTTTTTCGACGGGATCTTCATCGCCGACGTGATCGGCTATTACGACGTCTATCAGGGCAGCAACCATCACGCGCTGCAGCAGGGCGTGCAGATTCCCGTCAACGATCCGCTGCAGCTCGCCGCGCCGATCGCGCTGGCCACCGAGCATCTCGGCATCGGCATCACGGCCTCGACCTCGTTCGAGCATCCGTATACCTTCGCGCGCCGGCTTTCCACCGCCGACCATCACACCCGGGGCCGCGTCGGCTGGAACATCGTGACCTCGTATCTCGAGAGCGGCGCGCGCAACGTCGGCCAGACCGGGCTCGAGGATCACTCGAACCGCTACGAGATCGCCGCCGAGTATCTGGAGGTGCTCTACAAGCTGTTCGAGGGCAGCTGGGAAGACGGCGCTGTGCTGCGCGACCGCGAGCGGGGCATCTTCGCCGACCCCTCGAAGATCCACCCGATCCGCCATCGCGGCACGCATTTCGAGGTGCCCGGCTATCACCTGTGCGAACCGTCGCCGCAGCGCACGCCGGTGCTGTACCAGGCCGGCGCGTCCGGTGCGGGCAAGGCGTTCGCGGCGCAGCACGCCGAATGCGTGTTCGTGGCCGCGCCCACGCGCGCCACGCTGCGCGACTACGTGGCCGACATCCGGCGCCGCGCCGCCGAGGCCGGCCGCGATCCGCGCAAGCTGCTGATCTACACGCTCGTCACGCTGATCGTCGACGAGACCGATGCGAAGGCGCAGGCGAAGTTCGAGGACTACCAGCGCTACGTGTCCTACGACGGTTCGCTCGTGCTGATGTCGGGCTGGACCGGCATCGACTTCGGCCAGTACGCGCCCACCGATCTCGTCCGGCGCGTGCAGACCAATGCGATCGTGTCGGCCGTCGAGCATCTGGCCGGCGGCGAGAAGAGCTGGACCATCGACGAGCTCGCGCGCTTCGGCGGCATCGGCGGGCTCGGGCCGGTGTTCGTCGGCTCGGCCGCGACGGTGGCCGACATCCTCCAGGAATGGGTCGAGGAAACCGGCGTGGACGGCTTCAACCTGGCCTACGCGCTCGCGCACGAAACCTTCGAGGACGTGGTGGAGCACCTCGTGCCGGAATTGCAGCGGCGCGGCGTGTATCCCACCGAATACCGGCCCGGCACGCTGCGCGAGAAGCTGTTCGGCGAGGGGCCCCGGCTCGGCGAGGGGCATCCGGGCGCGGCCTATCGCGAGATCGTGAGGCAGGCGCAAGTACCCGCGCAGCCGCGGCCGGGCGGCCAGCAGCCGGTGGCCGAAGCGGTCGCGGACGGCGCGCGCTGAGCGGGCGCGCCCGCTCGCGCCACGCCTCGCGGCGGATTGCGAAGCGGGCCGACCGAATCGGGCGCGGCGGCGCCGCTTCGATTCGGAGCGCGAATCGATGTGCCGGCGCCGTGTCGTTCCATAAATGAATTTGTCGCTTTTTTAGCCATTTCTTGCGGATTTTCCCACCCGCGACGGCCGTGGAATATGGCCGGGTATATCTCGTTTCGCGTGCCATCGTCGGCCCCGGCGTGAAGCTTCGTTGCCTGCCGAACGATTGCGCGTTTCCATGTCGAGCCTGCCGATTCGCTGTCGGCGCATCGCGGCGCTCGGCGTCGACCGACAACAAATGGGGAAACGAGATGAGCTGGATCCGTGGGAAAACCTGTCTGTTTCATGCACTCTGTTCGACGGCCGTGCTGCTCGCCGCCTGCGGCAGCGACGATGCGCCGAGCCTCGCCGTGCGAGGCACGGCGGTGCCGGTTGCCGAGCCTCGCACGGCGCCGACGCTGCCCGGCAAGTCGGTCGCACCGAATCTCCCGACAGCCGACGCGGTGCCCGTCGCGCGGGCCCTGCCGGCCCGCTTCACCGAGGTGGCGCCGGCCCCCGACGATGATGTGGCCTTCGTGCCCTCGCCGGCGGTGGAATACGATCTCGGCAACGTGGTGATCCGCAGCGGCGAGAGCGACCAAGTGCTGCTCGCTCCGGTGCACGGATGGATCCGCTACCCGCTGGCGGGCAGGCCGGGCGCCGCGGGCAAGGTGGCCCTCCCGACCGGCGCCTATCCGCTCGTGGTGCTGCTGCACGGCATGCACAGCTCGCGTTCGGCGAGCTATCAGGGCTACGACTATCTGGCGAAGAATCTGGCCAGTCACGGCTACGTCGTGCTGTCGATCGACGCGAACGTGATCAATGCCGACGGCGACGCCACGAGCCAGTCCCGCGCGCAACTGCTGCTCGGCACGCTGGACCGGCTCGATGCGCTGAACCGCTTCGGTGGGCCCGGCATGCTGGACGTGTTGCGAGGCAAGCTCGATTTCACGCGCATCGGCATCCTCGGTCATTCGCGCGGCGGGCAAGGCGTGATCCATGCCCTCAAGTACAACATCACCCGTGTCGGCGTCGACGATCGCGACCTTCGTCGTGCATTGCTGCGCCATCCGAAGAGATTCGAGCAAGCCTATCCCGATCTTGCCGCCGCGGCGGGCCAGGCGAAAGCCGGCAACGCGTCCGCCGCCGAAGCACCCGGCATCGACGAAACCCGATACGCGGCGGCGTTGAATCGCTACAACATCTTCTTCGCAGCCGGTCCGGAGTCGATCCGGCCGTACATCTTCAAGGCCGCCTTCCTGCTGGCGCCGACCGACTTCAGCGGGGGCCTCGGCCTGAGCAACGTGCCGCTGGGCGTGCTGCTGCCTTCCTGCGACGGCGACATGTCGGATCTGGAGGGTGCCGGCACCTTCGACCGCAACCGCTTCGGTTTCGACACGGATGGCGCGCCGCGTCACCAGGTGCTGGTGCGCGGCGCCAATCACAACTTCTACAACACGGTCTGGACCGCGGACGGCGACGACGACCCGGACCGCAATGCCGACCACTTCTGTGCCCATCGGCCGGCGGACATTCGCCTCGACGCGGAGGACCAGCAGCGCACCGGCCTGTTCCTGATCAATTCGTTCATGCGCCTGTACGTGGGTGGCGAGGGGCAGTTCGCCGCCTACTGGCAGGGGCACGCGAAGGTGCCGGACGCGGCTTGCCCGTCGGGAATCGGGCCCTGCGACGCGCGCATGGTGGTGAGCACCCAGCGCGACGCGAGCCACCGCGCCGTGATCCGGCATTTTGCCGACGGCGGCCGGGGCGAGCCCGGCCAGCTCGGTGAGCCGTTCGCGTTGACGGGTTTCGATGCGAGTGCGCGGTGCGACATGCCGATCGGCGACGCGAACGCCACGGCCTGCACGCCCGCGCGGCTCGACGGCTTCCAGGCGTCGTTACCGTCTGGAAAAATGGCCGGCCGGGGCCTGCGGTCGGTGGCCGACCATCTCGAGCTGGCATGGTCGAAGCCCGGCGCGAAGCTGGCCACGCAGCTGCACGACGTGTCGGCCCGGGCCTACGACAGCCTGACTTTCCGCGCGACGGTGGTGCGGCCGATGGGGCAGGAGATCGTGGTGACGCTGACCGACACGGCCGGCCATCGGGCCTCGGTCGCGGCCAGCGACTTCAGCGATGCGCTCTATCTGGCGCCGCGGGAAAAGGGCGAGGGGCGGCCGCTGGTGGACGCGATCGAGGACGAGCCGTTTTCCGACGGCGATGCAGCCGCGCTGCTCGACATGGTGGCGATCCCGCTCGATGCCTTCGGCGGCGTCGACACGGCGCATCTGGCCAGCCTCGATTTCATGCTGCCGAAGGCGGCGGGCCGGCTGGCGCTGACCGACATCGAGTTCCAGACGCTGCGCGACCGCTGAGCGCACGTCGGGCAGCGGGCGCGGCGGCGAGGCCGCGCCCGGTTCCCGTCGTGGCGGTCCCGGCCCCTGGCATGCTCCCGAGCGTGAACCATCGAGCGCTCGCGCCGACGCATCCCGCACCGCCAGGCCTCTGCATGGCGTTCTCGCGCGTATCGGCCATACACGAAATGATTCGCCATGCGAAACGAATGCCTGGAGGATGGGGGTGAACAACCGTCACATCACATTCGTCAGCTTCATGGCCCTGGCCGCGCCGCTCGCCGCGCACGCGCAGAGCAGCGTCACCCTGTACGGCGTGCTCGACGCCGGCATGATCTGCGTGAACGACATCAACGGCGCGCATCGGTACGCGACGCGGGCCGGCGGGTATCAGGGCAACCGCTGGGGCCTGACGGGCACCGTGGATCCCGGAGGCGGCTATCAGGCGGACGCCATCTACCGCCGCACCGGCCGTCGCATGTTCTCGACGGTGGTGCTCGTCACCCCGCTGCCGATCGCGGCGGGCTGCATCGCGCCGACCGGCATGGTGGATTCGGTATGGGCCGCGGTGGGCGTGATCGGCTCGCTGATCCTCGCGCGCTTCGTGAATTCCTCGCGCGACCGGCTGGCCGAGCCGACGCCGGCCTGACGTTGATCGTGTCGCGGCCGCGTGCGAGCCGCGCCGTCGTTTCCCTTCACGCATGCCGCGCCCGCCGCGGCATGCGTTCTTCATTGACGGACCCCCGATGAGCCTCGACGACACCGTCCTCGGCGCAGGCATGCGCGCGCCAGTGCGCGCATTTCACGCGGCCGCCACCGCGCGCGCTGATCGCGAGCGAGGCGACGCTCGGCGGCGTGCGCACGCGCTGCCTGCGCCCGGCCGGCCCGACCCCGCACGACGGCTGGCCGGTGCTCGTGTCCCTGCACGGCGGCGGCTGGACCACCGGCAGCCACGCCACGCACCACTGGTTCGCGCAGGCGCTGCTCGCGCGCGCCGATCTCGCGATCCTGGCCGTCGATTACCGGATCGCGCCCGAGGCGAGCTTCCCGGCGCCGCTGCACGACGCGCTGGCCGTGTGACGCGCGCTGGACGGCGAGTCCTCCGGCTCGGCTTCGACCCGGAACGGCGCGCCGCGGCCGGCCGCGCAGGTGCGCGTGTATCCGGTGCTGGGCGCGCGTGACGACTGCGCCTCGATCGCGGCGCTGGTCGAGCCGATCGCGCCGACGCTGCCGGTGGTGGCCGCGTGCCATGACCGGATCGCGGCTTTCCTGATCGAGCGCGGGTTGGCTGCGCCGTCCGCCGTCCGCCTGACGCAGGACCGCGCCTGCCCGTGCTTGATTTTGAGAACGATCAGTTCTATTATCCGGCGCATGACCTCATCCGATTCCCCCCGTTCCCGCGGCAAGCCTGCCGCCGATCGCGGCCGGCCGCGCGAGTTCGACGTCGATCAGGCCGTGGATGCAGCCGCCAGCGTGTTCTGGGAGCACGGCTACCACGCCACGCCGGTCGATGCGCTGTGCGACGCCACCGGCGTGTTCCGCGGCAGCCTGTACCGCACCTTCGGCGACAAGCACGGCCTGCTGGTGGCCGCCTTCGACCGCTACGCGGACGGCGCGGTGGCGGCGCTGAAGGCGCGGCTGGCGGCCGATCTGCCACCGCGCGAGGCCTTGCGCGAGGCGCTGCTGTACTACACGCGGGTCGGCGCGAACCTGGCGCAGCGGCGCGGCTGCTTCATCACCAACAGCGCGACCGAGCTGCTGCCCGGCGACGACGAACTGCGCCCGCACATCGAATCCACGCTGCGCCGCATCGCCACCCAGTTCAGCCTGGCGATCGCGCGCGGCCAGCAGGCGGGCCAGTTCGACCGGCAACTCGACGCGGAGGAAACCGGGCGCTTCCTGCTCTGCCTCGTGCAGGGCATGCGGGTGCTGAACAAGATCGACATGAGCGAGGCCGAGCTGGCCTCGATCGTGGACGTGGCCCTGCGCGCGCTGAGCTGACGCGCCGGGCGCGCGCGCCGATTTCCGGGCGGCACGTCGCATCTGCGGCTGCCGCGAAATTTTTCTAAATTTGGGAATGATCGTTCATGAATTCGACCGCTAGCTCCGACCGTGCATCGACCCGCTACTGGAAAGGGATCGCGGCCTGCATCGTGGCCACCGTGCTGCTCGGCGCGATGTTTCCGGTGATGACCGACGCGCTGCGCCACGTCGACCCGTTCACCTTCACCTCGCTGCGCTATCTGATCGCCGGCGCGGCCTTCGCGGTGCTGCTGCGCCGCCGCGAGGGGCACGGCGCGTTCCGGGCCGACGGCGAGTCGCTGGCGCTGGCCTGGCTGCTCGGCTCGATCGGCTTCTGCGGTTTCGGCGCGTTCGCATTTCTCGGGCAGCAGCTGGCCGGTGAGCAGGGCGCGCTGAACACCTCGGTGATGATGGCCACCCAGCCGATGATGGGCCTGCTGCTCCATGCGCTGATCAAACGCGCCGCGCCGCCGTTCGTGTCGCTGCTGCTGGTGCTCGTGTCGTTCACCGGCGTGGCGCTGGTCATCACGCGCGGGGATCTGGCCGCGGCGCTGCATGCGCCGCAGTCGTTCGCCTCGAGCGCGCTGATCGTGTTCGGCGCGCTGAGCTGGGTGATCTACACCTTCGGCTCGGCGTATTTCGCGCGCTGGTCGGCGCTCAAGTACACGACCCTGACGGTGTGGCTCGGCCTGATCACGATCGTGGGCCTGAACCTGCTGCTGTTCGCCGTGCATGCGGTGGCCGTGCCCACGCCACGTGCGCTGTGGGCGATCGCGCCGCATCTGCTCTACATGGGGCCGGTCGCCGGCTGCGTGGCGATCCTGTGCTGGGTGACGGGCAACCGCATCCTCGGCCCGATGAACGGTGTGCTGTTCATGGACGTGCTGCCGGTCACGGCGTTCAGCGTGTCGGCACTGACCGGCGTGGTGCCGAGCGGCGCGCAGCTGCTCGGGCTCGGCTTCACGGCCGCGGCGCTGGTGCTGAACAACCTGTACCTGCGCCGTCGCGCGCGCCTCACGCCGCCGGCGGCCGCCGCGCCGGCCAGCGATACAGCGCGGCCGACGCCAGCGGCCCCGCGCCCTGCAGCGACGCGCTGACCTCGCGATCGCGGAACCAGAACGACAGCGACACGACCGGCGTGCCGGGGCGCAGCGAGCGGTCGAGCAGGGCGGCGATCTCGCGCATCGGCCTGATCATCAGGTAGCAGGTGACGGCGTGCGCGTCGCGCGGATCGCAGTGCAGGAAATTGCCGCGCCGCAGCTGCAGGTTGGGCAGGTGCCGCGCGCGCCAGCGCGATACCCAGCAAGGCAGCGGCGAGATCTCGATGCCGCGCACCTGCGCGTCGGGAAAGGCACGCGCCAGCGCGATCGCGAGCGAGCCCCAGCCGGCGCCGAGCTCGTAGATCACGGCGCCGGGCGGCACGCCGGCCTGGCGCAGCAGCGTCACCACGTCGGCGCGCGCGCGTGCGCCCGACGACAGCGGCGGCACGCCGGTCAGCAACTGGTACAGCACGAGCGACAGGCAGGCCGCGGTGACGATCAGCACCAGCGCGACCGGCAGCACCTCGCGCAGGATCGGGAGCACGGCATGCATCGGGGGCCGTGCTCAGACATCGAGCGTGACGGTCAGCTCGGCCGAGTCCACCACGCGCCCGTCGCGCGTGGCGAAGGCCATGTGCACGGCTTCGCCGGTATCGCGCTCGACCAGTGACACGCGCGGCGGCTTCGCCGTGGCGCGCGGCAGCCGGTGCGTCTGCCCCCAGTCGAGCATCGCCAGCAGCACGGGGCCGAGCGAGCGGCCGGCATCGGTCAGCACGTATTCGTGGCGCTCGCGCTCGCCGGGCTCGCGATACGGCCGCGAGGCCAGGATACCGGCCTCGGTCAGCATCTCCAGCCGGCTGCTCAGCGCGTGCTTCGAGGCGCCGATGTCCTCGCGCATCGCGTCGAAGCGCGTCACGCCGTAGAACGCCTCGCGCAGGATCAGCAGCACCCAGCGGTCGCCGAGCAGATCCGCGGCGTGGGCGAGCCCGCACGCGTCGATCGGAACGAGCGGCCGGATCCGCTCGCGTGCGGGCCGGCCTTGCGCTTGCTTTGACATGCTTCGTCCTCTGATGCTAGTCTGAGTCTGATTTTAAGACTCAGATCGGTTGCCACGTCGTTTTCCCTTCATCCACCCGCTTCACCTTGCCGGGAGTGTCGTATGCCGTACGTTCAGGTCAACACGATCCGGGGCATTCTCTCAGATGCCCAGAAATCCGAGCTGCTCGGCCGCATCACCGATCTGATGGTCGAGATCGAGGGGCGTGGCGATCCGTCGTTCCGTTCGTCGGTGTGGGTGCGCATCGACGAGAGCGCGCCGTCGCTGTGGAGCCTCGGCGGCATGCAGCCGAGCGAGGCGATGATCGCCGCGAAGTTCGGCGCGGCGGAGCCGGCGCGCGAAGGCTGACGGCGCGAAACGAAAAAAATGGCGAGCCGTGAGTGCGCTCACGGGCTCGCCATCTCGTGTCCCGAGCTGCCAAGCATCCGGTCGGTCGGCAACCCGAATCGGAAATGCCTGCACGAGAAAGGAGGGCCTGCACCGTTCGGTGCAGGCCCTCTTGCCGAGGTCGAGACGCGCACGCGCGACTCGTGGCGATGCCCGCCGGCGCGCGCAGGGGAGAGCGAGCCGGCCGTGCGGGAGACGGGCGCGAGCGCCCGGTATTGCGTTGCCGCGCCGCTCAGTGGCGGCGCGTGGCCAGCTCGGCGCCCTGGCGCAGCGCCTCGAGCATGCTGCCCTCGTCGGCGATGCCCTTGCCGGCGATGTCGAAGGCGGTGCCGTGGTCGACCGAGGTGCGCACCACCTCCAGCCCGACCGTGACGTTGACGCCCGCCTCCAGGCCCAGCACCTTCACCGGGCCGTGGCCCTGGTCGTGATACATCGCCACCACCAGGTCGAAGTCGCCGCGCCCGGCGCGATAGAACAGCGTGTCGGCCGGCAGCGGGCCGGTCACGTCGAGCCCGCGCGCCTGCAGCAGCTCGACCGCCGGGATGATCTTCTGCTCTTCCTCGCCGTAGCCGAACAGGCCGTTCTCGCCCGCATGCGGATTGATCCCGCACACGCCGATGCGCGGCCGCGCGATGCCGGCCTTGATCAGCGTGGCGTTGCCGCGCTCGATCGTGCGCTGCACCAGGCCCGGCTCGATCTTGCGGATCGCGTCGATGATGCCGATGTGGGTGGTGACGTGGATCACGCGCAATTGCGGCGCCACCAGCATCATCGACACCTCCTCGACGCCGGTCAGGTGCGCCAGCATCTCGGTGTGGCCCGGGAACTTGTGGCCACCCGCGTGCAGCGCTTCCTTGTTGAGCGGCGCGGTGCAGATCGCGTCGATCCGGCCGGCCTGCGCCAGCTCGACCGCGCGCGCGATGTAGCGGTAGGCGGCGTCGCCCGCCACCGGCGAGAGCTGGCCGAACGGCAGTTCGTCGGGGATCAGGCCGAGGTCGATGCAGTCGATCGTGCCGGGTTCGTAGCGCGCCTCGGTGGCGTCGTCGACGCGGCGCACCGTGGCCCGGCCGCCGACGATCTCGATCGCGCGCGCCAGGCGGCGCGCGTCGCCGATCACCAGCGGCCGGCATTGCCGGTAGACCGATTCATGCGCGAGGCTCTTGACCACGACCTCGGGGCCCACGCCGCTCGCGTCGCCCATCGTGATGCCGATTACGGGGAGATAGTTGCTCATGATGTGTTTCGTTCAGGGGTGAAGGCTTGAAGGGTTTCAGGCGCCGTCGCGCACGAGCGCAGCGGGTTCGCCGCGCAGGTGCCGGTAGGCGCCCAGCAGCGCGTGTTCGGTGCCGAACGCGCCGGCCTTGGTGACGACATGCGGGCCGCGGCCGTCGGCGGGCCGGCCCAGCGCGACGCCGGCCTCGATCTCGCGGGCCAGCTCCAGCGCGCCGATGCGCGCGGCGCCCAGCATCGCGCGGGCGGTCTCGCCGCCGGTCACGATCAGGCCGCCCAGGCCCTCGACGTGCGGCGCCACCAGGGCCGCCAGCGCGCCGGAGAGCAGCGCGCCCTCGGCGGGATCGAAGGCCGCGTCGCGGCCGATGCGCACGATCGCGTCCTGCCGGCCGCGCAGGCAGGCGCCGATCCGCTCGTGCCAGGCGGGCCATTGCGCGTGCGTCGCGCCCTCGCGCAGCACCGCCGGCGGCACGATGAACTCGGCGATGCCGGCCTCGGCACGCAGCAGCGCGCACTGGCGCTCGGAAATCGCCGAGAGGCTGCCGACCAGGGTCAGCAGCGGGCCGGAGGCGACGACGCTCGCGGCCTCGGCGGATCGGGCTTCGGCTTCGGCTTCGGCTTCCGATTCCGAGCCGGCCGCGGCATCGGCGTCGAACAGCCCGGGCAAGGCCGCCAGCTCGCGCGACAGCCCGCCCGAGCCGACCCAGAAGAACGGCGTGTCGAGCGCGGCCGTGAGGCGCGCCAGCCGTGCCAGGTCCTCGCTCGTCTCGGCGTCGACCACGATCGCGCGCCCGCCCTCGGCGGCCGCCGCGGCCAGCATCGCGACGATGCGCTGCGGATCGCCGCGCAGCACCTCGAGCCCGACCTGCTCGACCCGAAGGCCCGCGCCCTCGAGCAGCGCGCGCAGCGCGGCGTCGCGCCCCGCATGTTCGAGCTGCCAGGTTTCGGTGTCCTCGAGCGGCACGCCGCGCACCAGCACGCGGCCATCGATCACGCCGCGGCCGGTGGCCGGAAACGCCGGCGCCACGATGGCCGGGCCGGCCAGCGCGGCGAGCGCGGCCACTTCGGCGGCCCAGTTGCCGCGCAAGGTCGAATCGATCTTCTTGTAGAGCCGCCGGCCCGGCGCGCGCTGCGCGTGCCAGGCGTCGGCCGCGCGCCGCGCCGCCTCGGCCGGGGCCAGCCGGCGCGTATCGGTGTCGATCGCAAGCACCGCCGCCGGCCGCGCCGGCGCGCTCGCATCGAGCGAGACCACGGTGCGCCGCCCCGCCGCCGCGAAGGCGATCGCGCAATCGGCCGCGCCCGACAAGTCGTCGGCCACGATCAGCAGTCCCGAGGCCCTCATCGCGCGCCCTCGCCGGCCGTGCCGCCATCCTGGCTCGCCGCGCCGGACTTGCCGCCCACGCGCCTGGCCACCGAGGCGGTCAGGATCGGCGAGACGATCGCGGTCACCACCACGCAGGCCGCCACCAGCAGCGTGGCGGTCCTGGCCGCCTCGGTGTACACCGGATTGGCCGCGGCGATCAGCGCCGGCACCGCCGCCGCGTTGCCCGCGGTATTGGCCGCCGCCACGCCGGCCACGCCGGTGCCGCCGGTGAGCCGGTCGGCGAAAAACAGCGGCACGCCCGTCACGATCACCACCGCCACGCCCAGCACGATGCCCAGCAGGCCGGCCTGCCAGACCTTGTGCAGGTCGAGGCCGGCGCCCAGCGCCAGGGCGAAGAACGGGATCATCACCGGCACCGCGCGGCCGAGGAAGGCGCGCATCTCGCGATCGAGGTTGCCAAGCAGCATGCCGATCGCCAGCGGCAGGATGCTGCCCACCAGGGTCGGCCAGGGAAACGCCGAGAGGCCGGCCACGCCCAGCGTCACCATGGTCAGGAACGGGCCCGACTCGAGCGACATGATGGTGTAGGCGCCGACGTCCTCCGAGCGGCCGTACTGGCCCATCAGGGCCATGTAGAGGCCGCCGTTGGTGTCGTTCATGGCGGCCACCACGGCCAGCGTGGAAATGCCCGCGAACAGGCCCGACGAGACCGGCTGCTCGCCGAGGAAGTGGCCGAGCACCACGCCCGCCACGATCGCGGTGCCGACCTTGGTGACGAACAGCGCGCCGCCCTTGCGCAGCAGGTAGGGCGTGGCCTTCACGTCGATGCTCGCGCCCATGCAGACGTAGAACACCGCGAGAATCGGCAGCGAGCCGGTGAACAGCGCATTGGTGAACGAGCCGAAGAACTTCGGCATGTCCGGCAGGAAGGTGGCGATCAGCGAGCCGATCAGCAAGGGGACGATCATCATCCCGCCGGGCACGCGCTCCACGGCGCGCTTGATGTGAATCTGGGCCATCCCTGTCTCCGCTGGCAGTTTTGTTTGAATCGATCATAATTTGATCGATTCGATCAGATCGGAGTGTAACGGCTGCCTCAATTTGTCGCAATCTCGGGTTCACACGGGAATACCCTGATCGAATCGATCAAAAAACAGCGCCAGAGTGCGCACATCGATCAAGCGGCGCGCGTGCCGGTCCGGCCCCGCCGGGCAAGCGGCGCCGGCGGCGGCTCCGCTACACTGGCGCTCGCCATCGCCACACCACACAGGAGCTTCATGAAAGTCGAGAAACGCCGCGAGGCGATGCTCAAGGCCGTGCTGTCCGGCATGAACGACGTGGCCGCGCTCTGCGAGCATTTCGGCATGTCCGAGGCCACCGTGCGCCGGGACCTGCGCGCGCTGGCCGACGAAGGCCGCATCCTGCGCACCTACGGCGGCGCCGCCTCGGTGGGCGCGCACGAGCCCGAGGAATCGCTCGACACGCGGCGCGAGAGCTTTCGCGAGCAGAAGGCGGCGATCGCGCGCGCGGCCGCGCGGCACGTGCAGGACGGCGACACGATCTTCCTCGACGGCGGCACCACCACCGCGGCGCTGGCGCGCTGCCTGGCGGGGCGCCGCGATATCCACGTGGTGACCAACAACCTGCTGGCGCTAGCCACGCTGGCCGCGGCGGAACTGCGCGTGACCCTGATCGGCGGCGACGTGCGGCCCTCGAGCATGAGCACGCTCGGACCGATCGCGCAGTTGGCGCTGTCGCGCGTGAGCTTCGACAAGGCCTTCCTCGGCGCCGACGGCGTGGTGGCCGGCCGCGGCCTGTGCGAGGCCTCGGCCGAGCAGGCCTTCCTGAAGGAATGCATCGCCGCGCAGGCGGCCCAGGTGCTGGTGCTGGTGACCTCGAACAAGCTCGAGCGCGCCAGCCAGCAGCACTGGACGCCGCTGGCGCGCCGCTGGACCCTGCTCACCGACGCGCAGGCCGACCCGGCCCTGCTCGCGCGTTTCGCGCAGCACGAGGAGGTGACGGTGGAATGCGCGGCGCGGGAAGCGTGAAGCGGTAGCGCCGAGCCCCGGCGCCCGGCGCATTCAGGCCGGCAGGCACAAACGCGCGAAGCGCGCGAGCAAGGCGAATGCCTCGGGCGTGGATGCCAGGCGCACTTGCGGCGGCAAGGCATCGGCGCCGTGCGCGCCGGGCTGCACGCGCAGGATCGCGAGGTACTGCTCAATCGCCGGCAGCGGGAATTCCGGGTGGAACTGCACGCCCCAGCAGGCCTGCCCATGGCGGAACGCCTGGCAGGGATCGGTGTCGCTGGCGGCCAGCAGGCGCGCGCCCGGCGGCAGCCGATGCACGGACTGGTAATGCACCACCTGCGCGTCGAAGCGCGCGGGCAGCGCCGCGAACAGCGGATCGCCCGCCGCCTCGGCGCGCTGCCCGATCGACACCGTGCCGATCTCGAAGCGCCGGTCGCGGCGATCGCCCACCTCGCCGCCGAGCGCCTGGGCCAGCAGCTGATGCCCGTAGCAGATCCCCAGCATCGGCGTGACGCCCCGCGCCGCGCAATCGGCCAGCCAATGCCCGAGCCGTTCGCTCCAGGGCTCCCGCGCCGTCACCATCGCATGCGAGCCGGTCAGCACGATGCCGGCGTAGTTGTCCGCATCCGGCAAGGCAGCCTCGCCGCGCGCGTCGAAGCGTTCGATCGCGAGGCCGGGCAGCGGGCTCGCGGCGAGGCCCGCCTCGATCCAGTCGGCGAAATCGCCGTGGGCCGCGCTAATCGAGGCGAAGGTCTCGCCGGTGATGACGATCAGGATCGGTTTGTTCATCGAGGGAAGTCGGCAGGGAATCGGCAGAGAATCCGCAGTGAATCGGGTGCGCCGATTGTACGCAGCCGGGCGCCGGCCGATAATACGCGCGACCGAGCAAGGACCTGTTCCCCGTGAGCACAAATCAGATTCCGCCGCTGATGGACGAGATGGCGACCTTCGTCAAGGTCGCGGAAGCCGGCAGCTTCTCCGAGGCCGCGCGCCGGCTCGGCTCGACGCCCTCGGCGGTGAGCCGCTCGATCGCGCGGCTGGAGCGTGCGCTCGGCACGCGGCTGATCCTGCGCAGCACGCGCAAGCTGCGGCTCAGCGACGAGGGCCTGGAGGTGTTGCGCCATGCCGGCGAGCTGGTGGCCGCCGCGAAGGCGGTGATGTCGCTGGCCGAACGCCGCTCGGCCGAGCCGGCCGGCACGATCCGGCCCAGCGCGCGCGGCGCGCTGATCC
>JASLEG010000018.1 GCA_030151225.1 Burkholderia sp. | reverse complement strand
GCGTCATAGTGGAGCGGCGCATCGGCGTGGGCGCCCGTGTGCGGCGACAGCGTCAGCCGCGCGACGTTGACGGGCGAGCCGGCTTCCATGCGCCAGACGCGCTCGACCGACACCGGCGTGTCACCGGGCCAGACCGGCGTGGCGGGGGAAATGGCGGGGGAAATGTCCCAGAGCGTATCCATGTTCGTTCATCAGGCAGCGATGCGTCGAATCATAGGCAAACGACGTTGAAAGGTGCTTGCGAAATAAACATGGACATTCCGCAAATATCGCAGATAATTTGAACGATAGCCAAAACGGGGACCAGAAATGCATGCAATCTCGCTCGATGCTACCGATTGCCGTATTCTCGCCGTATTGCAACAAGAGGGCCGGATCAGCAACCTCGATCTGGCCGAGCGTATTTCGCTGTCGCCGTCCGCCTGCCTGAGGCGGATGCGCCTGCTCGAGGAGCAGGGCGTGATCGAGTGCTACCGTGCCTGCCTGAGCCGCGAGAAGCTCGGTTTCGAGCTCGAGGCCTTCGTGCAGGTGTCGATGCGCAACGACCAGGAGCAGTGGCACGAACGCTTCGCCGAGGAGCTGAAGGCCTGGCCGGAGGTGGCGTCGGCCTTCGTGGTGACGGGCGAGACGCATTATCTGCTGCGGGTTCTGGCCCACAATCTCAAGCATTATTCCGACTTCGTGCTGAACCAGCTCTACAAGGCGCCGGGCGTGATGGACATCCGCTCGAACATCGTGCTGCAGACGCTGAAGGACGAGGCGGGGCCACCGGTCTCGCTGGCGCGCGCCGGGGCGATCAAGGCCGAGTAGGGCGCGGGCGGCCCGGCTCGCACGAAACAGGCGCGCCGTCATCTGGAAATCGGGATAACTGCCCCGATCTTGGCGTGATCGGTGGCCGCCGGATCCGGCGGCCCCGAACGACCCCCAACAGCCCGGCCGAACCCCGGCCCGGCTTCCGAGAGGAGCGAACATGAATCAGGCAGTGCAGGAAGTCGCCGTGGTCGGCGGCGGATGTTTCTGGTGCACCGAGGCGGTGTTTCTCGATGTGGAGGGTGTGCTCGCCGTCGAGTCGGGCTATGCGGGCGGCCACACGCGCAACCCGAGCTACCGCGCCGTGTGCGAGGGTGACACCGGCCATGCCGAGGTCGTGAAGATCACCTACGATCCCGCGCGCATCGGCTATCGCGACGTGCTCGAGATCTTCTTCGCCACGCACGATCCGACGCAGCTGAATCGCCAGGGCGCCGACGTCGGCACGCAATATCGTTCGGTGGTGTTCGCGGAATCCGAGGAGCAGCGCGCCGCCGCGCACGAGATGATCGACACGCTCGGCCGCGACCACATCTTCGGCGCGCCGATCGTGACGGTGGTGGAGATGCTCGACGGCAACTACTGGCCGGCCGAGGAATATCACCGCGACTACTTCGCGCGCAATCCGCAGCAGGGCTATTGCGCGGCCGTGATCGGCCCGAAGATCGCGAAATTCCGTCAGAAGTTCGCGCATCGTCTGAAATCGCGTCACGGCTGAGGCGTGCTCGCGGCATCCGGCCAGACGGCGGCACCGGTTTCGGTACCGCCGTTTTCGTTGGGGGAAACCGCTCAGTCCTCGGCCGGATCGGCGCGCTGGCGCTCCACGGCCTCGGCGATCGCGCGCGCGAGCGCGATGCACGACAGCGGCGCCGAGCCCTCGGCCTTGTTGTTGATCGTGATCAGCACCGGCTGGCCGGCCAGCACGTAGCGCGCGGCGAGGTCGGCGAGCGCGTGGCGCGTCTGCGGATCCTCGTCGACGAGCCGGTCGAACGGATCGTACTTGGCCTTCGCCTGCTCGTACTTGAAGCCGCCGTGCAGGCTCCAGCGCACCACCAGCGGGCCCGGCGCGTCGCCGTCGAGCAGCGCCAGCGCCGCCGCCTGCCGCAGCGGATCGGGCATGCGCGCGTGCAGGCCCACGCAGTAGCGCACGCCGGCGGTGGCGAGCATGCGGATGAAGCGCGGCGTGAGCAGGCTCGCGTCGCGGATCTCGATCGCGTAGCGCGGGCCGTCGGCCGTGGCGGCATCGGTGGTCGGCAGCGGCGGCAGCGCCGCGAAGAACGCCGCGAGCCGTTCGATCAGCGCGGCCGGATCGGCCAGCAGCACGTCGGGCAGCGGCGAGAACTGGAACACCAGCGAGCCGGCCTTG
Organism: Burkholderia sp.; assembly: GCA_030151225.1. GTDB lineage: Bacteria > Pseudomonadota > Gammaproteobacteria > Burkholderiales > Burkholderiaceae > Burkholderia. Next base: position 14,139 of record JASLEG010000018.1, on the reverse strand, counting down.
TGGCCGAGGCCGTCCAGGCAGGGCCGCACGAATTCGTCGGTGGCGATGCGCGCGTCGAGAAAGGCCGGATTCGGGCCGGTCGCCTCGCCGCGCGAGCCGCGGATCACCGCGTCGGTGACCGAGGCCGGCGCCTTCACCACGAAGCGGAAATCGTCGGGCACCTGCTGCGCGTAGCGCAGGTATTCGGCGATCGACAGCGGCGAGTAGAACGAGCGGTCGATGCCGACGCTCTTGAGCAGCGGATGCGCGCCATAGGCTTCGAGGCCGTCGCGCGAGAGCTTCTGGGGCGAGTAGTCGTCGCCGTAGACGATGCCGTTCCAGCCCGGAAACGACCAGGTCGAGGTGCCGAGCCGCACGTTGGCGGGCAACGCCGCGGCGGTGGCGGCCACCGCGTCGTCGATCGCGGTCGTGCTGACGCCGCGCTTGCGCGAGCGCTTCGGCGGGGCGGGCGTCGGGGAGGCTTCGGGAGGCGGCAGGGCGTCGTCGCCGAACAGCGAGGCGGCGGGCGTATCGGGAGGCGGCGTGGCGTCGTCGAGCGGCGCCGCAGCCGGTGCAGGGACTTGGGCCTGCTTGACCTCGGGCACCGGCAACGGCTCGCCGAACAGATCGAACTGTTCGGCGTCGCCTGGCGGCGTGTCGTCCTGCGTCGTGTTGCGTGCGGGTTCGCGCCGCGTGCTGCCGTCAGCCATGCAAGGTCGGTTGCGTCGGGCGGCCTCGCGGCCGCCGGGTCGGCTGCCTCAATGCGCGGCTTCAGCGCGGCAGCGGGTTCTCGTACATGTAGCGCCGCGACCACGGCAGCGTTTTGGCGCTGCGGCCGGCCTTGCGGCAGACGAGCTGATAGATCGACACGTCGTCGTTCTCGAAGGCATACGCGCAGCCCGCAAGGTAGACGCGCCAGATCCGGAACTTCTCGTCGTCGACGAGCTGGCGCGCCTCGTCCGCCTTCGCCTCGAAGTTGTCGGTCCAGATGTCGAGCGTGCGCGCATAGTGCCGACGCAGGCTCTCGACGTCAACCACCTCGAGCCCGCCGCGCTGCGCCGCTTCCAGCGCGAGCCCGACGTGCGGCAGCTCGCCGTCCGGGAACACGTAACGGTCGATGAATTCGCCGCCGCCGAGCGAGGTTTCGCCGCTGTCGGCATCCGACGAGGTGATGCCGTGGTTCATCGCCACGCCGTCGTCGGCCAGCAGCTCGCGCACCTTGGTGAAGTAGCCGGGCAGGTTCTTGCGGCCCACGTGCTCGAACATGCCCACGCTCGTGATGCGGTCGAACTGGCCCTGCACGTCTCGGTAATCCTGCAGGCGGATCTCGATCTGCCCTTCGAGCCCGGCCTTCCTCACCCGCTCGGTGGCCAGATCGAACTGGTTCTGCGAGAGCGTGACGCCCACGCAGTGCGCGCCGAACTTCTGCGCGGCGCGCAGCACCAGCGCGCCCCAGCCGCAGCCGATGTCGAGCAGGCGCTGGCCCGGCTGCAGCTGGATCTTGGTCAGGATGTGGTCGATCTTCTTGATCTGCGCCGTGGCGAGATCCTCGTCGCCGTTCTCGAAGTAGGCGCACGAATACACCATGTTCTCGTCGAGCCACAGCTTGTAGAACTCGTTCGAGACGTCGTAGTGATACTGGATCGCCTTCTTGTCCGAGCTCTTCGTGTGACTGAAGTAGCGCGTGACGCGCGCGAGCTTGCTCGCGTTCGTGACCGTGCTGCGTGCGAGCGAGTAGCCGATGTTGATGATGTCGGGCAGCCGGCCCTCGATGTCGATCTTGCCCTTCACGTACGCCTCGCCGAGATTGTCGAGGCTCGGATCGAGCAGCAGCGGCAGCGCCGATGCGTTGTTGACCTTCAGTGTGACCGCCGGCGCGCTGAAGCTGCCGAAGTCGTGCTGATCGCCGTTCCACAGGACGAGGCGCGCCGGAAGGTTCGCCTTTTCCCGTACTTCGTCTGCCCACTGTGCCAGCTTCTTTTCCCAGAACATGAGGTTTCTCCGTTGTCCATTGAAATGAATACAGCCAAGTCTTCTATTCGACCTGTCGCGTCGAGGCGGCGGGCCGTCATGCAAGGCGAAACACGAGCTTCGCGCCGTGGAAGGTCACACGTGGCGCGGGCGGGTGGTTATGGCGATAGCCGGTCGATGTGCCAGGGTGCGTCGTCGGCCGCGCGCGTGTAGCGCAGGCGATCGTGCAGCCGCGACGGGCGGCCTTGCCAGAATTCGATGGTGTCCGGCACGAGCCGGTAGCCGCCCCAGTGCGGCGGGCGCGGCGGATCCTCCCCGTAGCGCTCGCCGAACTCGCGCTCGCGCGCCTCGAGCACGGCTCGGCTCGCGATCACCGCGCTCTGCTCCGAGGCCCAGGCGCCGATGCGCGAGCCGACCGGACGCGACGCGAAGTAGCGGTCGCTGTCTTCGGCGCTGGTCTTTTCGATGCGGCCTTCGATGCGCACCTGGCGCTCGAGCTCGATCCAGTAGAACAGCAGCGCGGCGTGGGGGTTGCGGGCGATCTCGCGGCCCTTGCGGCTTTCATAGTTGGTGAAGAACACGAAGCCGTGTTCGTCGACGCCCTTGATCAGCACGATGCGCGCGGAAGGCCGGCCGTCGGCGTCGACGGTGGCGAGCGTCATGGTGTTCGGTTCGGGGAGCTGGGCGTCGAGCGCTTCGTTGAACCACTTGTCGAATTGCCGAATGGGATCGGACGCGACGTCGGCTTCATCGAGCGACGCGCGCGAGTAGTTGATGCGGAGATCGGCGAGTGTGGTCATTTCTTAGGCGAACGCTTCATTCTGAGGCGAGTATATCCAACGAAAAAAATTCCTGCGCTGGCGTGCCCTGCTCAGCGGGCCGTGTGTCGATGAGGCAAAATGAGCGCTTCGGCGGCCCCTCCGCTTTCATTTCGCTTACCTACGCATGTCCCGCATCGACGTCGTCGCAACGCAGCACGATCTTACTCCCAGCCCGCCGAATCAGCTTGCCGACGCCGACCGCGCAAGGCGCTTCGGCGGGGTGGCGCGGCTGTACGGTCCGGCCGCGGCCGCCGCGTTCGAGCGCGCCCACGTGGCCGTGATCGGCATCGGCGGGGTGGGCTCGTGGACGGCCGAGGCACTCGCGCGCAGCGCGGTCGGCCGGCTCACGCTGATCGATCTCGACAACGTGGCCGAGAGCAACACCAACCGCCAGATCCACGCGCTCGACGGCAACTACGGCAAGCCGAAGGTGGACGCGATGGCCGAGCGCATCGCGCTGATCGATCCGGCCTGCCGCGTGACGCGCGTCGAGGATTTCGCCGAGCCCGAGAATTTCGATGCGCTGCTCGGCGGCGGCTTCGACTTCGTGATCGACGCGATCGACAGCGTGCGCACCAAGGTCGCGCTGATCGCGTGGTGTGTGGCGCGCCAGCAGCCGCTGGTGACGGTGGGCGGCGCGGGCGGCCAGCTCGATCCCACGCGCATCCGCATCGACGACCTCGCGCTGACGATCCAGGACCCGCTGCTCTCGAAGGTGCGCGCGCAACTGCGCAAGCAGCACGGCTTTCCGCGCGGCCCGAAGGCGAAGTTCAAGGTCAGTGCCGTGTATTCGGACGAGCCGCTGATCTATCCGGAAGCGGCCAGCGAGGTGGATGGGGAAGCCGATGAAGGTGGCGAGGCCGCGGCGGCCCAGGCCGGCCCGGCGGGCCTCAATTGCGCGGGCTTCGGCTCGAGCGTGTGCGTGACGGCGAGCTTCGGTTTCGCCGCGGCCGCGCATGCGCTGAGGACGATCGCCGCGCGCGCCTGAACCGGCCGGGTTGTTGCCGCGCAGCATCGCTGCCGCATCGCGCGTCGTCCGATCCGTCGCCCCAAACGAGACGGGCGCGAGCCCTTGCGGCCCGCGCCCGTTCTTCACGTCAGCCGGTGACGCGCGATCTCAATAGAGCGCGGCGCTGAGCTTGCGTCGCCACGCGGCGACCAGGTTCGGCTGATCGGAGGCCAGCTCGAACACCGACACCATCGTCTTGCGGCCCACGTCGTCCTTGAACGTGCGGTCGCGGCGCACGATCTCGAGCAGCTGCTCGAGCGCGCCTTCGTAGTGGCGATGCGCGATCAGCATCTGCGCGAGATCGAAGCGCGCCTCCAGATCGTCGGCATCGGCCGCGATGCGGGCTTCCAGCGCGTCGGTCGGCGGCAGCTCGGTGGCCGCGTCGATCGCCTCGAAACGCGTCATGATCGCCTGATAGCGCGGGTCGACGCCGTTCACGGTCTGCGGCGACAGGCGGGTGGCCTCGTCGCGCGCGGCCTCCACACGGTTCACGGCCAGCAGCAGCTCGATCAGGTCGAGGCGGATGTCGTCCTGGCCCGGGTTCAGTGCGAGCGCGGCCTGCAGGTGGCGCACCGCGTCCTCGTAGCGCTCTTCCTCGAGCGCGATCTGGGCGGCCTGGCGCTCGGCCTCCTCGGCCGACGGCAGCAGGCGGTCGATGAACTCGCGGATCTGGCCTTCCGGCAGCACGCCGACGAACTGGTCGACGGCGCGCCCGCCCGCGAACGCGATCACGTGCGGAATGCTGCGGGTCTGGAAGTGCGCGGCGAGCTCCTGATTCGCGTCGACGTCGACCTTGACGAGCTTCCAGCGGCCGCCGTAAGCGGCCTCGAGGCGTTCGAGCATCGGGCCGAGCGTCTTGCACGGACCGCACCATTCGGCCCAGAAATCGACGAGCACGGGCATGTCGAGCGAAGCTTCGATGACGTCGCGTTCGAAAGTGGCGAGCGTGGTGTCCATGAGGTCCTCGTGAGTGAATCGGAAATATCGCTATTTTGGGGCCGAGGCGCGATTTTTCAATGCGGCTTGCGCTCGGGCAGCGGAATCCATTCGGTCTCGCCGGGCACGCTGCCCATGCGCTGCGCGCTCCAGGCCGCCTTGGCCGCCTCGATCGCCTCGCGCGTGCTGGCCACGAAATTCCACTCGATGAAGCGTTCGCCGGCCAGCTTCGCGCCCCCCAGCAGCATCGCGCGCGCGCCGCCCGCGCTGGCCAGCGCGACCTCGGCGCCCGGCGCGAGCACGGCCATGGTGGCCGCCTCGAGCGGCGTGCCGTCGATCGTCAGGTCGCCGTCGACGAGGTACACGGCGCGCTCCTCGTGATCGGCCGGCACCGCGAGCGTCGCGCCGGCCGAGAATTCGGCGGCCGCGTAGAGCGTGCGCGAGAAGGTGGTGACCGGCGAGGCGAGGCCGAACGCATCGCCGGCGATCACGGTCAGCGCCACGCCGTCGCGCGCGAGCTTCGGCAGCGTCGCGGCCGGGTGATGCTCGAACGACGGCTCGACCGTTTCGTGTTCGAGCGGCAGCGCCACCCAGGTCTGGATGCCCTCGATCGTCTGGCCGCGCTCGCGCACCGCCTCGGGCGTGCGTTCCGAGTGCACGATGCCGCGCCCGGCCGTCATCCAGTTCACGTCGCCGGGCACGATCGGCTGCACCGAGCCGAGGCTGTCGCGGTGCAGGATCGCGCCGTCGAACAGGTAGGTGACGGTGGCCAGCCCGATGTGCGGATGCGGGCGCACGTCGAGGCCCGCGCCGGGCGGCAGCGTGGCCGGGCCGACGTGATCGAAGAAGATGAACGGGCCGACCAGGCGCGCGGCCATCGCGGGCAGCGTGCGGCGCACCTGAAGGTTGCCGATGTCGCGGACGTGCGGTTTCAGGACCGCCTTGATCGAGTCGCTCATGGTGTGCGTGGTGGCGAGGGTGGGGAGGCCGATCATTGTATCGGGCCGGCGTGGCGCGCGTACGCGTGCTGCACCCGTTACACTTGGCCCATTTCCGCCTTGCGCGATGACGGAGGAACCGACGCGATGATGGCCATGAAGGACCTGTTGCTGGCGCTGGTGGTGATCGTCGCCTGGGGCGTCAATTTCGTCGTGATCAAGATGGGCCTGCACGGCGTGCCGCCGATGCTGCTCGGCGCGCTGCGCTTCACGCTCGCGGCCGTGCCGGCCGTGTTCTTCGTGCCGCGTCCGCGCATTCCGTGGCGCATGCTCGCGCTGTACGGCGGCACGATCCTGCTCGGCCAGTTCGTGTTCCTGTTCACGGCGATGTACGTGGGCATGCCGGCCGGCATCGCCTCGCTCGTGCTGCAGGCGCAGGCCTTCTTCACGCTCGGCTTCGCGTTCCTGTTCCTCGGCGAGCGCGTGCGCGCCTGGAACCTGATCGGGCTGGTGATCGCGGCGGCCGGGCTCGCCGCGATCGCCGTGCAGGGCGGCGGTGCGATGACGCTGGCCGGCTTCGCGCTGACGATCCTCGCAGCCGGTTCCTGGGGGCTCGGCAACATCGTCACCAAGAAGATCGGCAAGGTGGAACTGGTGCCGCTCGTGGTCTGGGGCAGCCTGGTGCCGCCGCTGCCGTTCTTCGCGCTGTCGCTCGTGTTCGAGGGGCCGCAGCGCATCGTGGGCGCGCTCGCATCCGTGTCGGGCGCGTCGATCTTCGCGATCGTCTACCTGGCCTTCGTCGCCACGCTGGTCGGCTACGGCATCTGGGGGCGGCTGCTGTCGCGTTACCCGGCCGCACAGGTCGCGCCGTTCTCGCTGCTGGTGCCGGTGGTCGGCATCGCCTCCTCGGCGGTGTTCCTCGGCGAGCAGATGAGCACGGCCGAATACGTGGGCGCCGCGCTCGTGATGGCCGGGCTCGTGATCAACGTGTTCGGCGGGAAGCTCGTGCGACGCGTCGCCTGAGGGGCGGCCGGGGCGCGTGCCCCTCATGTGAAAACGCCTCGCGCGAAGGCGAGGCGTCGTGGCGTCGATCACGGCGACCGGGCATGGCCCGGTGCCGCTCGCGTCATGCCATGCGGCTCTTGGCCAGCGGTGGATTCGCGGCGAAGTAGCGCTTGATGCCGCGGAAGATCGCGTCGGCCATCTGCTCGCGATACCCGTCGTCCTTGAGGCGCTGTTCCTCTTCGGGATTGCTGATGAAGGCCGTCTCCACCAGGATCGACGGGATGTCGGGCGCCTTCAGCACGGCGAAGCCGGCCTGCTCGACCGAGCCCTTGTGCAGCTTGTTGATGGTGCCCACCTCGCGCAGCACGTAGTCGCCGTAGCGCAGCGAATCGCGGATCTGCGCCGTGGTGGACATGTCGAACAGCGCGCGGTTCACCGACACGTCCTGGGTCTTCACGTTGATGCCGCCGATCGTGTCCGACGAATTCTCCTTGTTCGCCATCCAGCGCGCGGCCGCGCTGGTCGCGCCGTGGTCCGACAGCGCGAACACCGAGGAGCCGTGCGCCTGCGGCGTGGTGAACGCGTCGGCGTGGATCGACACGAACAGGTCGGCGCCCACGCGGCGCGCCTTCTGCACGCGCACGTTCAGCGGCACGAAGAAGTCCGCGTCGCGCGTCATCATCGCGCGCATGTTCGGCGCGCCGTCGATCTTCGCACGCAGCCGCTTCGCGATGTCGAGCGCGACGTGCTTCTCGTAGGTGCCGGCGCCGCCGATCGCGCCCGGATCCTCGCCGCCGTGGCCCGGATCGATCGCCACCGTCAGCAGGCGCACGGTGCCGTTCTTGCCCTTCGGCGTGGTGAACGCGTAGGTGTCGGGGATGCCGTCGTCGTCATCCTGTCTGGCGACCACGGGTGGGGGCTTGATGGCCGGCTTCGCCGGGTTCGGGGCCGACGGCGCGGGCCGCCCGGCCGGCGCGCCATTCTGCGCGAAGCGCTGGAAGAACGCATCGCTGTTGTCGGCCGAGCCGGAGCCGGTGCCGCCACCCGAGCCCGAGGAGGGTGGCGTGCCGGGCCCGTTCAGCGCCGCCTGCGGCGGCTGGGCGCGTTGCGCCTGCTGGGTGCGCGCGTCGTCGTTGAGCTGCCTTTCCTTGTGGTCGGTCTGCGCGATCAGGTCGGACAGCGGATCGGGCGCGATCGCCGGATACAGGTCGAACACGAGCCGGTAGCGGTAGCTGCCGACCGGCGGCAGCGTGAACATCTGCGGCTTCACCGAACCTTTCAGATCGAACACCATGCGCACCACGTGCGGCTGATACTGGCCGACGCGCACCGACTGGATCTGCGGATCGTTCGGCGCGATCTTCGAGACGAGGTCGCGCAGCGCCTGGTCGAGATCGAGGCCGTCGAGATCCACGACGAGCCGGTCCGGGCCCTGCAGCAGTTGCTGCGCGGCCTGCAACGGCTGATCCGATTCGATCGTCACGCGCGTGTAGTCGCGCGCGGGCCACACGCGCACGCCGAGCACCGACGAGGCGAACGCCATGCGCGGCGCGACGAGGCCGAGCACGAGCGTCGAGGCGCCCGCGCACAGCACCTTGCGGCGTCGCCAGTTGTGGGTGGCGGTGGCGGCCGACTCGATCGACCGGAACGGTTTGATCAACATCTTTCGAGACATGCGTTTCCTGAAGCGCTGTAGGCCCGTGCCACGAGGCGGCGGCCATCGCCATCCACCTCGAGCGCGAACACGAGATCCGGTACGCCGAGCAGCGTGCCGGCCTGCTGCGGCCATTCGACGAGGCAGATCGCGCCCGCGTTGAAATATTCGCGAAAGCCTGCGTCGGCCCATTCGGCCGGGTCGCTGAATCGGTACAGATCGAAATGGTGGGCCACGAGTTCCCCGCCGCCGCACGGGATCGCGTACGGTTCGACGAGCGTGTAGGTGGGGCTCTTCACGCGGCCGGCATGACCGAGGCCGCGCAGGATCGCGCGCACGAGGGTGGTCTTGCCGGCGCCGAGATCGCCGAGCAGCTGGATCTGCAGGCCGGCGAAGCCACCGTGCTCGAGCGCCTGCGCGCGCACCGCGGCCAGCGCCGTGGCGAGGCGTGCGCCGAATGCGGCGGTGGCGGCCTCGTCGGCCAGCGCGACGGCGCGCTCGGCGAGCGGGGCGGGCAGGCGCGACGCGGACGATGCGGCGCTCGGATGGCTGGGCTGCGCGGGCATTCTCGTAAAATAGCGCGATGAACCGGAAACCGGAACTCGACGTGATGGACGTGCCCCCGACGCAACGCGGCGATGCCGCACCGCGCCGCCTCGACGCAGCGGCGCTGGCTGCGCTCGCACTGCGCATCAAGGCCTGGGGGCGCGAACTGGGTTTCGGGGCGATCGGCATCAGCGATACCGACCTCTCGCATGCCGAGGCGGGGCTCGCCGCCTGGCTGGAAGCCGGTTGCCACGGCGAGATGGATTATATGGCGAAACACGGCATGAAACGCGCGCGTCCCGCCGAACTCGTGCCCGGCACGCTGCGCGTGATCTCGGCCCGGCTCGCCTATCTGCCGGCTGCCGCCGTGGAGGCTGCCGACCAGGCGCGGCCCGACCACGGCGCCGTCGACTGGCGTGCCCACGAACTCGCGCGGCTCGACGATCCCGCCACCGCCGTGGTATCGATCTACGCGCGGGGCCGTGACTATCACAAGGTGCTGCGCAACCGCCTGCAGACGCTCGCCGATCGCATCGAGGCCGAGATCGGCGCGTTCGGCTACCGCGTGTTCACCGATTCCGCGCCGGTGCTCGAGGTCGAGCTCGCGCAGAAGGCCGGCACCGGCTGGCGCGGCAAGCACACGCTGCTGCTGCAGCGCGACGCCGGTTCGCTGTTCTTCCTCGGCGAGATCTTCGTGGACGTGCCGCTGCCCGCCGATGCCGAGGTGTCGCCGGACACCGCGCCCGAGACGGCCGGCTCGCATTGCGGCAGCTGCACGCGCTGCCTCGACGCATGCCCGACCGGCGCGATCACCGAGCCGTTCCGCGTGGACGCGCGGCGCTGCATCTCGTATCTGACGATCGAACTGAAAGGCAGCATCCCCGAGCCGCTGCGGCCGCTGATCGGCAATCGCGTGTACGGCTGCGACGACTGCCAGCTCGTATGCCCGTGGAACAAGTTCGCCAAGCCGGCGCCGGTGCCCGATTTCGACGTGCGGCACGGGCTCGACCGCGCCACGCTGGTGGAGCTGTTCGCGTGGAGCGCGGACGAGTTCGACACGCGCATGCAGGGCAGCGCGATCCGCCGCATCGGTCACGAAAGCTGGCTGCGCAATCTCGCGGTGGGGCTCGGCAATGCGCTGCGCGCGCCGGCCGGGCGGCTCGGCGACGCGGCCCGCGCGCAGATCGTGGCGGCGCTCGCCGCGCGCGCGGACGACCCGTCGCCGGTCGTGCGCGAGCACGTGGAATGGGCGTTGCAGGCGGCCTGACGGGCGGGCGGATATCGATGACGAACAGGAACGCGAAGATGGACGAGGCGGTGGATCCGGTGGCGAGCGAGGCGCCGGTTGCGGGCAAGGCGGTCAAGGCTGGTGGTGTGACGGCGCGCAAGCCGAAGCCCGGCAAGCGCGCGGACGCGAAGCCGGCGGGCAAGCCGCGCGCGGTGGGCGGCGCTGGTGCCGGTGCGCGGGCCCTGGGAGAGTCGGCGCTCGGCGGCACGCCCGAGCGCGATGCGAGTCGCGCCTCGATCGACCTGTTCTGCGATGCGCTGTGGCTCGAGCACGGACTCTCGCAGAACACGCTCGACGCCTATCGCCGCGACCTCACGCTGTTCGCGCAATGGCTCGAGGCCACCCACACGGCCAGCGTCGACACCGTGAACGAGGCGATGCTGACCGGCTACATCGCGGCGCGCAGTGACGGCAAGGCCACCTCGTCGAACCGGCGGCTCTCGGTATTCCGGCGCTACTACGCATGGGCGCTGCGCGAGCATCGGGCGAGCGTCGATCCCACGCTGCGGATCCTCGCCGCGAAGCAGCCGGCGCGTTTTCCGTCCACGCTGTCGGAGGCGCAGGTCGAGGCGCTGCTCGGTGCGCCCGATGTGGCCACGCCGCTCGGGCTGCGCGACCGCACGATGCTCGAGCTGATGTATGCGAGCGGGCTGCGCGTGAGCGAGCTCGTGACGCTCAAGACCGTGGAAGTAGGCCTCAACGAGGGCGTGGTGCGCGTGATGGGCAAGGGCTCGAAGGAGCGGCTCGTGCCGTTCGGCGAGGTGGCGCACGGCTGGATCGAGCGCTACCTGCGCGAGGCTCGGCCGGCGCTGCTCGGCGCGCGCGCGGCCGATGCGCTGTTCGTGACCGGACGCGGCGACGGCATGACGCGTCAGCAGTTCTGGAACATCATCAAGCGCCATGCTGCCGCGGCCGACGTGCGTGCACACCTCTCGCCGCACACGCTGCGGCACGCGTTCGCCACGCATCTGCTCAATCACGGCGCGGACCTGCGCGTGGTGCAGCTGCTGCTCGGCCACAGCGACATTTCCACCACGCAGATCTACACGCACGTGGCGCGCGAGCGCCTGCGCACGCTGCACGCGCAACATCACCCGCGCGGCTGATGCGGCGCGATTGTGCCGCCGCGACGTGGGCCCGTCGCGCGTCAGTCGCTGCCGCTCGTGCGATCCCCCAGATAGGCGCGATGCTCGCGTAGCCGGTGCTTGAGCACCTTCCCGGTGGAGGCCGCCGGCAGCGCATCGACGGGCACGATGCGCGCGGGCCGCTTGTACGGCGCGAGGCGCGCCGCGCACCACGCGTCGAGTTCGCCCTCGGCCGGCGCCGCGCCCGGCGTCAGCTCGACGAAGGCGAGCACGTCCTCGTTGCCCGCCACAGGCCGGCCGATCACGGCCGACTGCACCACGGCCGGATGCGCGTTCAGCACGTGCTCGACCTCGGCCGGGTAGACGTTGAAGCCCGAGCGGATGATCAGCTCCTTGCTGCGCCCGGCGATCGTCATCGCGCCGTCCGCCGCCGCGCTCGCAAGATCGCCGGTGTGCAGCCAGCCGTCGGCGGTGACGGCCTCGCGCGTGGCCTCGGGGTTGCGGTAATAGCCGAGCATCACGTTCGGCCCGCGCACGATGATCTCGCCGACCTCGCCGGCCGGCACGTCGCGCCCGTCGAGGCCGACGAGCCGCACCTCGATGCCCGGTATCGGCATGCCGACCGAGCAATCGGCGCGCGGCGCGTCTAGCGGGGTTTGCGAGACGGTGGGGCTGCTCTCGGTCATGCCGTAGCCGTTGTGCAGCGGCAGCCCGTAGATGCGCTCGACGCGCGCCTTCAGATCGGCGTCGAGCGGCGAGCCGCCCGAATAGACGAAGCGCAGCTGCGGCGCATTCCAGGCATGGCCGTGCGTGTGCAGATGCTCGAGCAGCTTCGCGTGCATGGCGGGCACGCCCTGGAAGATCGTGACGCGCTCGCCGGCCAGCGCGAGCCGCACCGCCTCGGGCGCGAAGCGCGGCGCGAGCCGCAGCGTGGCGCCGGCGAACAGGCTGCCGATGCACACCGAGGCGAGCCCGTACACGTGCGAGATCGGCAGCACCGTATAGACCACGTCGCGCCCATCGACGCGCCGCAGCGTGCTCGACACCGCGGCGACGAACAGCAGGTTGCGGTGCGACAGCATCACGCCCTTCGGCACGCCGGTGGTGCCGGTGGTGTAGATCAGCGCCGCGCACTGGCGTGCGCCGTCGGCCTCGACCGACTCGGCCCGCGCGTTCGGGTCGAGCGCCACGGCCCACGCGCCGATGTCGGTCCCGGTGGCCTCGGCCGGCCGCGCGCGATGGCGCGCCGCATGCGCGCCGGCATCGGGCGAGGTGGCGATGGCGAACGCGATGACGCGCGGGCGCGCATGCGCGGCGATCGCGTCGAGCTCGGGCGCCGAGAGCCGCGCATTGGCCACCAGCGCCCAGGCGTCGAGCGCGGCGGTGGCGAACATCAGCACGATCTGCGCGATGCTGTTCTCGGCCACGATCATCACGCGATCGCCGCCGTGCACGCCGAGCGCGCGCAACTGGGCGGCGGTCGCATCGATCGCCTCGACCAGCTGGCCGTAATCGAGCCGGCGCCCGTCCTCGATCAGGGCGGGCTGGCGCGGCGCGCGCGCGGCGGCGCGGCGCGGCACGTCGGTGATGCGCGCGGGCAGCGCCGCGAGCAGCGCGTCGATATCGAGATGGGAGGCGGGAGCGGGTGAGGGCAGGGGGGAATCGGTGGCGCGGGATACGTCGGTGGAAGCAGGCATCGTGGCTCCGGAAGCGGCCGGGCAGCATGGCCTTCGTCAACAAGGCTTCGATCGTGCCATGCGCACCGTCGTGGGGCAATCGGCCGAACGGACAATAGTCCTTCGCGACGCCTGCAATTAAAATGCGCGCATGAGCAAATCCCGTCACGTATCCGAAACCCAGGCGACGCAGTGGCTGCGCCGCCACGGCATCGCCTTCGGCGAGCACACCTACGATTACGTCGAGCATGGCGGCACTGGCGAATCGGCGCGCCAGCTCGGCGTGGACGAGCACCAGGTGGTGAAGACGCTCGTGATGGAAGACGAGCAGGGCAAGCCGCTCGTGATCCTCATGCACGGCGATCGCACGGTGTCCACCAGGAACCTCGCGCGGCAGATCGGCGCGAAGCGCGTCGAGCCGTGCAGGCCCGAGGTGGCGAACCGGCACTCCGGCTACCTGGTGGGCGGCACCTCGCCGTTCGGCACGAAAAAGGCGATGCCCGTGTACGTCGAGTCGAGCGTGCTCGAACTGCCCTCGATCCTCGTGAACGGCGGCCGGCGCGGCTACCTCGTCAGCCTCGCGCCGGCGGTGCTCACCGAGGTGCTCGGTGCGAAGCCCGTGCAGTGCGCGAGCGTCGATTGAGGGTTTCACCGGGAACCCGCCGCGGCGCGCTTCGGTAGAATGAGCGCCGCCGTGGCGCGGCACCCGCCCCGAAAGCCCGGGGGCCAGCGGGGCTGCCGTGCCCGCGGGCCTGACTCCAACCCACGTAGACATCCATTCCCCATGCAGATTCTGATCGCTACCGTCGCTGCCTACCTGATCGGCTCGGTGTCGTTCGCCGTCGTCGTCAGCGCACTGATGGGCCTCGCCGATCCGCGCTCCTACGGCTCGAAGAACCCCGGCGCGACCAACGTGCTGCGCAGCGGCAACCGCAAGGCCGCGATCCTCACGCTGCTCGGCGACGCCTTCAAGGGCTGGCTCGCGGTGTGGCTGGTGCGCCATTTCGACATCGGCGGCGAGGCCGGCATCGCGCTGGCCGCGATCGCCGTGTTCCTCGGCCACCTGTACCCGATCTTCTTCCGCTTCCAGGGCGGCAAGGGCGTGGCCACCGCGGCCGGCGTGCTGCTCGCGCTCAACGGCTGGGTCGGGCTCGCGAGCCTGGGCACCTGGCTCGTCATCGCGGTCACGACGCGCTACTCGTCGCTCGCCGCGCTGGTCACCGCGCTGCTC
>JASLEG010000302.1 GCA_030151225.1 Burkholderia sp. | reverse complement strand
CCCGGGCCGCGTGATCGCCGAGATCAAGGTGCCGTTCAAGCACCCGCGCAACCGGCTGGACCCGGCGTTCCGCAAGCTGGTGGACGACATCTACGCGAAGATGACGGCGCGCCAGACCGGCGAGGCCACCAAGAAGGGGCTCGATTCGGGCAGCTGGCTGCCGCGCGTGTCCACCAACCTGATGGCGGGCCTGATCGAGACGCTGGCCGCGCCGCCGTATCACGGCCGCGCCGACATGCCGGAAATCGCGCGCTCGCTGCATCTGGAAGTGGACGATCTGTTCCCGATCGCCGAAGTGCTGCAGCATCTGGGTTTCGCCGACGTGCGCGAGGGCGACGTGTTCCTCACGCCGCCGGCCCGCGTGTTCGCCGAGTTCGGCACGCAGGAGCGCAAGATGATGTTCGCCGATCACCTGCTGCGCCACGTGCCGCTCGCCGCGCGGGTCAAGAAGGTGCTGAACGAGCGCCCCGGCCATCGCGCGCCGCGCGTGCGCTTCGAGCAGGAGCTCGAGGATTTCCTGTCCGACAGCGCGGCCGAGGAGACGCTCGACGCGGTGATCGACTGGGGCCGTTACGGCGAGATCTTCTCGTACAACGACCAGACCGAGATCTTCAGCCTCGAGGACGTCGAGTCCTGATCGGGGATCGGCCGGCCCACGGTCGGCTTGACGCCTGTCTATGCAAAAAGCGCGCGTGGTCCCGCGACCCGCGCGCTTCGTCTTTTCCGGCGTGCCGCGCGCCTACTGCAGCGCGCCCCAGCGTGCGACGGCCGGCTCCGCCGAGGCCCAGGTCCAGCCGCTGCCCTGCGGTGCCGAGCAGGCGCTGGCCATGTACCAGTCGGCGCGATCGCCGTCCTTCACCGAGAACGCGAACTCCTTGCACAGCGCGAGCGGCGTGGAATAGGCGCGCGTCACGCGTACCTCGCCCTCGCCGTTGTCGATCGGCAGGCGGTTCCTGACCTTCCACGGTCCGGCCTGTCCCACCGGCAGGCTGCCGGCCACGGTGGCGATCGCGGCCTGCTGATTCGCGTGGAAGCCCTTCATGGTTCGGTTCACGGCCTCGTCGGTGGCGGCCTGCACGGCGATGCCCACGCCGATGCCGACGGCCGGATTGGCGGTGACGAGGCCCGTGGCCGCGCCGGCCACCGCGCCGCTCGCCGCGCCCACCGAGCCGCAGCCGGGCAGCGTGGCCACGGCCACCGCGAGCGCGCCCGCCGCCGCGACGGTGCGCAGCGCGATCATTGCAGCGCTCCCCAGCGGCCGGTGGCCGGCTCGGCCGAGGCCCATTTCCATTTCGGACCGTCGCGGCAGATCTGCGCGACGTAGAACGACGAGCCGGTCGGCTCGGGCGTGGCCACCGGCGCGGTGACGGCGCCCGACGCGCCGCTGGCCGCGGCGGCGGCCGCGGCATCGCTGGCCTTCTTCTTCTCCTGCTTCGCGGCGTCGCTGTCCACCGAGAACACGATCTCCTTGCAGTCGAGCGGGCCCACGCTGATCATGCGGCTGACCGTGACGCGGCCGTATTCGTCCTCCTCGATCGGCACCGAGTGGTTGGTCGACCAGCGTGCCACGCCGCCCATCTCGAGCGGGCCGGCCGCGTCGGCGATCTGCTGCTGGGAATAGGCATGCGCGACGCGTTCGGTGTACTGCACGCCGGCGCGGGCCGCGGCCACGGCGCCGAGGCCGATGCCGGTGGCGACCGCTGCGTTGCTGGTGACCTTGCCGGCGATCGCGGCGCCCGCGATACCGGCGCCGGTGGTGGCGCCCTCGCTGTAGAGCGAGCTGCAGCCCGCGAGCAGCGTGGACAGCAGGGCGGTGCCGAGCACCGCGAGGCGCGCCGCGCGGCGCGCACGCGGGGCCGGCTGGCCGGGCATGGCGTGGATTGGATTCATGCTGGTGCGTCCTGTCTGAATGCGCCGCGCCCTCTCACGGCGCGGCACCGGCGGCCATTGTCGTGTAACTGTCCGCTTCCGATTGCAAAAGATGGACAAACGTTTGCGGCGCCGGTCGGCGCACAGTGTCTTATAAAACGCGCGGGAGGGGTCGCATCGTTACAAAATGAAGGTAATTGTTACCTTCGCATGGATCGGGCCAGCCTACACTGGGTTTTCACTGACTGTAGGAACGGCGCCGCGCCGCACAGCTCAATGAGACACCCTGCGATGCGCCGCGCACGGCGCGATTCACGTTCTGATCCACGACCCGGCCGCGCCGATTCCCGCGAGGCGCAGCGGGGTGCCGCCGCGCCCGCCGGACCGGCTTCTCCCGCGCCTTCCGGCGCCGAGCCCGGGGTGCCCGCCGACGGCGAACACAACCAGGGTGGCGCGCGTCCCGAAGGGATCGATTACCAGCGCGATCTCGGGTCTGAGCAGGATGCGTGATCGGTTCGGGCTTCCCGGATAGTTCACCTCCGCTTCGAATTCGCGTGGCGGCGTCTCGACCCGAGGCGCCGCCCGCATTCCCGTTCCTTCGACAGATTCGCGCCGTCACGCCGGGCACAACGCGTGCTCGCGACGGCAGGAACCGGCGCAGCGATGCGTCGGCTCACTCAAGCACAGGAGGTCAGGCCGTATGAGCAGATTGATCGTGGTTTCGAATCGTGTGGCAGCAGGTCAGGATGCACGTCCGTCGGCGGGTGGTCTCGCCGTGGGCGTGATGGACGCGCTGCGTCAGTCGGGCGGCGTGTGGTTCGGCTGGAACGGCGAGATCGTCGGCGAGGCCGGCGAACCGGTGATCGAGCGCGAAGGCAACGTGACCTATGCGACGGTCGGCCTGTCGCGCCGCGATTACGACCAGTACTACCGTGGCTTCTCGAACGCCACGCTGTGGCCGGTGTTCCACTACCGCATGGATCTCGCGCGCTTCGACCGCCAGGAATACGAGGGCTATCTGCGCGTGAACCAGACGCTGGCCAGACAGCTGCACGCGCTGATCGAGCCCGACGACATCATCTGGGTGCACGACTATCACCTGCTGCCGTTCGCGAACGCGCTGCGCGCGCTCGGCGTGCGCAACCCGATCGGCTTCTTCCTGCACATCCCGTTCCCCGCACCCGAGGTGCTGCGCACGGTGCCGCCGCACGATGAGCTGGTGCGCTTCATGAGCGCCTACGACGTGGTGGGTTTCCAGACCGAGTCGGACAAGCAGTCCTTCGTCGACTACCTTGAGCGCCGCGGCATCGGCTCGGCCAGCGAAGACGGCATGCTGCACGTGCATGGCCGCGTGGTGAAGGTCGGCGCCTATCCGATCGGCGTGTATCCGGACGCGATCGCCGAGGCCGCCGTGCAGCACGCCCAGCGCAAACCGGTGGCGGCGCTGCGCGACGCGATCCGCGACCGCAAGCTGGTGATGAGCGTGGATCGCCTCGACTACTCGAAGGGGCTGGTGGAGCGCTTCCAGGCCTTCGAGCGGATGCTGTCGAACGCGGCCGGCTGGCAGGGGCGCGTGTCGTTCGTGCAGATCGCGCCGCCCACGCGCTCGGACGTGCAGACCTATCAGCGCATCCGCCAGACGCTCGAGCGCGAGGCCGGGCGCATCAACGGCCGTTTCGCCCAGCTCGACTGGACGCCGATCCAGTACCTGAATCGCAAGTACGAACGCAACCTGCTGATGGCGCTGTTCCGCCACGCACACGTGGGCTACGTCACGCCGCTGCGCGACGGCATGAACCTCGTCGCCAAGGAATACGTGGCCTCGCAGAATCCCGACGATCCGGGCGTGCTGGTGCTGTCCGAATTCGCGGGCGCGGCGGCCGAACTGCCGGGCGCGCTGATCGTGAATCCGGCCGACACGCTGCAGATGGCCGATTCGCTCGAGCGGGCGCTGTCGATGCCGCTCGGCGAGCGTCGCGAGCGCCACGGCAGCAACTTCGCCGCGCTCAAGCGCAACGATCTGGGCGTGTGGCGCGACTCGTTCCTGACCGACCTGCGCAGCGTGGCGACGGCCGCGTCGGTGACGCGACGCGTGGGCCGACGGGTGGCGGACGCCTGAGACCGATCCGGTCGATGTCGATCACGACGGCGGCGCTTCGGCGCCGCCGTCTTTCATGGTTCGGCCGGCCGCCTCAGGCATGCGCGGGCGGCGCCGCACCGAGGCGCAGCAGGCTCACGCAGGCGGCCACCGCCGCGAAGGCCGTGGCCGCGTACAGCGCGAGCGTGGGACCGTGCGCGGGCGCCACGCCGAAGATCAGCGCCACCAGCGCGGCGCCGAGCGTCTGCCCGGTGAGTCGGGCGGTGCCGAGCATGCCGCTCGCCCCGCCGCTGCGATGGCGCGGCGCGGACGACAGGATGGTGCGATTGTTCGGCGACTGGAACAGCCCGAAGCCGGCTCCGCACAGCGCCATGCGCCAGACGATGTCGAGCGGCGCCGGATGCGCGCCAAGCATCGCCAGCGCGAGCAGGCCAGCCGCGAACAGCGCGAGCCCGATGCCGCCGAGCAGGCCGGCCGAATAGCGGTCCGACAGCGCGCCGGCGAGCGGTGCGGCGCCGAGGATCACGATCGGCCAGGGCGTCATGTAGAGCCCCGTTTCCACCTGCGACAGCCCGAGCGTGTGCTGCAGCCAGAACGGCAGCGCCACGAAGGCCAGCATCTGCGAGGTGAACGAGGCCACCGAGGTGCCGATCGACAGCGCGAACACCGGAATCCGCAGCAGGTCCACCGGCAGCAGCGGCGCGGGCTGGTTCAGCTGGCGCTTCACGAACACGTAGCCGAGCCCCGTCGCGCCGAGCGCGCCGGCCACCACCATCGCGAGATTCTCGCGATGGCCGAGGCTGTCGACGGTCACGATCACGAGCCCGAACACGCAGGCGTTGAGCAGCGCGCTGAGGTAGTCGTAGGGCGCGTCGTGGCCGCGGTTGCGCGGCAGCGCGCGCAGCCCGACCAGGCACGCCACGATGCCGATCGGCACGTTGATCGCGAACAGCCACGGCCAGTGCGCGATCGCCAGCACGGCCGAGGCCACGGTCGGGCCCACGGCGGAGGAGAGCGCCACCACCATCGCATTGATCGCGACGCCGCGGCCGAGCAGCCGCGAAGGGTAGGTCATGCGCACCAGCGCGGTGTTCACGCTCATGATGCCGGCCGCCCCGAAGCCCTGGATCACGCGCAGCGCCGACAGCGAGGCGAGCGAGTCGGACAGCGCGCAGCCAAGCGAGGCCGCGGTGAACAGTGCGAGGCCGGCCAGATAGACGCGGCGATAGCCGATGCGGTCGCCGAGCGCGGCGAGCGGCAGCAGCGAGATGGTGATCGAGAGCTGGTAGGCGTTGACGATCCAGATCGAGGCGGCGTCGGAGGCGCGCAGGTCGCCTGCGATGGTGGGCAGCGCGACGTTCGCGATGGCGCCGTCGAGCACGGCCAGCGTGATGCCGAGCGCGATGCAGGCGATCGCCCAGTAGCGTTGGGGAAGCGGCAGGCCGTTGTCGTCGGCGTTCATGTCGGTATGGAGAGCGCGGCGGCCGCGCGCGAGGCGGCCGCGGTCGGAACAGCAGGTTGCGGGCGCAACCGCATCGACGCGGCGGCGCGGGGCAGGGGCCGCGCCCCGGACGGGCCGCGGCGCCGGGTGCTTACTTCAGCGCGTACAGGCCCGTGTAGCTGGCCGAGGCGATCTCGTTGAGATGGATCATGAAACGCGCGACGGCATTGGTCGTGTCCGGCGTGATCGGCAGGCTGTCCACCTTCAGCGCATGCACGCGGAAGATGTAGCGATGCGGCGCGTCGCCGCGCGGGGGCGCCGCGCCGCCGAAGCCTTCGTCGCCGTAATCGTTGCGCACCTGCACCGTGCCGGCCGGCAGCGTGGTGCTGCCTGCGGCGCCCGCGCCTTCGGGCAGGCTCGTGGTGCCGACCGGCAGGTTCACGGCCACCCAGTGCCAGAAGCCGCTGCCGGTGGGCGCGTCGGGGTCGTACACGGTCACGGCCAGGCTCTTCGCTTCGGCCGGCACGCCTTCCCACGCGAGCGCGGGCGAGAGATTGCCGCCATCCACGCCGAAGCCTGCGTTGTTGTATTCCTGTGCTTTCGGCATCAGGGCGTTTTCGGGAAATGCGTCGGTCCGCAGGCGGAATTCAGCCATCAGAGGCCTCCAGGATTCGTGGGTTCGACGGAAGATCGGCGCGGCGCAAGAGGTGGCAGGGGGTGCGACAGGCTGCCGGCGAGCCGCGCCGCAGCGATGCCGGCGAGTGTATCACCGGGCTCGCGAACGCGACGCCGGGCGCCACCGCGCTCAACCCTCGAAATCGAGGCCGCCGAGCAGCACGAACGGCTCGGTCTGCGTGCGTGAACCGAAGTCGATGCCGCGCGCGCCTTCCCAGCCCGGCAGCTTGCGCGGCAGCGCCTCGAGATAGCGCGCGAAACGCGCGTCGCCGTCGGGTTCCACGAGCCGGTCGATCTCCTCGGTGTCCCAGGTCATCGTCAGGTTCAGCGCGTGTGCGTGGCCGCGCACGTGTTCGGGCGAGGTGCTGACGATGTCGATGTGGGTGGGACGGCCGTGGCCGCCGTAAGGACGCACCGTCACGGCCACATGCGCGCCGAGCAGCGCGGCGATCCGTTCGGCGATGCGGGGCGCGAACTCGGCGTCGAACCGGTGCGCGATGTCGGGATCCATGACGTCGTCTCCGCGATGTCGTTCGATTGTCGGGGGTATCTCGAAAATGCTAGCACGCGACCCCGAGGCCCCGCTTACGGTTGTCCCGCGCGAATCTTTACAGACGTAATGCGGCGTTGCAACTTGCTGCACCTGTTACGGGGGCCCCGACCCACAATGGTGTCCATCACGTACCACCTTGAGTGGAGAGCATCATGTTCAACAAGAAAATCGTCGCAGTTCTGGTTACCGCCGGCGCGCTCGTCGCAGCCGGCCCCGCATCGGCACACGGCCGCTGGCACGGCGGTGGCGGCGGTGGTGCCGTGATCGGCGCGCTGATCGGCGGCGCGGTGCTGGGCGCCGTGGTGTCGTCGGCGATCAATCCGGCCCCGGTGTACGCGGCCCCGGCCTATCAGCCGGCGCAGTATCAGTACCAGCAGGCCTACGCGGGCCCGCCCCCGGGCTCGTGCTACGACGGCTATCGCAACGCCTACGTGCCCTGCGGGCCGCAACCCGCACCGGGCTACTATCAACAGCCGGGCTGGTGACACGGTTGATCGGGTGTGCCTTGCACGACGGCGCCCGCTCCGGATCTTCCGGGCGGGCGCCGTTCTTCATGCGTGATCGCCATGTGACGAAGGCAGGCTGAACCAACCGGCGCGATGCCGGTCGATACGACTCAGTGACGGCCACCGCCGCCGTGTCCGCCACCGCCGCCGCCGCCGTGCCAGCTGCTGCCGCCCCGGCCGCCGCGCCAGCCACCGCCGCCGCCGTGCCAGCCGCCACCATGCCAGCCACCGTGGTCGCGCCAGCCGTGGCCCCAGCCACCGCCGCCGCCGCCCCAGATGTTGACGGTGCCGTACACGGGCGCGGCGCCATAGGCGGGCCCGTAGGCGTAACCGTCGGTGTAATACGGGTCCGAGTAGCCGTAATAGCCCCCGGGCGCGGCGACGCAGCCGCTCAGGGCAGCCACGATTCCGATGGAGGCGAGCAGACGCAACATGATGGTTCTCCAGAGTCCGTCAGTAAGAAAGGCGCCGGGGCCGCGTGGTTCGGGGTGAATTGTGTCAGGAGATTACAATCGCGTAAGTTGTGCCGCGCCCGCCGCTCCGGCGTCTGGTGGCCGCGCGGGTCCGTCTGCTTCATCCATCGATCAGGAGAGCCGCATGCATCGTCCGATCCGGCCGCGCACCGCAATCTGCGCCGCCTCGCTGTGCCTCGCGCACGTCGCCGCCTTCGCGCAGGGCACAACGCCCCCCGCTTCCGCCAATTCTTCCGTGTCCCCCGAAACGCCGGTTGCCGCGCCGGCCGCGGCCGTTTCCGCCGCCAGCATCGACCTGAAACCGTATCCCGCCGCGCCCGCCGGCATGCAGCGTGCCGTGATCACGCTGCCGCCGCTCGCGCTCGAGGACGACGTGCGCGTGCAGGTGATCGTCGGCAAGACCATGCCGGTGGACTGCAACGTGCGCGGCTTCTCGGCGCGCCTGCAGCACGACACGGTGACGGGCATGGGCTATCCGTATTACCGCGTGACCGAAGTCGGCCCGGTGATCTCGACGATGATGGCGTGCCCGCCGTCGGCCGCGCCGCAGACGGAATTCGTGATCGGGCAGGGCGACGGCTTCCTGCTGCGCTACAACAGCCGCCTGCCCGTGGTGGTGTATGTGCCGATCGGCTACGAGGTGCGCTACCGACTCTGGCAGGGCTCGAACGAGGTCGGCCGCGCCACCGTGCGCTGAGCCGGGCATCGGCGCGCCGCGGCTCAGTGCAGCGAGCAGTCGAGCCAGTTGCGGATGCGGGCCGCGTCGGCCACGTGATCGCGCGGGCCCGGCGCGTCGAGCAGCACGATGTCGACGGGGCGCCCGTCGATGCGATAGCGGATCACCAGACAATGGCCGGCCTCGTTGATGAAGCCGGTCTTCTGCAGCGTGATGCGGCGATCGCCACCACGCACCAACGCATTCGAATTCACGTACTGCAACTGACCGTGTCCGGGTCGCACGATCTGCCCGCGATCGGTGGAGAACGCACGGATTGCCGGGTAGTGGTCCGCGGCAGCCACCAGGCGGGCCAGGTCGCGCGCCGTCGAGACGTTGTGCGGCGATAGCCCCGTGGGGCTCACGAAATGCGTGTTGCTCATGCCGAGCGCGTGCGCCTTGCGGTTCATGGCCGCGAGAAACGCCGGCCGTGCCCCGGGGTAGTCGCGCGACAGCGCCGCGGCCGCGCGGTTTTCCGAGGACATCAGCGCGATGTGCAGCATGTCGCGGCGCGACAGCACCGAGCCCACCTTCAGGCGCGAGCCCGTGAACTTGATCGTGTCGCGGTCCGCCGCCGTCACGCGGATGCGCGTGGCGAGCGGCGCGTGCCGGTCGAGCCACACCACCGCCGTCATCAGCTTGGACACCGAGGCGATCGGCCGGATCTGCCGGCTGTGGCGCTCGAGCAGCACGGTGCCGGTGCGCTCGTCCACCACGTAGATCGCGCGCGAGCGCAGCAGGCGCCGGGTGGCCGGCGTGTAGCCGCAGGCGGCCCGCAACTGCGGCTTCGCGCGATCGTCCGCGGGCGCGGCCGCAACGGCAGGCGCGGCAGCGGCACGCGACGCGTGATGCACGGGCGGATGGCGCGGATGCGGCTTGCGCTTCGGCGCATGCCCGCGCGAGGCGCGCTTGCGATGCACGCGCTCGTGCGGCGCCGCCACGTGCTTCGGGGCGGCGCGTCGGTGCGGCTTCTTGTGGATCACGACGTGGCGGCGCGGCTTGACGGCCTTCGCCGCGTGATGTCGGTGCGCGGGGCGCGCGATGCAGCGGCGGCCATGCGCGATCTGATGTTTCGCGCAGTGACGGGCGGCCGGTGCGGCCGAGGCGGCTTGCGGCAGCGCCGCGCTCAGCGC
This sequence comes from Burkholderia sp., assembly GCA_030151225.1. Classification (GTDB taxonomy): domain Bacteria; phylum Pseudomonadota; class Gammaproteobacteria; order Burkholderiales; family Burkholderiaceae; genus Burkholderia. The sequence goes on along the minus strand of JASLEG010000302.1, from coordinate 29,913 downwards.
GGCCAGCATCAGCAGGATCGGGGCGAGCAGGCGCCGCAACGGGCGCGAGGTGAGCAGCGAGAGCAGGGGCGAGGCGGGCAGAGGGCGAATCATGCGGAACACGGCGGGTTGGACGGGGCGCGCCGGGCTGGCGCACGACGCGCGTATGACCGGCTGCGCGCGCAAAGATTCACGCGCATTGCGCCGGCCCGGGCATCAGTCCCAGAAACTGCGGATCGCCACCGCCACGATCACCGGCACCGAGAACACCAGCGGGATCGCGAAATACGGCGCTTCGCGATCGACCACGTAGCTGTAGGCCACCCAGCCCGCACCGATCAGGAAGGTCGCGAGACCGGCCACGATGGCGATCAGGTTCTGCACGCGGGTGGACGGGCGGCGTTTGGGCTTGTCGGATTCGGTGGGCATCGTCGGCGACGGCGAAAGAGGGTAACGGCGAGCGGTCGAGCCGCGGCGTCGGGTCGCGGTACAGCGCGACGGACGCTGCGATCATCGCAGCAAAGCGACGCCCGGCGCAAGGCGCGGGCGCCGCGTGGCGTGTCAGGCGCCGGCTTCGCCGCCGGTGGCCTCGACGCCCGCCGCCCCCTCGAGCAGGCGGCGCGTGGCTTCGTAGGATTGCAGCATCTGCTCGGGCCACGGCGATTGCAGCATCACCGCGCCGTGGTTTTCGAAGGCCGACGCGAGCAGTTGCGCGAGCTGCGGCGAGCGCAGGTGGCGCAGCAGCACCGTCAGCGCGATCGCGGTGGCCTGGCCGGCGCCGGCCGTCTGCAGTTCGGCGGCGGTCAGTGCGGCGATTTGTTCGTTGACGTTCATGGGGGGCCCTTTCGTGTGACGTTGGCCGCGACGGGCGCGGCAAAGGCGGGATTTTCGCACGAGCGGCGTCGGCGGGCTGTGCGCGGGCTTGCGCACAGGTGCCGGTCCGGCACCGCTGTGCACAAGTGCGCCCGCCACGGCCCGCGTTCGGCCCATGCTTCGCAAATCCGTTGCCGGCTTCGTCAAGCCACGCGCGGCGCGCGCGGGTTCGGGTGTAATCGACGGGCTCTCATCCTACAGGCCGCCATCATGGTGACGACGAACCTTCGCAATCTGCCGTCCTCCCCGGTCGACACCGCACGCACCGATACGCGGCAGCAGCCGTCCGGCCCCGCGCCGAGCAACGGCGGGGTGACGCGGCGCGTCTCGATGGGCCAGCTGTCCGGCATGCCGTCGAGCTTCAACGCGCACAAGCGCGCCGGGGGCGGCGCGGGCAACCGCAGCCGCGCCAATTCCGACGGTGCCGCCGCCGCGCAGCATCATGCCGCCGCCGCGCCGCATGCGCAGCCGCTGCAGTTCGTGGCCGAGCATGCCCCGGCGCTGCCGGGTTCGGCGGACGTGCAGCAGGAATTCGACATGTCGGCGCTCGGTCCGATGAACGACGAGTCGATGATCGCGCTGATGGGCCAGCTGAGCCAGCACATGGAACTGCCGGTCGGCGTCGATCCGGTGGTGGGTCGCACGCAGATGGAAATGATGCGGCACATCACGCAGCGCATGAGCCAGGTGCAGAACGACATGGTGAAGAATCTCGAGAAGGCCAAGGTCAAGGACGAAGACGAGGACAACTGAGCCTCGCGGTGGCCGTTGCGGCCATGCAACGTGTCCGGGCGGCCACCGTATCGCATCTGCGCCGTATCCGCATCGTTTGTCCCCTGTTTCGCGTCCATCGCGCCTCGTCCCGCGCGGGCAGGTGCACGCGCCGCCTCCGGTGCGGGCGCATCTCGAGGTCGGGCACCGATGCCCCGATTCCGGCGCGCCTGGCCCATTCCCCGTGCCACCTTTCTCCGGCCGCATCGCCGGGCACGCAATCCTCGTAGGGTAGAATCCGCGCTGATCGCACGAGCCGAGCGGCGCGCTCGACGTGCGCATGCTCGCTGGCAAGCGATACCGGAAGATGAGATCTGAATTGACGGGGCCGGCTCGTACCGGCCTTGCGGACAAGGCGATGAACACCACAACGATGTATCAGGGGCAGGACGTGCAGCGCGCGGGGAGCGATCCGTATCGGGACAGCGCCGAACTCGAGTCGGGCGTGACGGCACAAGCGCGTGCCGCCGCAGCGGTGCAGCCGCGCGTGGCAGTGCTCGTGCCCTGCTACAACGAGGCCGTGACGATCGCCACCGTGGTGGCCGACTTTCGGCGCGCCTTGCCGGGCTGCATCGTGTACGTGTTCGACAACAACTCGACCGACGGCACGATCGAGATCGCCGCGCGTGCCGGCGCCGTGGTGTGCAGCGTGCGCGACCAGGGCAAGGGCAACGTGATCCGGCGCATGTTCGCCGACATCGAGGCGGACGTCTACGTGCTGGTGGACGGCGACGACACCTACGACGCGTCGGTCGCCGGCGCGCTGGTGGATGGCGTGCTGGGCAAGGGCCTCGACATGGTGGTGGGCACCCGTCGCACCGACGAGCAGGCCGCTTATCGCGCCGGCCACCGCTTCGGCAACTGGATGCTGACCTCGTGCGCGGCCTGGCTGTTCGGCCGGGCCTTCACCGACATGTTGTCGGGCTATCGCGCGTTCTCGCGTCGCTTCGTCAAATCCTTCCCCGCGCATGCGAGCGGTTTCGAGATCGAGACCGAACTGACCGTGCACACGCTCGAGCTGCGCATGCCGGTGACCGAGATCGATACCGTCTATCGCTCGCGACCCGAGGGCTCGGAGAGCAAGCTCAATACCTATCGCGACGGCATCCGCATCCTGATGACGATCCTGCGCCTGCTCAAGGCCGAGAAGCCGCTCGCGTTCTTCTCGGCGGGCGCGCTGTTGTGCGCGCTGCTGTCGATCGGGCTGGCCGTGCCGCTGATCGGCACCTACATGGCCACCGGCCTCGTGCCGCGTCTGCCCACCGCGATCCTGTCGGTATCGATCATGCTGGCCGGCGCGATGAGCCTGACCTGCGGGCTCGTGCTCGATACCGTCACGCGCGGGCGCAGCGAGAGCAAGCGCTTCGCCTATCTGTCGGAGCCCGGGCCGCTGCATCTGCAGTCGCGCCGCTGAGATGCGGCGTCAACTGCTGCGCTTCCTGATCGCCGGCGCGCTCGGCTTCGCGGTGGATGCGTCCGTGCTGTGGGCCGCGCTGGCCGTGGGCCAGGGCTACTTCGCCGGCCGCGCGCTGTCGTTCCTCGCCGCGGTGTGGACCACCTGGCAACTGAACCGTCGCTACACGTTCCGCGACCCGCACGCCGCGCGCTCGACGTCGACGTCGACGCCCCGCCCCCAGTCCGCATGGCGCGAATGGTGGCAATACCTGCTGGCGATGTCGCTCGGCGGCGCGGTGAACTATGCCGTCTACAGCCTCGTCGTGCTGCACGCGCCCGCCTCGCGCTGGCTGCCTTTCGAAGGCGTCGCGCTCGGCTCGATCGCCGGGATGGCCGTGAATTTCGCCGGCGCCCGGTGGTGGGTGTTCCGGCGCGCGGCACGCTCCTGATTCCGGATGACCCGCATGTCCGCCTTTCACGAAATCGATTCCCTTTCCCCGGCTTCGAGCACGACGCCGGCCGAGCGGCTGATGACCGTGCTCGTGCCGCTGCTGTTCGGCTGCTATTCGCTGTGGCTCGGTGCCGATTCCAACTGGGATCTGCACAACTATCACCTGTACGCGGCCTTCGCGTTCCTGCACGACAAGCTGCACACCGATCTTGGCGCGGCCAGCTTCCAGGGCTACTTCAATCCGCTGCTCGACACCGTGTTCTACGCGATGAACACGCACTGGCCGTCGCGCGTGGCGGGCTTCGTGCTCGGCGCGTTCCACGGCCTGGTGTTCGTGCTGCTGCTCGGTATCGGGCGCCGCGTGCTGGCCGGGCTGCCCGGCGCGGATCGACGTCGTGCGCCGTTCTGGCTGGCACTGGCCGGCTGCCTGACCGCCAATTTCCTGTCCGGGCTCGGCAACACCATGGGCGACGACACCACCGCCGTGCTGTGTCTGTCCGGCGTGGCGCTGCTGATCGGGCAGTGGGGCGTGCTCGGACGGGCCAGTGTGGCCGGCTTCGGCGCGCTGCTCGGCGGCGGCCTGCTGATCGGTTTCGCGGCCGGCTTCAAGCTGACCAATGCCGTGTTCGCCGTGGCCGGCTGCGCCGCGCTGGTGATCGCGGTGCGCGGCAACGCCGTGGTGCGCCTGCGTGCCGGCTTCGTGTTCGGCGTGGGCGTGCTGCTGGGCTTCGCCGCGACCGGCGGCTACTGGATGTGGCAGATGTGGCACACGTTCGGCAACCCGCTGTTCCCGCAATTCAGCGCGCTCTTTCCGAATCCGCTGGTGCGGCCGCTGACGATCAGCGATACGCGCTGGTTGCCGCGCAACCTCGCGGAAACCGTGCTCTGGCCGTTCGTGATCTCGCTGAACGCGCATCGGGTCGGCGAGGTGGGAATCCGGCAGGTGATCTGGGCGATCGCTTACGTGCTCGGCGTGATCTGGGCCGCGCGTGCGCTGATCGCGAGGTTCGCCGGCGGGCGCGGCTCGCAGCTCGATCCGCGCGCCGCCTTCGTGGTCGCCTACGTGGCGATCGGGTTCGCGGTGTGGATGAAGCTGTTCAGCATCTATCGCTACATCGTGCCGGTGGAAGTGCTCGCGCCGCTCGTGGCCTACGTGCTGCTGGCACGCCTGATGAGCCCATCGCGCGCCGGGCGATGGGCGAAGTGGCTGCTGGGCATCGCCACCGCGGTGGTGCTGACCGGCGGGGCCGGCACCTGGGGGCACGAGGGCTGGGCCGACCCGATCTATCACGCCGAGTTGCCGCCGCTGGCCGATCCCGCCCACAGCACGGTGCTGCTGGTGACGGCCGAACAGCCGCGCGCCTGGCTCGTCACGCGTTTCCCGCCGCAGCTCGCGTTCGTCGGGATCAACACCGGGTTTCCCGAAGGCGCGGGCTACCAGCCGCGTGTCCACGAGATCGTGGCGCGCCGCGGCGGGCCGGTCTACGCGTTGCTCGGCAGTGCGTACAACTGGCGTGCCGATCAGGTGGCGCGGCTCGGTGCCACGCTCAGCCGGTTCGGCATTATGCACAGCGAGCGCGGCTGCGCGATGCTGACCACGCTCGCCAAGCGCCTGCACCTGCACGCGTCGATCGTGCCGGCCTCGAGCGAGGATGCCCGCGTGCGCTGCACGCTCGGCATGCGCGCCGACGACGTTCGCGACATCGGTGCCGAGAACCACGCGCTCGTGAGCCGCATGGACGGGCTGTTGCGTGCGCGAGGGTTCTCGATCGTGCCGGGCAGCTGCGCGACGTACGACGCCGGTATCGGCACGGGCCGAGAGCCGTATCAGTTCTGTCGCGTCGAGGCGGCGCGCTGAGTCGCCGGCCGTGACCGCGCAGCGGCGCGACGCGCGCGCGTCGCGCCGGGCAGGAAAAGCGGGTGCGTCCCGGCCGGGGCGCGCCGATCCGAATTGCAACAACAGGCGTGAGAGCGCATGGATGGACCGCAAATGAGCAAATTCATTGCCGCATTGGCATTCGCCGCCGAGCGACACCGACATCAACGCCGCAAGGATGTCGATGCCTCGCCGTACATCAATCATCCGATCGCGCTCGCGAACGTGCTGGCCAACGAGGCCGGCATCGACGACGAGCCGGTGCTGACCGCGGCGATCCTGCACGACGTGATCGAGGACACCGCCACCTCCGAGCAGGAGCTGGTGCAGCTGTTCGGCCAGATCGTGGCCGACATCGTGCGCGACGTGACCGACGACAAATCGCTGCCGAAGGAGGAGCGCAAGCGCCTGCAGATCGAGCACGCGTCGCAGATCAGCCGGCGCGCGAAGCTCGTCAAGATCGCCGACAAGATCTGCAACCTGCGCGACATCGCGGCGAACCCGCCGGCGGACTGGCCCGAGGAGCGCAAGCGCGAGTACTTCGACTGGGCGAAGGCCGTGGTCGACCAGGCGCGCGGTGTGCATCCCACGCTCGAGAAGCTGTTCGACGAGGCCTACGAGAAGCGGCCGGGGGCGTGACGTTGATGGCTGCCGCGCCCGGTGGGGCGGGGCAGTGCGGTGTCGCGACTATTGCGCGGCGCTTTCGTCGGACACGAAGCCGGTATCTTCGAGTGTGCCGGCGGCAGCCGTCTGCTCGATTTCTCGCAGCGCGAGGTAGCGCAGCCCCAGCCCGATCCGGCGGTCGTCGTGGGGATGGCCGCCGATATCGCCCTGTCGCGGCGCACCGATCACTTCGATGGCGATGTCGAGCAGGTTGCCTGCCAGTGCTTCGGCGTCGAGCCGGATGCGCCACATCGGGCCGCCGTCCGAATCGGTGTCGAGCTCGCACGGGCGCCCGTTGACGCGGATGCGCGCGGTGGGCGGCGTGATGCCTTCGGGCGAATACATGTGACCGTGCAACGACAGCGTCAGGCCATCGCTCGCATGCGCCTGGATCTCGGCCGGATCGAGCCGCACCACGACACTGGCGCGCGTCGCGATGCTCCACGCACCCCATGCCTCTGGTGCTTGCCAGCCACCGCCGAACTTCACGCTCACGGCGCCGGGATTGTCGGTGCCGAAATCGAGCGTCTGGCCGAGGTGCAGTGTCGGAAAGGTGGGCAGGCCTTCCGCCGTCGGGTTCAGCCCCCAGCGATAGTTGAAGCTGGTGGCGATCAGGTCGGGTGGGAACAGTGCGGCGGGCAGGTCCGCGGATGCATCGAGCTTGCCTCTTCGCGCCTTCGAGAACGCCGCCATGGTCTGGAGCGCCGCGACCTCGAGCCTGACCGGAATCCACGGCGAGCAACTTGCCGGCAGTCGGGCTGCCGTGTTGCGGTCGTCGAGCATCAGCCGGCGTATGTCGTGGCCCAGATAGCGCGCTTCGTTGAGCATGCCCGACGACAATGCGCCGACGAACGCGAGGTTGTCGGCGCAGAGCAGGCTGTAGGTGTTGCCGCTGACGAGGATCGCGTTCGGGATGCTGTCGAACAGCGGGTGTAACTGGTCCGTGCCACGCTGGGCCGGATGCGGGCACAGCGCGAGCACGTCCACCTCTCTGGCCCATTTCGCGATCGTGTCGAGATGATCGACCGGCCGGACCAACTGGCCGTCGCGCACCAGCGCCAGATCGATGTCCATCTGCCCCGCGAACACCCCGATGCGCAGGTCGGGGCGTACCACGGAGGCCACGCCGCGCCGTAGATAATGCGCACGCAAGCTCGCTGCCGCCGCCCAGAAGATCTCGTCGTCGATGCGCAGGCGTTCGAGTTCGCGCTGGATGCCACGATCATTGGTGCGCAGCGAGAGATACAGGTCGCGCGCGAAGCGCACCGAGTGCAGCTCCGCGTCGATGAATGCCGCGCCGCGGGCATCGATGAAGCGCAGGATCGACGGCGGCATGCTCCAGCCGATCACGAGCGTGGCGGGCGTCAGCGCGAGCGAATTGAGATACTCGGCCGCTGGCTCGAGATCGGCGATGCAGACCCCCGCCCAGCCTTGTGGCGAAGCAGGCAAGTGCAGCGCGGTCATGATGTCGGCGACGGGGATCTCGCCGTCCAGCGAGCGCGGCATCGCTTCGCGTACGCGCCACCCCAGACGTGCAGCCGTCGAGCCGAACAGGCCGCGCAGGAACCGGCGGTTCTGCCACGAGGCGACCATGCCGTTTTCCTGCACGCGAAAGAAGTCGTCCGCGAAAACGACTTCGTTGATCGGGGGGCGTTGCGTCGGTTCCAACATGGTGTGGACGGTGTCGGGGGGCATGTAAGGGTGCGCTGGCGGCAGTGTGCAGCAAAAATATGTGCGCCGCCAGATCCCTGTCGAACCGAGCCCCCTGCCCGGGCTGCCGTGCCATCCTCGCCGGCTGGAGCCTGCTGTTCAGATCGCGCGAGCACACGTCGCGCAGCAGGGCGCGCCGATCCGGTCGCGCCAATCGCATTTCATGTCGTGCGGGGGGGGGGGGGCAGCCACGCCTGCAGCAGGTCCACCAGCCGGGCGGTGGGTAGCCAGGCGTCACGCTGCAGTCTGGCGGCCAGTTGTGCGACGACGAGGCAGTACAGCACCCCGACGTATTTCATGTGACGGCCATCAGCCGCGAGCCGGTGCGCCGTGGACGGCAAGCCATTCGAACGCCGACGATTTCTGGGCGAGGATGCCCTGGCAGATCAGCTTGGTTTCGAAAAAGCCGGTGGATTCCGCCGTGTCGATCAGGGTCGCGTAGAAATCGATGTCGCGCAGCATGGCGTCGCGCAGATCGGGCAGGATGCTCGCGTGACAGGGATCGGCGGCGTCGGGTACCACGTACGTGGCCGCGGGGGAGGGGGAAACGGCCTGCATGCGGCCTGCGGCATCGCGGATCCGGGCGACCGATTGCGCGAGCAACTGCTGTTGCCCGAGTGTTTGCGCAAGCATTCGCTCCAGGTCGGGCAGCAGGTCGGGCGGCGCAGACCGGTGTGCGAGCCCGTACCGCAGCAACTGCTCGATCTCCTGGCCGGAAAAGCACGCATCCCGCAGGAGATTCAGCAAATCCTCTCGGCTCGATAACATCGCGACGGCTCCTGTTGGGGGGAAGAACACATCGACGATGACGGTGGCGCGCTTCGGCAGCTTGCCGGTCAGGTGTCGATGCTCAGCGCCTTCTCGAGGGCGGCGATCAGGGCGAAGGCATCGTCGCGACTGAACATGAAGCCTCGATTGGCATATTCGCAGCCGAACGCGTAATAGGTTGGCAGCAAGGTGACGCGGTCGAGTGCGCGATCGAAGTCGACCTCGCAGGCGGTGAGCGGAAAGTAAGTGCGGCCCGCGCGCTGACGGATGTCCATGAGGCTGCCTCAGTACGGCTTGGGGGGCGGCATGGCGCGCCGTGTGCGAGCCCGTTGCCGGGACACCGCGCTGGCCAGCTTGCGCTTGCGCTGAGTGGTCGGCTTTTCATAGGCGCTTCGCGCGCGCAGTTCCTGGATCAGGCCGCTGCGCAGGATTTGCCGGCGGAAGCGGCGAAGTGCGACTTCCAGGGGTTCATCGGCTTTCAGTACGACTTTGGTCATGGCGTCCTTGCGAAGAGAGTCGGATACGGCGAGGGCGCTCAGGTCGGCATCCAGTTCTTGCCGTCATGCTGGTCGATGATGCCCTGCGCGAACGCCAGCAAGGCGCGTCGCGCCGCGCCGACGGTAGGGAACGGCGGCTGCTCGCTCAGCTTGAAGGTGTCGCTGAAGGTCAGTGTCGCGTTGCGCAGGCAGATCTTGACCGCTGCGTCGAAGCCGTCTTCGTAACGGCGACCGGAGCCGGCCGTGGTTTGCGAATGCGGGTAGATGAGCGGATGGATTTCGAATCCGCGGTAAAGGTGCATACTCATGTTCGCCTCCTGGCGATCAGCCTCGGCTGAATGGGTCGATCTCGGCGGCCGTGTGCGCGTCGTGCGCCGGGCAACTCGTGGTGATGGGGGCGGTGTCGGATGCGTCGACAGCGGGGCGGGTGCAGGTGATGCGCCGAAGTGGGGCAGGGCGTTCGCGCTGGGTGGCGCGATTTCGGCGTGCAAACCATCATACGCTGGTTGCCGATCGAGATGAGGCGGGCCTTCGGGTATTTATTTCGGTGAGCCAATTTTGGGGCGAAGCGATGCCTGAAAGCGTGGTGGGGCTTGCGTTTGCGCCATGGCCCTCGATCGCCGGCGCGCACCGGGCGCGGACCTTGCGTGCGAAATCGCTTGACCGGGGATGTCGTCACGCGTATGGTCTGACGCTGAAGTTTCCAAGAAGCGCGATTGCTGCTCATCACTGACCGCTGCCTGCGGTATTCGTTGTCCTCTCCCTCCTTGATTCTTTTTTCGTGCTCGTCTGGAGCACGCGATGACTTACGTCTTCTTCTATATCAAGGAATTTTCATGGACACCGGTATCGTCAAGTGGTTCAACGACAGCAAGGGTTTCGGCTTCATCGCGCCGGATAGCAGCAAGGACGATTTGTTCGCGCATTTTTCCGAAATTCGCGGTGACGGATTTCGCACGCTCGTCGAGGGACAGCGCGTGAGCTTCGAAACCAAGATGGGCCCGAAGGGTCTCCAGGCGAGCAACATCCGGGCGCTCTGAGTCGAGCGCGCTTGCGGCACATCGATTGCAGTGCCGGGTGGGTGGCGTGGGCACGTCGTGTCTGCCGCCGCCTTCATGCCGTTGCGCGCCATCGCGCCGTGGCGGGGCGCAGCCGGCGCATTCCGGCAGGTCGAGGGCGAAATGGACAGAAAGCATGTGCGTGCCGACAAGCCGGGAAGGCGGGCCAAGTGTGGCGACACCTCGCCGTCGCAAGGCACCGTGTTGAACTGGGTGCCGCCGAAAGCGCATGTACCGGTCGCGCCGCAGCCCGTCACGCGTCCGCCCAAAAGCACGTCTTGATCTACTATTTACCGCCTCGCTCGAGTTCGCGCGCCGAAATCCTGCCGTCAATGCCGATGTTGCATGCATGTGCTCGTTGCCGGCCGCGCGAAGGGCATGGCATTTCCCGGCCACGTGCCGGACTGACATCGGAGAAGTCGATTTGGCAAAGGAAGAACTGCTCGAACTGGATGGCGTGGTCGACGAGGTGCTGCCCGACAGCCGCTATCGCGTGACGCTCGAAAATGGCGCCGTGGTGGCAGCTTATGCATCGGGGCGGCTGCGGAAGAACCATATCCGCATTCTCGCCGGCGATCGCGTGCGACTCGAACTGTCGCTCTACGATCTGACCAAAGGCCGCATCAACTATCGTCACAAGGACGAACGCGCCGTCACCGGCGCGCCTCGAGCCCGAACCTTCCGGCGCTGACGTGCCGCGTGCGTCGCCGGAGTTGCCGCGCGACGCGCTCAGGCCGAACCCTCACGATGCATCCCCGCTGCCGCGTCTCTGCCGGCAGCGTTCCATCAACAAGCAGGATTACTGATTATCGATCGGCCGACGCCGACCTCGTGTCACAGACATTCATGCTCAACGAACCGTTTACTTATCATGCAAGCAACGATCACCCGACATTACCGCGGATATGCGGTGGCCCCTTCAGCTCATCGTCTTCCTGACGGGAGTTTTTCCTCCAACCTGACGCTGCGGTCCACTGACCGAAGCAGCGAACCGATGTACGAGTTTTACTCGCTGGACTATTTCGGCAGCGAGCGTGCCGCCTTGCAGCACTCCGACCGCTGGGCCAGCGGCTGGATCGACGCGCGAGGCTGAGCGCACGGGGCCGACCTGGCCGCCGCATCCCGCCTTTCCAGTAAGATCGTGCGATCCGCCTCGGAGCCGCGCGACATGCCCCTGCATACCTATCTGCTGTTTCTTCCCGCCTGCTTTGCGCTGAACATGGCGTTCGGGCCGAACAACGTGCTGTCGCTGTCCAACGGGGCGCGCAACGGCGTGCTGCATTCCGTGACCGCGGCGATCGGTCGGCTCGTGGCCTTTGCCATCATGATCGCGATCACCGGCTTCGGGCTCGGCGCGCTGCTGCTCGCGTCGGCGGCGCTGTTCACCGTGCTGAAGTTCGGTGGCGCCGCGTATCTCGTGTGGCTCGGCATCAAGCTGCTGCGTTCGAAGCCCGCGTCTGCGCCGAGCGCGCCGATCACGGCCGCTTCGCCGCGAGCGGGCGAGGGCCTGCTGTGGAAGCACGGCAAGCAGGAGTTCTACGTGGCGGCCGGCAATCCCAAGGCGATCCTGATCTTCACCGCATTCTTCCCGCAGTTCGTGGTTCGCGCGCATTACGCGGCGAGCTTCACGATCCTCGGCGCGACTTTCCTGGTGCTCGAAGTGGCGGCCATCACGATCTATGCGCTGATCGGCGCGCGGTTGCGTTTTCTCGGCGCGAACCCGAAGGGTTTCGTGTGGCTGAATCGCGTGAGCGGCTCGTTGATGGTGGGCTTCGGCATGCTGCTGGCCTTGTTGCGGCGGCCTGCTGCGTAGCGACTGTCGATGGCGCGGGCCACAAAGACAAAAGCCCTGATTTCTTGGCGAAATCAGGGCTTTTTCGTGTCTGGTTGCGGGGACAGGATTTGAACCTGTGACCTTCGGGTTATGAGCCCGACGAGCTGCCAGACTGCTCCACCCCGCGGCGCGAAGTATAGAGAGAATACGACAGCACGTCAAACGATGGCGCGCGATTTTTTCGGCTTTCGCCGTTTCGCGGCCATCGTGTGCGGCCTGGTCAGCTCGCGATCATCGACAGCGCACCGAGCGTGAAGCCGCTGACCTCGCGCACGCGGCCGCGCCACAGCACCCCGGTGCCTTCGGGAATCGGCGTGCCGCCCGGATGAAAGGTGCGCGCATCCTTGAGGTGGATGTAGTGCGGCGCTGACGTGTCTTCCTTGTAGGTGCCGTCCTCGTTCAGGTAGATCTTGCTGTGCACGGCGAAGTGGTTCTTGACCGCGGTCTTCGCGTCGTCGTTTTCGCCGGTCAGGGCATCGGCGAACGACTGGCCGAATTCCTCGAAGTAGTGACGGCCGCCGATCAGCTGGCCGCTTACCAGCACGCCGCCGACGAACAGCGTGATGCCGATCGACAGGTCGCTCGTGTTCACCATGCTCACCAGCGATTGCAGGAACCAGTCGTTTTCTGCGCCGGTGATGACGTACTGCGGAATCGGCGACGCGGGGGCGGTCGCGCCGGAATCGGGAGTAACCGTGCTCATGATCGTTTTCCTTTCCGTGGTCGTGAAGGGCAAAGCGGAACGGGAATCATAGCGGAATGCGGTGGGGGTGCGAAATGGCGGTGGGAGGCGGGGCGGAGTGTGCCAGCGCGTGCGGGACGGTAGTCAAGAAATGTACCTGCCGTTGTGCCCGGCCACCCCGATTGGCGTCGGGAGCCGAGTCACCCGTTTGACTCCGGGAGGTCGAATCTCATGTGCAGGTTCTCTCACCCCTATTTCGGGCAACCTTCTCTCGTCTGTCTTCTCACCTCACGGGAGGTGGGTCATGGCTGATCTTCAATTGCCCAAGGAAGCGACGCTGATCGCCTCCACCCCGACCGATCCGTTCACGAAACTCGATGCGATGTTCGATGCGATCCGAGCGTACCTGCCGGATGGCTTGTACGAGCATTCGCTGGCCAGCATTGGGCAATGCGTTGCGAGTCGTGGCGCGGACGGTATGCGGGGGCTGGCGGGCAGCTTGGTGCGCAAAGGCTGAGTGTCGTCAAGCACGGCGCGATACGGGTGCGTTTCGGCTCGCTTGTCATGCCGTTCCCGATATTTTCGAGCCCCGGTTTCCTTGGTCGACGATTGCTGTTTTTTTAATAATTTGTCAGTCAAGGAGAAGCGACATGACCGGTGAGCGTATCCAGCGTGCCCGTCGTCTTCGCGGGCTGAGCCTCGAAGCGCTGGCGCAGTGCATGGGCGACATTTCCAGGCAGGCGTTGAGCAAATTCGAGAAGGGCGTTGCCGTACCGAATTCGGCGCGCCTGTTTCAACTAGCGCGCGTGCTCGCCGTCAAGCCTGAATATTTCTTTCTTTCGCCGGATACGGTGGAGTTGGCGCTGGAGCAATGCGTCGACGCTGCGGACATCCGCATACAACAGGTTGCGGCAGGCTGGCTGCCCGTGCGCGGTCTCGAAGAGGCCGAAGCAGCCGCAGAAAGCCTGCGCGAGCAATGGTGTCTCGGCAAGGATGCGATTGCCGACATGACCGGGTTGTTCGAGGAGCACGGCATCAAGATCGTCATGCTGGATGGCGTCGAGCAGTTCGACGGCGCGTGCGTGGCGACTCGCGACAAGGCGCATGTGATGGTGGCGCTGAACCGGTGTGCGCGGGTGACCGCTCAGCGATTCACCGCGGCGCACGAACTCCGGCATCGGGCGATTTCCTTTTCCGACGAGATGCTCGCGAAGCGTGGTTACGGCGTCTCGCTGGTGTATCGCGGGCTGGCCGGGGATGATGACTTTGCATTTGCTGCCTGGTCGTGCGGGGCGTCGGAATCAGATGTGCCCGAACGGGGGCCGCTGGTTTGGCGGGTGCTCGTGGTCGAGCAGATGCACGCATCGGTATCGCGCAGTTGTTCGTGCTCACGCGATAGCATCGCAATCCTTCCTTGGCGGATAGGTCGTGCTATCTGCTCGCGAAGAAGCACGAACGGACTTTGCTGACGGGAGATGGCCAATTGCGGCGACTTGCGGTCATGGAGCGCGTTGAGGTGCATGGCGCGTGCCGGGTGCACAACCCCTGTTTGCCGGCTTGTGAGGAGGCTCCGTGCCGAGCGGCGCTTTTTCATTTGTGACGCGCCTTTTTCCGTGCCACGATGATCCTTCACCGACAACAAACGGGCCAAACCATGGATGAGGCAATGATCGCCAATCGTCTCCGCGACCTCGAGCAGAACTTCAAGGCCGGCGAACAGCAGCTAAGAAAGCTCGAAGAGCAGAAGCAGGAACTCCAGCGGACTTTGCAGCGTATTTCCGGCGCAATCCAGGTGCTGACGGATTTGCTTGAAGAGACGCGGCAGCAGAAAGCGGCAGGCGACGAGCAGGCGTGAGCGGTAGCGGTCTGGCGCAGTTTCAAGATCAATCACGCCAGAATTACGCCAGATTCGCCACTTCGTCTTGATGGGTGGGGCTTGATAGGGATTTCGTGGTCCCGACAGAATTCATATCTCTAAGTCACGTGAGCCATTCAGGCGTATGTGCTTCATAGATACCAACAAAAATACCAACACGACTCTGAGCGTAGGCGTACCCGACGGTAGCGGATGCCGTGAGTAACGGTAGCCGCGTCGCCGGCCGCAAAAACGTTGGAGATTTGGAGGCAAACACTCATTTCGGCTTGCTGGCCTTGTCTGGTAAAGCTGCGACTATCTCCAAGTGTGTCTCCAAAACACATATTTTCTGGAGATACAGTTGGAGACAACCTCGTCGCGGCAACGGTGCTATACGTCCCGCCATCTGGAACTCTGCGCGCAAAGGATTCTCCCGTGCCACCGTCCTTCCGGCGACAAGGTGCTGTCACTGTGCTGCCTTGACGTGATATGTGTTGAACTTCGCAGTTCCGGTTAGCCGGCAAGTACCGACTCGGTCTTATACTTGTAGCTGCCAAATCGAGCGGGTCTTGCTGATCGAAAAAATTGACCAACGGGGTGCTATTGTGAAATTGCGGCGAGTAGTGGTAAAGAATTTCAGAAAGCTGGTGGATATTGATTTTTCAATATCGCAAAATCTATCGGTGATCGTCGGGCCGAATGCAGTCGGGAAAAGCTCGGTCTTTGAAGCGATTCGCCTTGCCAAGGCAATTTTGTTTCCACGTGTACACGATGAGCTCCGTAACGTAATGGTAGCGTTGGGTGCGACCAGTGTGCATTTTGCGCAGGGAAATTTTCAGTACGATATTTCTGCCTTGGCTGGAGATCTCGCACTACCAGTATCGATCGCACTTACTATCGAATTTTCCGCTGACGAAATTTCCGCTTTACAGGATGCAATCCCGCAAGTAACAAAGAACTTAATTGCCGCGCAGTTGGGGCGACAGCCGAACGAACCGACTTTGGACTTGGTCGCCTATATGTCTACACCCGTCGGGCAGGAGGCTGAAAGGGCAGCTAAGAATGTGGTCGAAGAGGCAGTAAAGGTAATAGTTTCAAGCGGGCGCGTGGATGTTCGGGTTGATATAGATCCGATTAAGATTGCGAGCTCGCCAGCAATATATAACATGATTATTGGATATATAGAGCAGCGATTGTCGCCGGATAAAACCATTTTTAGCTATTTTCCAGCGGATCGCTCTCTTCCAGTTGGTGAGATGGTAATTCAAGTTGGGCCCCAGGACTTCAAGGCGCAGTTGGATAGTCACTTTTCGATGGCGATTGCAAAGTATGGTCGATTGAAGCAGACCGTTGTGAATCATGCGATATTGTCTAGAATTAATGATGTTGACTTGAAGCCGCAATTTGATGTTATATTTGATGCCTTTTTGCCCGGCAAGGAATTTGTCGGGCTGAGCCAGAAGCCAACAGGGTTGGTGACAGTGCAGGTGAGAGATAAATCGTCTGGGAAAGTGTTTGATATTGATAGTCTTAGTAGTGGGGAAAAGGGACTTGTCCTTAGTTTTCTCTTATTCTCAACATCGCTTGTTTCAGGGTCGATTTCACTTGTCGACGAATTAGAGCTTCACCTGAATCCGGCGGTTTGTAGGAAAATTCTGCCGTATCTGGCAGAAAAAGTTGCGAGATCTATGGATTGTCAATTTATTGTTTCCACTCATAGTGCCGAAATAACTCGCGACGCATATGATCGTGACGATACGGAACTGTTTCATTTGCGCAATGGAAGTGATATTTCTCCGATTTTGAGAAAGGATGTGCAGGAGGTCGTTGAGGCTATTAGTCTGCTTGGCGTGAGTACTGAGCAAGCGTTGACGGCAAAAGCCTTAATATTTGTCGAGGGTGATAGTGATGTTGATATTTTGCAGGCAGCATTCTCTGATATGCTTTCTGGAATCGAGCTTCGCCCGCTAAAGGGGCGTCATGAAATAGAAAATTCAATAAGAACTCTTCAAGCTGCAGAAAAGAAGGGTGTTTTAAAGGAGCGTCAAAGTTTTCTTTTTGATAATGATCGAAAGAAGACGCAGCTTGTGAGTACGGATTATGTGAAGATTGAGCAGTTGGAGCGGTACTGTCTTGAAAATTACCTCATAAATGAAGAGGTTTTGTACGACTTTTTGAGGGCGCATGCTTCCGAGCCGCCAGAGTCTCGTGGAAATTTCTCCAAGCGCCTTCGTGAGCTCGCGATTGGTCAACTTGATTCCGTGGTGACGAGCGAACTCCTCTTTGAATATAGGGAGCTGCGTGTTGGTCTTACGGCGAAAGAAATAAAGGGGAAGAGTGTCGCGGAAATTGCCGATATTCAACTGCGGAGAATATCGGAAATTGAAGCGGCACTTAAGGCGCAGACAAATGCTGCGGATTGGGGGAGCGCTTTCAAGCTTCGTCATGCCGAAAAGCGAGCGGAGCGCGAGCCGATTTGGGAGAACGATTGGAAGAAGCTCTGCAGCGGAAAAGTTCTGATCGAGGATGTTCAGCGCGAGTATACGCTTCATATGGATTTAACCAAATTTAAGTGTTTGGTGGCATCCGAGCTTGCTCGGCAACAGAAAGACGATATTACGATCCTAAAGGGAATCGTGGGCAGGCTGTTACCTGCCTAAAATGGCCGTCAACTATGGAGGGCAGGTCAACGAACGTTCACCGACCTGTTCGTATCGCGGCCGGTGGCGCTAGCTACCGTCTGCGTGCGATCAGGATCGAGATGCTTCGCGAGATGTACCGCCTTCTGCGCGCGATTGCCTTGCGTCATTGGATGTTGACGGAAGTGCGATGCGACGGCGGCTCGCAAAAAGTGACTTTGCGCGGACGCCCATTACGTCGCGTCGCGTACTCGCATGATCGTCTGGCGGCTGGTGCCAAAGCGTTTCGCTAGACTTGCGATACTTGTGCCTTCGATCAGTTGCTGGCGAACCTCATGTTGTTGTTGCTTAGTCAGTGCGCACGGACGCCCCATCGTCTTCCCTTCAGCCTTCGCTCGCGCGATGCCGGCCTGCGTGCGCTCGATTAGCAAGTCGCGCTCAAATTCTGCAACGGCGTTTAACACCTGCATGGTCATCCGGCCGGCAGCACTGGTGAGATCGACGCCACCGAGCGCAAGGCAGTGAATGCGAATACCTCGATTGGACAACGACTCAACAGTGGCGCGCACATCCATCGCGTTTCGACCAAGCCTATCGAGCTTCGTCACAATCAACACATCACCGTCCTCCATTCGACGGAGCAAATCTGCAAACCCTGGTCTCTGCTCCGCACTAACACTACCGGAGATACTTTCCGTCACAACTCGTCGTTTGTCGACAGAAAAGCCTGCGGTTTCGATCTCGCGAAGTTGGTTGGCTGTCGTTTGGTCGTTAGTGCTGACACGGGCATATGCAAAAGTTCGAGACATGTCACAAGCTGAGTGTTCAAAAGGGATGTACGAATTATGCTCTATGTCCAAAACTTGTATTGCCTATTTTTCGGACATGGTTGAGGAAGGGTGGTCATAAGGGAACGGTTTCGGACAGCTATGTTCCAAGGCCCGTGTCCACGTCGAAATCCACCTGAAGCTGAAACGTGACGAGGACTCGATAGCGCAGCCAGATCAAGTCATATCCGTTTGGAACACCTTTCGCAGTAGCGGTAACGGACAATGCATATTTCACATCCGATGCTAACGAGGGCGGGATGCTGCGGCTCGGGTTGCGAGCGTGAGACTCGATGACGAATACCGGGCCATCGAGCCCCGCGAGCACCGAGGCCATTTCGGTCAGCATGTGCGTATCGACGGCATCGGTCCTGGCCTACGGGGCCCATGGCATGAGCCAAGTCCCGAGCCTGGTGAGGATTGACGACGCTCACGCCAGCACTTGCAGGGATAGTTCTAAGCCGTGGGACAATGTTCGCCGTCGAACCTAGGGCGGCCACCCGAAAACCGGTCACCTTCACCGGCTGGTTCGACCTTCTTCCTGAAGGGCGCATATGAAGGATGCGCAATGAACCAGAGTTTCTGTCCTGCGGTTCCGAATGCGGTGCAGGAGTTCTACGCCGAAGTATCCGCCGCCGACACGCTGTACTCGGCCGCGAGCGCCGCGGTAGCGAAACGACTTGTCACCGACCCCAGAATGGAGACGTTCTACAGATCCGACGCGCTCGCATGGGCGCGAGGATCGAACGCTGCGACTGCATGGCGTCTCTGGTTCAGCACTGCATTCGTCGCAGCTGACATCGGCGAGGACGAGGCACGCGAAGCCGTCAAGCGGCAACAAGAAAACGTGTCGCAACTCGTCCGTTTGCTCGATGAAGCTTGTGACTTGCTCCGTGACATCGAGCAGGACGAGGGACCGGCGCGCATCTCCTTCCCGCTGGAACTGTCCGATGTCCTGCACCTGATCGACGCCACCGCCAAGCATCCCGGCATCGTGGATTCTCACGATCGTGCTCGATACGAGATGTACTCCCGCCCGCGTCTCGACGAGGTATTTCGGTTCAACAGCAGCGCCGCCAACTTCCTCCCGTCTGTTGCACAGCTGCTGGCATGTCTGTCGTCGGAGGCATCGGGCCTGGAGGCGCAACTGGCAAGCCGCAAGACGATTCCTTGGCGGGGGCATTCTGCTGCCGATCACCTGACTTCCCAGAAGAGCAACAAATATCGCGCCTACGTCCGCAGTGTTGATCGAGCCATGTGGGAATTACGTCACGAATACATCGACCGCGACCGGGCGGAATGCTGGCGGCTTCCCGATTCATTGCTCGCGCTCCAGTGCAAAGTAGCCTTGGGTGAGGGTGATCTGGAGGGGTTCGTCGATCGCATCAGAAAGAGTCGGCTCAACCTGAAAAGCGAAGAAATGTAGGCCGGAACGTTTCGGCCCGAGGTCGGCAGAAAACGCTCCGTTCCCTGGCAGGTACTCGATGCCTAAGCTCTCCTTCGTCTATGCCAATGGTGGCGTAGATATGCCTGGAGGGCAAAACATGTCTGCGAAGAACACCGCCGATGCTTCAGCTTCGATCGGACTGCCGCTTGACGGCTTTTCGCGCTGGAGCGATCTGCGCATTTTCATTCCGCTGTCCCGTGAAACCATCCGTCAACGCGAGCTGGAGGGGCGCTTTCCGCGCGCGAGTCGTCTGACCCAGCGTTGCACCGTCTGGCCGAATCGCGAGATCCATCGATGGATCGCCGATCCGATGAGTTATCGGTCCTGCGAAGCTGCGGAGGGCGTGTGATGGACAGCAATCCGAACGGTGCCGTCGCGGGAACAGCGGAGCGAGCCACCAAGAAGCAGGTCGATATCGACTTCTACGAATCGGAGATCGCGCATCAGCGTGACCGACTCGCCGAAGCGTATGCGCATAGCGCTGACGAGGTTCGGCGCGACGCGGCGAACGGGATCGCGGCAGCGGTGGCCGTTTTCGAGCAGGATGCCCGGTGCATGCCGTCGCGCGCCAAGCGGGCAATCGAGCTGCTCAAGCACGCGGTGTTCATGCTCGATCCGAAGGCTCCGGTATGAAAGCGCATCAAAGTCACTTTTCGCTCGCGGATGTTGGCCCATGCCGGTCACTCGGCGGCGGTGTCATTGTGCCGCAGCTTGCTCGATTTGCACGTCTGAGCGACGCGCAGTATTCTGTAAGCGTCGCTGAAACAACAGCGGCCGGGTTTGGAAGCCCGAACGATCCAAGGCGGACGGCCGCAGCAGTGCGGTTTTTTTACGTCCGTATGCCTTCGCACGCCTCTACGATCAATGGGTGGGCGACGGTGGGGAGGCTTCGGCCTGCCGGTCCCCTTGGACGCCGGTCTTCCAACCCTGCTGTTCGCCCGCCCACCCCATTTGGAAGTGGGGAGCGGGTTAAACCCGTCCAAGGAGGTCGCTTCTCATGCGCCGGCTTAATCACGCCCCTACCGGGCAGCAATCCCACCTCATTCATTCGATCGCTCGCGCTGCACTGCGTGTCGCCGCGACGGCCAACACCGATCAAGATGCGCTCGATGCAGCGGGCGCGGCACTGGCCGCTATCGCCGCGCTCGTGCGCAGGGAGGTGCGCCATGGCTGACCTGAAATTGTCGAGGGAGGCCGCGTTGATCGCGTCGAGCGCTGCCGACCAGTTCGCCAAGCTAGAAGCGATGTTCGATGCCATCCGCGTCTACCTTCCGGAGGGGATGTACGAGCATGCGCTGGCCGACATCGGCCAGTGCGTTGCCAGCCACTACGCAACGAGCATGCGGTGTTTGTCGCAATCGGAGTCGGGGGTGCGCCATGACTGAACAGCACATCCGAACCGCGGTTGTCGAGGGCTTCGATAACGCGCCGCCGCTCGATACCGGCGCTCCCGTCGAACTGCAATTCGCCGTTGACCTGGGCGCGCTCTGTGCCGACGCGTGGCTCGACCTGAAGGGCGGGGTCCGGCTGCACGACTACGCGGCGCATCAAGCCTGCGCGTTCGCACGAGGTATGGAGTCCACCATGAACGAGTCTGGCGAGGTCGATGCCTATCGCATTACGGTCGGCCGCCAAGCTTTCGCAGCCGGCTTGATGGGGCGCGTGCAACAGCACTTGCTTGCGGCGCTCGGTTTGGTCACGCGCGACCCGCGCACGACTCACTGAGGGGAAATAATGACAAAGATGAACCAGAAGGCCGTACGGCCGTTCTCTCCGCAGTTCGTGGCTGAGGTCAACCGCCCCGATCGCCACCGGGCCGGCCTGCGTATCAGCGATGCGATGGAATTGCTCGACAGCCTGCAATGGGCCGCGCACAAGGCCATGTCGGATAGCGACTATTGGGTGGTACTGATTTCGGGCCTCCCTGTCGTCGATTGGCGCTGCGCTGGAGGCCGCAAACGATGCGCTTGGCGAGCCGCCTATCGGCCGCTATGTCTATAGCAACGACGTGACGGCCGGCGGCGCGGGGTTGTCGGTGTCTCACACGGGCGGCTGATGCCCGGCCGCTAAACGGCCGCCGTCGTTGACAGAATCACGCGTCGGCTTGAGCAGCACTCGATTTGGACAACGAATCGAGTGCTTGGCCAGCGCGCATCGATGAGAAGCTATGAGTAACGCACCCATGTCCGAATTCGAGCGGGCGAGAGTCGCGCTCGGCTATGTTCCGCCCGACGACCGCGATACGTGGAGTCAGGTGGGGATGGCGCTCAAGGCCGAGTTTGACGAGGAGGGCTTCGCTCTCTGGAACGAATGGAGCCAAGGCGCGCAGAACTACAACGGCAAGGACGCGCGCGATGTATGGAAGTCGTTCAAGGGCGGCAAGATCACCATCAACACGCTGTTTCACCTCGCCAAACAAAGTGGGTTCGATCCGCGAGCGCATCGAGCGAAGCCAGTCGATCCAGCGGAGCGCGAGCGGCAAAAAGCCGAGCGCGCGGCCCGCGAAGCGGCCGAGCTGGCCGAACTGACCGAGAAGCAGCAAGGCGCGTCGGCGCTCGCTGAATCGATCTGGTCGGCGGCCGAGCCTGCGCCGGCCGATCACCCGTACCTCGTTCGCAAGCGCATCCCGGTCGACGCGCTGCGCGTCTATCGCGGCGGCTTGTGCATCGGCACGGCCGCATGCGACGGCGCACTCGTCATTCCGGCGCGCGACGCGAACGGCAAGCTGTGGACGCTGGAGTTCGTCCTCACGGACGGCCAGAAGCGCTATCTGCCGAACGGCCGCAAGGCGGGCTGCTTCTCGCTGATCGGCGGCCCGCTATCATCTGCGCCGTCCACACTGCTGATTGGCGAGGGTTACGCGACGTGCGCGACGCTCGCGGCCGCGACCGGCTATCCGGCCGCCGTCGCGTTCGACGCCGGTAACCTGCACGCGGTCGCGACCGTGCTGCGCGGCCAGTATCCGGACGCTCGCATCGTCGTGTGCGCTGACGACGACCACGCGACAAAGGGCAATCCGGGCGTGACGAAGGCCCGCGCAGCGGCCGAGGCCGTCGCCGGCATCGTCGCCGTGCCCGACTTCGGTCCGAACCGCCCGGCGGCCGGCACCGACTTCAACGACCTGGCTGCGCACGTCGGCCCGGATGCGGTGGCCGCCGCCGTGCGGGCTGCGCTCGCGCCGGCCGGCTCGGCAGATGCCGGCAAGGGCAAGGCCGCTCCAGCCGCTACGAAGCCCGCCAAGCGCCCCAAAACGGCCCGTGCGCAGGACGGAAAGTCGCGGTTCGTCGTCGACGACAAGGGCGTGTGGTTTCACGGCTTCAACAATCAGGGCGACCCGCTGCCGCCGCATTGGGTCAGCACGCGGATCGACGTGATTGCGGAGACGCGAAACGAGATGAACAGCGAGTGGGGCTACCTGCTCGAATTCACGGACCGCGACGGCATCCTGAAACGGTGGGCGGTGCCGGCCGGCCTCTTTGCCGGCGACGGCACGGAGCTGCGCCGCATGCTGCTGGATATGGGCGTGAAGCTTGGCGTCACGCAGATCGCCCGCACGCAGATCGCGAACTATGTGCAGATGGCGCAGCCGGACGAGCGCGTGCGCTGCGTGCCGCGCGTCGGCTGGCATCACGGCGCGTTCGTGCTACCCGATCGCGTCATCGGCACCGGCAAGGAGGCGTTGATCTATCAGGCCGATACGCCGATCCAAAGCCAGTTCAAGGAACGTGGCACGCTTGACGAGTGGCGACGGGAGGTCGCGGCCTACTGCGTCGGCAATAGCCGCCTGCTGTTCTGCGTCGCTACCGCCTTCGCTGGTCCGCTGCTGCACTTCTCCGGGCTTCAGTCGGGTGGCTTTCACTTGCTCGGCACAACGTCGAAAGGCAAGTCGACGGGCGGTGTCATCGCCGCGTCCGTGTTCGGCTCGCCGGACTACGTGCGGAGCTGGAAGGCGACCGACAACGCGCTCGAAGCCGTGGCCACGCAGCATAGCGACGCGCTGCTGATCCTTGATGAAATCGGGCAGGTCGAGCCGCGCTTGGTCGGCGATGTGATCTACATGCTTGCGAACGAGTCGGGCAAGGCGCGCGCGTCGCGGAGCGGCTCGGCCAAGCCCGTGCTCACGTGGCGGCTGCTGTTTCTGTCGAACGGCGAAAAGAGCGTGTCCGCGTTGATGGCCGAGGGCAACAAGCCCATGAAAGGCGGTATCGAGGTGCGCTTGCCCGCGATCCCGGCCGAGGTCGGCGAAATGGGCGTCGTGGAGAAACTGCACGGCTTTCCGACGCCGGCCGCGCTGATCGAGCATCTGGAGCGGCACGCCGGCATGCACTACGGCACGGCCGGCCCCGCGTTCATCGAGTGGGCGTCGTCGCAAGCTGGTGAGCTGGCCGAACACGTGCGACTGCGCGTCGACGAACTGGCCGGGCAATGGGTGCCGGACGGCTCGCATTCGCAGGTCGCACGCGTCGCCAAGCGGTTCTGTCTCGTTGCGGTGGCCGGCGAACTGGCGACGGCGCACGGGCTGACCGGCTGGCCGCAGGGCGAAGCGGTCGAGGCCGCGCGTCGCTGCTTCGAAGGCTGGCTCGAACTGCGCGGCGGCACCGGCAACTCGGACGAGGCGGAAGCCGTACGGCAGGTACAGCACTTTCTCGCCGCGCACGGCGACAACCGTTTCGTGTGGATGAACCGGGCGCAGGACGACCATCGGCCGAACGTGCCGCATCGAGCGGGCTTCAAGCAGCACGTGAAGCGCGACGAGCGGCGCACGCCGATCGCCTCCGATCGGGAGTATTACGCCGAGTTCGGCGGCAAGATGAGCGCCGACGATGCCGAAAGCGTCGAGACGGAATACCTGATCGAAGCGGCCGTGTTCCGCAAGGACGTGTGCGCCGGCTTCGATCACAAGATCGTCGCCAAGGCACTGATGAAGCGGGGCGTGCTGATGCCACGTAGCGACGGCTATCCATACCGGCAGGAGTACATCCCCGGCCACGGCAAGTTCATGGTCTATCGCGTGCTGCCGTCCATCTTCACGCTTGAGCTGTGAAATGCACCGCCGCCGTCCGGGAGGGCGGTGGCGGGCGTTCCTTTTGCGCGGCATTTTGGCCCGTGCGTCAAAGTTACTTTGAGCGATCCGCTCCAGACGGAACCGGGCCGGCGGTTGCCGTGAATCTTGCTGCATCCGTAACAATCCAGTCCGGTTTATCTCCAGTATCTCCAGCGTTCTCCAAATCGTTTGGAGACACCCGAAGCCTTGCCCGACAAGGCTTTGCGGCCGATTCAGGCGGTTGTCTCCAAATCTCCAACTCGTTTTGCACTGAGCGGACAGACCTCTGCCATCTGTGCCGGCCGTGAAGCCAGACGGGGCGAGGCTCTCCGGGATTCGCAGGGCGTCGACGACGTGTTTTTGACGGGGGGCGTCCGCGATGCATGCCGATCCGGCATTGTTACGTCCGTCGCAAGTGTCGGGGCGGCGGAAATGCGGGGGACCCTGTGTCTAGGGCAAAGACGCGGGGGCTCACACCCGCGTGCTTTTTCTACTGTTGGCTTGGTCAAGAGGGGTCATATTCATCAACGGGATGGATCTCAGGAAATAAGAATTTATGGGGGTACGGAAAATTCTTGATTCTCTGATTTATTGGGGGTACATTTATTCGTATGGACGTCACTTATGATTCGAACAAAAGCGAGAGGAACATCGCCGAACGAGGTCTCTCCTTTGAGCTGGCGCGAGACTTTGAGATGGCAGGTGCGTTGATCGTGGAAGACGTCCGGATAGCGTATCCGGAGCGCCGGTTTCAGGCGCTCGGCTATCTGAACGAACGCCTTCATATGCTGGTGTTCACGCCGCGCGACGGCATGGTTCACGTTATCAGCCTTCGAAAGGCCAACTCCCGTGAGGTAAAGAAATATGAGCAAGCGCAAAATCAGCAAGCCGACTGACGAGAATCCGGCATGGACGGATGCCGATTTCGCTCGTGCGCGGCCGGCGGAGGATGTGTTGTCCGAGTTGTTCGGCCAGGAGGTTGCGGCCAAGTTGACGAAGCCGCGTGGCCGGCCGAAGTCGGTCAATCCCAAGATGCCGCTCAAACTGAGAATCGATCCCGATATCGTGGACGCCTACAAGGCACAGGGCGATGGATGGCAAACGCGCATGAATGATGCGCTCAGGGACTACGCGAAGTCACACGGCATGATGTGATGTTGTATGTTGCGCGTGGGTCGCTCGAAGCAGCCGGCTTCTCTGGAAACGCAATTGGCCCTCGGCCCGGCGAAGCAGAGCGGACGTTCTCGCTCTGCCAGCAGGCAAGGCTTATCGGACTGCTGCCAGCGGAATGATGTCCGCACCGGCTTTGAGGCGGTCGAGGTGATCGCCCCACGCCTGCATCATTCGCCTGCGCTCCGGCAGGTATTCGGCGTGGACGTAGGCCGCCGTCACTTGGTTGCGCTCCGCGTGAGCCATTTGGCGCTCTACGACGTCTCTACCGTACCCAAGCTCGCGCAGCGCCGTAGCCGCCAGCCCTCGGAAGCCGTGACCGGTCATCCGTGACTTGTAGCCCATGCGGTACAGCGCGTAGAGCATCGTGTTGTTGGAAATGTGGCTCCGCCCCTGCACGCTGTAGAACACGAAGCGGTGCTGTCCGTTCATGGCTCGAAGCTGCGCGAGCACGTCGAGCGCTTGCCGTGACAACGGCACGACGTGTGGGTCGCGCATCTTCATCCGCTCAGCCGGGACACGCCACTCGGCAGCCTTCTCATCGAATTCTTCCCACTCCGCGTGAATCATTTCCTTCGTCCGGACGAAGGTGAGCGCCATCAAACGGAGCGCGAGCCGGGTGACGAGATCACCTTGGTAGGCGTCTATGTCGCGCATGAGCTGAGGGATCTCCGTTACCTTGACGCGGGCCATGTGCTGCACGCCCGGCCCCTTTCGTAGAACGGACTTCACATCGATATCGGCGGCCGGATTTCGGTCGCAGCGTCCCGTCATGATTCCGTACTGGAACACGGCACGGGATCGCTGGAGTATCCGCTTGGCTGTTTCTCGCACCCCACGCGCTTCGACGTCCCGGACAAGGGCGAGCATCTGCGGCGCATCGATCTCGGCGATCGGACGGTTCCCGATCTTCGGGAACACGTCTACCTCCAGTGAATGCATCACCTTGTCGGCATAACTGTCCGTCCATGCCGGGCGCTGCGAGTCATACCATTCGCGCGCCACGATCTCGAACAGGTTGCCGGCTTCCGCTTCCGCCGCTTGCTTCGCATCCTTGCGCGCCTGGCTTGGATCGATCCCGGCCGCAAGCTGCTGGCGGGCGTCGTCGCACTTTCGCCTAGCCGCCGCCAGCGACACCACGGGATAAACGCCCAAGGCAAGCGTCTTCTGTTTGCGCTGGAAACGATAGGACCAGCGCCAGTACTTCGCGCCGCTAGGTTGCACGAGCAGGAACATGCCGCCGCCGTCCATCATCTTGTACGGCGCGGCTTCGGCTTTGGCGTTCCTCACTCTCAGATCGGACAGGGCCATGTGTTGGTATCTCGGTTGTTGGTATCGGCAGATACCAACAAAAAGTACCAACAAACGTGCTCGCTGTCTTTGAGCAAAGTCTGATAACGCTGGGGGATAGGAGCCTTGCTGGGCGGGCTTGAGAGGGGATTGGGTGGTGATGCTTGGGGATGGTTTGGACCATGGCTGGTCCCCCCGACAGGAATCGAACCTGTATCTAGCGCTTAGGAGGCGCTTGTTCTATCCATTGAACTACGGGGAGCGGATAGGGCCGCAGGACGACGCGACGAACGGGAATTCCAGCTCATCACGCGCTTGGCCACTGGGCCAGCGGGCGGCAGCAGGAACGCCGCCCGAATCAGCGGGGGAGAGTATAGCAAACCCGGCGCCACTCCCGCCCCGAAAACCACGAACTGCGCATAGCCAGGCGGCGGCGCCCCGCCCGCCGATCGAAACTCAGAACTCCATCACCACGAAATCTTCCTTGCCCACGTCGCACAGCGGGCAGCGCCAGTCGTCCGGGATGTCGGCGAAGCGCGTGCCGGCCGCGATGCCTTCGTCGGGCAGGCCTTCCTGTTCGTTGTAGATCCAGCCGCAGATCAGGCAGACCCAGCTCTTGAATTCGACGACTTCGCTCATGGTGATAACGATCGAAAAATGGTGTGCAAACAGACGGACGTGCGCGGCCCGGGGCCGGCAAACCGCGCAATATACCCGAAACCTCGAACACCCCAGCCATCCGGCCAGCGCGGCGCGCCCCGCGATGCCCGTTACAATGGGCGCTTCCGAATCCTTCTCATCGCCGCTTCCCCCATGTCGCTCTATTCCATTACCGGCGCGCAGCTTGCGTTCGGTCACGTCGCGTTGCTCGATCACGCGGATTTCTCGCTCGAAGCCGGCGAGCGCGTCGGTCTCATCGGCCGCAACGGCGCGGGCAAGTCCTCCCTGCTGAAGATCGTCGCGGAGCTGGCACGCCCCGACGACGGCCTCGTCACCCGCCAGCAGGATCTCGTGACCGTCTACGTGGCGCAGGAGCCCGAGTTCGAGCCGGGCGCGTCGGTGTTCGACGCGGTGGCGGCGGGCCTCACCCACACCCAGGCGCTGCTCGACGAATTCGACACCGTGGCGAATCGCCTGGCGGAGGTGCACGAAGGCGCGGAACACGACGCGCTGCTCGCCCGCATGAACACGCTGCAGGGCGCACTCGACCTGGCCGACGGCTGGAACTGGCGCACCCGCGTCGCCACCACGCTCGCGCAGATCGGCCTGGACGGCACGCAGCGCGTGGAAGCGCTGTCGGGCGGCATGAAGAAGCGCGTGGCGCTGGCGCGCGCGCTGGTGCTGCAGCCGGACGTGCTGCTGCTCGACGAACCCACCAACCACCTCGACTTCGAAGGCATCCGCTGGCTCGAGGAACTGCTGGTGTCGCAGCGTTCGAGCGTGCTGTTCATCACCCACGATCGCGCGTTCCTCGACCGCGTGGCCACGCGCATCGTCGAACTCGATCGCGGCCGGCTGCTGTCCTATCCCGGCAACTTCTCGCAGTACCAGACGCGCAAGGCCCAGCAGCTCGAGGTGGAGCGCGTGGAAAACGAGAAGTTCGACAAGCTGCTCGCGCAGGAGGAAGTGTGGATCCGCAAGGGCGTGGAAGCCCGCCGCACGCGCAGCGTGGGCCGGATCGCGCGCCTCGTGGACATGCGCAACGAGCGCGCCGAGCGCCGCAACACGCAGGGCAACGTGCGGCTCGACGTGGCGCAGGGCGAGAAGTCGGGCAAGATCGTCGCGGAGCTGACCGACGTGACGATCCGCTACGACGGCCGCGCCTACATCGACACCTTCACCGGCACGGTGATGCGCGGCGACAAGATCGGCCTGGTGGGCCCGAACGGCGTGGGCAAGACCACCATGCTGAAGCTGATCCTCGGCGAGCTCACGCCCGACGAGGGCCGCGTGCGCACCGGCACGAACCTGCAGGTGGCGTACTTCGACCAGATGCGCGCGCAACTGGATCTCGACCGCAGCCTCGCCGACACGATCAGCCCCGGCAGCGAATGGGTGGAGATCGGCGGCACCCGCAAGCACGTCATGAGCTACCTCGGCGACTTCCTGTTCTCGCCGGAGCGCGCGCGCTCGCCGGTGCGCTCGCTGTCGGGCGGCGAACGCAACCGCCTGCTGCTCGCGCGCCTGTTCGCGCGGCCGGCCAACGTGCTGGTGCTCGACGAACCCACCAACGATCTGGACATCCCCACGCTCGAACTGCTCGAAGAGCTCTTGACCGATTACGATGGCACCGTGCTGCTGGTCAGCCACGATCGCGCCTTCCTCGACAACGTGGTCACCTCGGTGATCGCGGCCGAAGGCAGGGGCCTCTGGCGCGAGTACGTGGGCGGCTTCACCGACTGGCAGACCCAGCACGCGCGCTCGCAGGCGCTTGCGCAGCAGGATGCGAAGCGCGCCGCGGCGCCGGAATCGGCGCCGGCGCCGAAGGACGACGCGTCGAAGGCCGCGCCGGCCCGCAACACGCAGCGCGTGGTCAAGCTCTCGTTCAACGAACAGCGCGAGCTCGACGGCCTGCCCGAGAAGATCGCCGCGTTCGAGGCCGAGCAGGCTGCGATCAACGCGCAGCTTGAGGACGGCACGATCTTCGCGCGCGACGCGAAGGAAGGCACGCGGCTCACCGAGCGCTTCGCTGCGCTCGACGAGGCACTGCTCGCCGCGCTCGAGCGCTGGGAAGAACTCGAGGCGAAACGCAAGCCGTCATGAGCGCGTGCGCAAGGAACCAGTAAAATACGCCGCGTTCCGGCGCCGCCGCCGTGCGCGGCGGCGCCCGCTTTCGGAGCAGGCGCGCGAGCGCATTGTTTCGATTGGCTTTTTTATCGAATTCAACGTTTTGTCCACGACCTTGTCCACAGCGAACGGGGATAAGTGTCGCGGGCGATGGATGAACTAGCGCCTATGTCCACGAAAAAGCCCGCAGCGGCCTACAGCGAAGCATCGATCAAGGTGCTGAAGGGCCTCGAGCCCGTCAAGCAGCGGCCCGGTATGTACACGCGTACCGAGAACCCGCTGCACATCATCCAGGAA
>JASLEG010000244.1 GCA_030151225.1 Burkholderia sp. | reverse complement strand
GGCATCGCCGCGCTCGGCGCGAGCCTCGCGCTCGGCGGCTGCGCCGGCGCCTCGCAGACGGGCGCCGCAGCCACGCCGCCGCGCAGCGAGGCCGAGCAGCGCATCGACCGCGCCCTGCGCGAGCAGGTGCGCCAGATCGTGGTGATCTACGCCGAAAACCGCAGCTTCGCGAACCTGTACGGCGATTTCCCCGGCGTCGAGACGCCGCTGTCGTCGGTCGCGGCGGCGCGTGCCACCCAGCTCGACCGCGACGGCCGCACGCCGCTGCCCACGCTGCCCGCGATCTGGGGCGGCCTGGTGCCGCAGGCGCAGGTCGTGGACGGCACGCGCTACATGATCGCCGAGCGCGACATCAAGGGCCTGAAGAACGCGCCGTTCCGGATCCGCGACGCCCATGGCAAGCCGCTGCCGAACGGCGTGATCACGCGCGACCTCTGGCACCGCTTCTACCAGAACCAGATGCAGATCAACGCGGGCCGCAACGACCAGTTCGCGGCCTGGGCCGACTCGGGCGGCCTGGTGATGGGCCATTACCGCAATTCGGCCGAGACGCTGCGGCTCTGGTCGCTCGCGCGCGACTACACGCTCTGCGACAACTTCTTCATGGCGGCGTTCGGCGGCTCCTGGCTGAACCACATGTTCCTGATCTCGGCGCAGGCGCCGTTCTATCCGGACATCGCCACGAGCCCGGCCAAGCATCTGGCCTCGGTGGTGGAGGGCGACGAGCTCACCGGCACGCGCCTGAAGCTGGCCGCGGACTCGCCGGCCTCGGCGCTCGACGGCCCGCCGAAATTCGTCAACGACGGCCTGTTCACGCCCGACGGCTACGCGGTCAACACGATGGCGCCGCCGTATCAGCCGAGCAACGTGCGCCCGCCCGAGGACGGCAATCCGGCCTATGCCGATCCGTCCAACCCGCGCGTGCTGCCGCCGCAGCGCTATGCGACGATCGGCGACCGGCTCTCGGAAAAGGGCATCGACTGGGCCTGGTATTCGGGGGCGTGGCAGTACGCGATCGAGCATCGCGACACGGGCATGGTGCCGGATTTCCAGCACCACCATCAGCCGTTCAACTACTTCGTGAATTTCGCGCCGGGCACCGAAGCGCGGCGCCGCCACCTGCGCGACGCGGGGCTCGGCGACGATCCGTCCACCAACCACCTGCTCGCCGACATCGACGCGGGGCGCCTGCCGGCCGTCACCTTCTACAAGCCGCAGGGCAACCTGAACATGCATGCGGGCTATGCCGACGTGGAATCGGGCGACCGCCACATCGCGGCGGTGATCGACCACATCCGCCGCGGCCCGCAATGGGCGAACACCGTGATCGTGATGACCCACGACGAGAACGGCGGCTGGTGGGATCCGGTCGCGCCGCCGCAGGGCGATCGCTGGGGCCCGGGCTCGCGCATTCCGGCGCTGGTGATCTCGCCGCTCGCGAAGCGCGGCTACGTCGACCACACGCTGTACGACACGAACTCGATCCTGCGCTTCATCAGTCGCGTGCACGGCCTCGCGCCGCTCGACGGCGTGGCCGCGCGCGATCGCGCGTTCGCGGCGCGTGGCGCGACGCCGCCGGGCGACCTCGTCAACACGCTCGCGATCGGCTAGGCACAGCCGCGACCTTCACGTCGATGCCGATGAAAACGGGCAGCCTTCGCGGGCTGCCCGTTTTTCATGCGGCACGGCATGGCCGCGAGTCGGCCTCAGTGATGCGACATGCGCAGCGTCAGCGCGCCCGCGCCGATCAGCACCGCGCCGCCGCCGTAACCGAAGCGGCGCTGCGCGGCGGCGCCGGTCAGGCGCGAGGCGGCGTAGCGCGCGAGCCGCGCATAGCAGGCGGCATTGAGCGCGGCGAGGCACACGAAGGTCGGCAGCAGCATCCCGCACTGCGAGGCGAAGCCCTGATGCGGCGACACGAATTGCGGCACGAAGGCGACGAAGAACACGATGCTCTTCGGGTTCAGCGCGGTGACGGTATAGGCCGAGAGGAAGCGGCGCTTCGCCGACTTCGGTTCGACAGGCACGGTCTGCCGGCCGCTCGCGCGCGCCTGCAGGATCGAGCGCGCGCCGAGCCAGATCAGATAGGCGCCGCCGGCGAACTTCAGCACCGTGAACGCGGTGGCCGAGACGGCCAGCAGCGCGCCGGCACCGGCCAGCGACACGGCCATCGCGGTGGTGTCGCCGGCGGCCACGCCGGCCACGGTGCTCCACGACGAGCGATTGCGGCTGGCCAGCGAATCGCCGATCACGAGCAGGATGGTGGGGCCGGGGATCAGCAGCAGCAGGATGCTCGCGCCGGCGAAGGCGAGCCAGGTTTCGATCGTCATGGGTTCTCCGAAGAACAGCGGGAGCCTCAGTGATCCACGGCGGCGGCAGTGCTGTCAAGCACCGCGTCGGGGGTCAGCCCTGGCGGGCGGCCACCAGCGCGTCGATGTCGGCCACGGTCTTGCACTCGTCGAGCGCGCGGCCGCTCAGCATCACGCCGTGACAGTCGTCGGCGAGCGCGATCGCCGACAGGATCGCGAGCGAATCCCAGTTGTGCTCGGCCAGCACCAGTGCGGGCGACACCTCGGCGGCGTCGATCTCGAGGATGTCCGCGAGTCCTTCGTAAAATGCGTTCATTGCGTTTCCTGCGGGACGTTGTCGGCCCGACTCAGCGGGCTTGTGCGATCAGCGACACGATGCGGTCGACCTGATCGTCGGTCAGTGCCGGATAGATCGGCAGGCACAGCACGCGCCGCGAGGTTTCGCGCGCGACCGGCAGATTGTCCGGGTGCGACGAGGGCAGCCCGCGATAGTTCGGGAAGTCGGAGATCAGCGGGTAGAAGTAGCGGCGGCTGAAGATCTCGTGCTCGCGCAGCATGGCGTAGAGGCCGTCGCGCGAGAGCGGGTAGGCGTCGTCCACGAGGATCGGGAAGTACGAGTGATTCTCGACCTTGGCGTCCACCGGCGGCAGGCAGCGGATGCCGGCCACCTCGGCGAGCTGCGCGCGGTAGCGTGCGTCGATCTCCCTGCGGCGGGCCAGCGCCGCATCGAGATGCTGCAGTTGCAGCAGCCCGAACGCCGCGTTGATTTCGCTCATCTTGCCGTTGATGCCGGCCGCCACCACGGTCACCTCGTCCACGAAGCCGAAGTTCTTCAGGTGATCGATGTGCTGCTTGGTCTTCGCGTCGGGGCAGACGATCGCGCCGCCCTCGAAGGTGTTGAACACCTTGGTGGCGTGGAAGCTCAGGATCGACAGGTCGCCGTGCTTGAGCACGCTGCTGTCGTGCGTCTGCACGCCGAACGCGTGCGCGGCGTCATAGATCACCTTCAGGTTGTAGTTGTCGGCGATGCGACGGATCGCGTCCACGTCGCAGGGCCGCCCGTAGCAGTGCACCGGCATGATCGCGGCGGTCTGCGGCGTGATGGCGGCCTCGATCTTCTTCGGATCGAGGTTCAGCGTGTGCGGATCGATGTCGACGAACACCGGCTTGATGCCGTTCCAGAGCAGCGAATGCGCCGTCGCGACGAACGAATACGGCGTGGTGATCACCTCGCCCGAGATGCGCAGCGCCTGCAGCGCGGTGACGAGCGCCAGCGTGCCGTTCGTGAACAGCGCCAGATGCTCGATGCCGAGGTACTCGCACAAGGCCTTCTCGAGCCGCTGGTGGAACGGACCACCGTTGGTGAGCACCTTGCTGTCCCAGATCTGCTCGAGATACGGCAGGAATTCGGCAAGCGGCGCAAGGTGCGGCTGCGTCACATAGATGCGCTCGTCGGCGATCGGTTCGACGGCGCGCAGCGGCAGGGCGTTCATCAGGCTTCTCCGGTGAGAGCGAGGGAGGCATCGTGGGCGGCCGACGCGACGTCGTCGTCGCGCTCGGGCACCGCGAACGAGCCGGCCGGCTGGTCGGCGCACCAGCGCTGCCAGGCCAGGCGGAAGGCGTCGGATACCGAATGCGCGACGCGCGCGGGCTGGAACGCGGTGGACTGGCGGCAACGCTCGCGCAGGCCGCCGCGGATCTCGGCGAGCGCGGCGCGGTCGTTGGCCAGCGCGATGCCGCGCTCGACGAATTCGTCCTGGCTCGTCACCACGAAGCGCTCGAGGCCGAGCGAGGCCATCCATACCGCGCCGGCGCTGCCCGCCAGGGTCTTGCCGCGCAGCGTCAGCGTGGGCACGCCCATCCAGGCCGCATTGAGCGCGGTGGTCGAGCCCGTGTACGGGAAGGTGTCGAGACAGAAGTCGACGTGGTGATGCTGCTGCAGGTACACGGGCGCCGGCGAGCGCGGCTGCAGGTCGAGCCGCTCGGGCCCGATGCCCTCGGCGCGGAACCAGTCCAGGATCAGGTCCGCGCCGCCGTTGCGCGGGATCGAGCCGATCCGCATGCGCGAGCCGGGCACGCCGTGCAGCACGCGCGCCCACACGGCGATCACGTCGTGGCGCAGCTTGTTCAGGCGGTTGAAGCTGCCGAAGGTCACGAAATCGTTGTGCAGCGCCGGCAGCAGGTTGACCGGCGGCGCGTTCTCGGACGGCTTGAAGGTGGCGTTCGCCGACATGTGGATGATCTTCTCGGTGAACTGCTGCTCCATCTCGCCGAACGGAATCGCGAAGCGGTCGGTCAGGTAGTAGTCCATCGCATCGAGGCCGGTCGTGCCCGGATAGCCGATCCAGGTGATCTGCACCGGGGCCGGCTTGCGCGCGAACACCGGCAGCCGGTTGCGGCCGGTGTGGCTCGACAGGTCGAGCAGGATGTCGATGCGGTCGGAGCGGATCCGCTCCACGAGCCGGTCGTCGGTGAAGCCGGACACGGTGGTCCAGCTCTGCACGCAGGCGCGCAGCCGCACGCTCATCTGATCTTCGGCCGTGTGGTTGTGATAGATGTGCAGCGACAGCGTCGGGTCGTCCTTCAGCGTCTCGAGGATCGGCAGGACGTAGGACGACACGGCATGGTTGAACATGTCGCCCGACACGATGCCCACGCGCAGCTGGCGCTGCGGATCACGCTTGTTCGGATGGCGCGGCCAGCGTGCGCGATACGGCGCCTCGTGGATCGTGGCGAAGCGGCGATGCTCGTCGAACAGCTTCTGGACATCGAGCGCCGGGTTGTGCGTCATGCAGAACAGCAGGTTGCTGTGCATCGCGGCGTCGCGCGGTGCGATCTCGTGCGCCACGCGGAAGCTCGCCTCGGCTTCCTGGGTGGCGCCGAACTCGCTCAGCGCCACGGCCAGCGAGCCGTGCATCTGCAGCGCCTGCGGCGCGAGCGCCACGCCCTGGCGGCCGGCCTCGATCGCCTCGACGGTGCGCTCCAGCGCGAGCAGCGACATGCTCAGCACGCGCCAGGCCTCGGCGTGCTTCGGGCTGACCGCGATCACGCGGCGTGCGTGCTGCACCGATTCCTCGAGCCGGCCGGCCAGGCGCAGCACGTCGGCATACAGCGAGCCGATCAGCGCGTCGTCCGGATCGAGTTCGATGGCGCGCGCGAGCGGCTCGGCCGCGTCCAGGTACAGGCCTTCCTTGTGCGTCGCGTTGGCGAGCGATTTCCACGCGAACGCGCTGGCCGAGAAGCGCTGCGTCATGGTGCGCGCGAGCTTGATCGCCTCGCCGTAGCGGCCCTTGTTGTAGAGCGCGGTGAAGCGGCTCGCGTCCTGCGGCGACGGATTGCGGGCCATGCCGGCGCGCGTCTGCGTGGCCACCTCGGCCGGTGCCTCGGGGGCGGCTGCCGGCGCGGGCGCCACGCCCACGGCTGCCGTGGGCATCGCAGCCGGCGCGGCACCTTCCTGCGACAGCGACAGGCGCGTGATCAGGCCGTCGATGGCGGGCCCCTTGACGCCGCGCTGCTGGCAGATGCCCAGCGCGGTCCAGGCGACCGACACCTGGCCCGATTCGAGCAGCGCGTTGACGTAGCCGACCCAGTACTGACCGTTGTTCGGCGCGAGCCCCAGCACGATTTCGAAATCCGGCAGCGCCTGCTCCGGCACGCCCGTCTGCACCTTCAGCACGGCCAGGTTGTAGCGCGCGTCGGGGTGCTGCGGCCGGGCCTCGAGCACGGCCTCGTAGAGTGCGCGCGCATCGGCGTGTTCGCCCTTGTGGTGGCACGCGATCGCGTTTTGCAGCACGAACGCTATGTCCGCGTCGAACTGCTGTTCGGGCGTGAGGCTGGCGGACGTCGTCGTATCGGACATGGGAGAAACCGGACGGAAGAAGCGAATGATGCGAATTATCCGGCCGCGACCGATGCGTCGAAGCGTGGAACTGACCGGTAAACGGGCGTCAATTTGGCGGATGTGCGGGGCGGCGCGAGCGCGCCGGAGCCGGCGGCTGCGTGCCGTTCACGAGAATCGGGGCGTGATTGAAAGGGGCCGAGGGGCGGGCACGAGCGGCGCCGGGCACAGAAAAAACGGCCCGCTGAACGGGCCGTGAGTCGAACGAGCACGCGCTCGAGCGCGTGACATTGTGGTTATGCGGTGCTGCCGGGCGGGCTCAGAAGCGCAGCGCGGCCTGGTTGTACTGGCGCGCGGCGCTCAGGCGCTCCATCGCGCTGCGGTATTCCTTCTGCAGTTCGGCGCGCGCGCGCGAGGTTTCGGCCGCGACCTCGGCGTCGATCGACTGGATCTCGCGGATCATCAGCAGATCCTCGGGCGCCTGCACGGCGTCGAGCGAGCCGAGATACGGCTTGCGCGCGCCCACCAGACGCTCGGCGCCTTCCCAGTCGGCGAGTCGTACCGCACGATCGATGTCGTGCGTCATCGCGAGCACCTGCTTGACGAGGGTGTGCTGATCCATGTCCGTGGCTCCGGGAACGTGCCGTCGATCAGGACGACTTGTTGGTGGCCAGCGCGCCCGCGCTGTTGGTGCCGCCGAACAGCGCGGTCAGGTAGTTCTGCTGCTGCGTCATCTCGGCCATCACGGTGTTCAGGTTCGTGAACTGCGCGTTGTACTGCGTGGTCAGCGTCGAGGCGTAGGTGGCGAGCGCGGTCTGCTGCGTGGTCAGGCTCTTCAGGTCCGTCTGCACCCCGTTCGCGCTGGTGGTCAGGATGCCGTTGGTGGCCGTGTAGTTCGTGATGTCGGTGTTGAGCTGCGCGCCGATGCCGTTGGTGCTGTTGAACAGGTTCGCGGCGGCCGACGGGTTGGTGGACAGCGCGTTGCTCAGCGCGGTCTGGTCGACGATCAGCGTGCCGGCCGGCTGGCCCGAGGTGGTGCCGTCGGCCACGGTGATGCCGAGTTGCGAGAGCGTCGAGCTCAGGCCGTTGTTCTTCACGGCGCCGGCGATCACGCTCTGGATCTGCGTGGTGATCGTGTTCAGGGTCGAATCGCCGAACAGCGGGCCGACGGTCGGCGAGGTCGGATCGGTCGAATTGTCGAACGAGCCGACGGTGGCGATCGTCGAGATCAGCGTGTTGTAGGCGCTCACGAAGTTCGTGACGGCCGTCGCCTGCTTGGTGGTGTCGGACGTCACCGTCAGCGTCTGCGTGGTGGCCGGGCTCGTGACCGCAGCCTGGGTCAGGTTCAGCGTCACGCCCGAGATCACGTTGCTGACCGCGTTGGTCGCGCTGAGGCTGGTCACGCCGTTGACGTTGACCGAGGCGTCCTGCCCGGCCGACGACTGGGTCCACTGGGTCGCGGTCGTGTTGCCGGTGGTGATGGTCGACTGGCCGCCCGTGGTGCTCGGCGTGGAGGACACGGCGAGGTTGCCGAGGCCGTTGTCGGTGCTCGCGTTGACGGCCACGTTGATGGTGTTCGCCGCGCCGCTGTTGTTGGAGCGCAGCACCAGGTGGGCGCCGTCGCTACCGGTCACGATCGAGGCCGTCACGCCGGGGTTGTCGGTCGCGTTGTTGATCGCGGAGGCGATGCCCGACAGCGTGTTGTTGGTGGAGTCGATCGAGATCGTGGACGACTTGCCGTTCACGGTCAGCGTCATCGAGCCGGTGCCGAGCGCGGTGCTCGCGCCGAAGGCCGGCGAGGTCAGCGACTGCGACTGCGCGATCTGGTTCACGGTCACCTGATACGAACCGGCCACGGCACCCGTGCCGGCCGTGGCCGTGAGGCCCGAGCCGCCGGTGGTGGCGGTGGCGTAGGTTTGCGCGAACGAACCGTCGGACAGCGTGGAGAGCGCGCTCTGCAGGTTCGTCAGCGCGGTCTGGAGACTGGTGTAGGCCGAGGCCTTGTTGTTGTCGTTGGCGACCGCCGTCGACAGGATCGCGGTCGTGCCGGCGGTCTTGGAATTGACCAGCGCAGTCACGAGCGAATTCACGTCGATGGAGGAATTGCCCGTCGAGCCGCTGATGATCGATTGTGCGGCTTCCTGCAACGCCGTGCTGCTGCTGATGGTGTTGTTGGACGTACCGGACGTGGAGGTGATCGTGGACATCGCGTGGCTCCGTGGGCGCCATCGGGCGCGAACGATTCAGGTCGGTTGACCGTGCGAATACTGCGTCAAACCGGGGAAAAACGAAAGACGAAAATCGTGAAACAGAAATACGTGCAGCAAAAGCAAAAAGCGCGCGACGGCCACGAGGAAGATAGCACCGTCGCACGAACGGGCCGCCCATGATGGCGCGGCCCGGTTTTCAAAGCTCTACAGCAAGACGTCTTACTGGAGGAGCTTCAGAACTTGCTGCGGCAGCGAGTTCGCCTGGGCCAGCACCGAGATGCCGGCTTGTTGCAGCACTTGCGCCTTGCTCAGGTTCGCGGTTTCCTGCGCGAAGTCCGCGCTCTGGATTTGCGATTGTGCCGACGACAGGTTCGTCGAGTTCTGTTGCTGCGTTTGCGCGATCGCGGTCAGTCGGTTCTGCGTCGCACCGAGCGTCGCCTGCAGGTTGTTCACCGTCTGCAGCGCGTTTTCGATCGAGACCAGGGCCTGGTTGGCACCCGTCGCGTTGCTGATGTCGATGTTCGACACGGTCGGCGGCGAGTTGACGGCGTTGATCTGCGAGATTTCGTTCGCAGCGGCGCTTGCCTGTGCCGTCGTCATGCCGCTCGTCGCGCCGGTCGACAGCGTCAGGTTCGTGACTGCCGTGCCCGTGCCGGCTGCCGTACCCGTCGTGAAGATCGCGCCGACTGCCGTCGTGCTCAGGGTCTGACCGTTCTGATCCGTGAACGTGTAGCCGCCCTTGCCGTCCGACAGGACGTTGACCGACGTGATGGCCGGTTGCGAAGCCGTCGTGGCCGCGCCGTTCTTGTCGAGCGACAGGTTCGAGATCGTGCCGACCGTTTCGCCTTGTTGCACGAGACCGCCACCGATCTTCGCTGCCGACAGGCTTTGGCTCAGGTCGAGGCTGACCGTCTGGCCGACGTTCGCGCCGACCTGGAACGTCACGATGCCGGCGGAACCGTCGAGCAGGTTCTTGCCGTTGAAGTTCGTTTGCGAAGCGATACGGTTCACTTCCGAGATCTGCGCCGCCACTTCCTGCTCGGCTGCAGCCTGGTCGCTCGACGACAGCGTGCCGGTCGATGCCTGGTTGGCCAGCGTGCGGATACGTTGCAGGCTGGTCGTCAGTGCCGACAGGGCGCTCGACGAGCTCTGGATCAGCGAGACGGCGTCGTTCGTGTTCGACACGCCCTGGTTCAGGCCGTTGATGGCCGTTTGCATGCGGGTCGAGATGGCCAGACCTGCCGCATCGTCAGCTGCGCTGTTGATGCGGTTACCCGACGACAGACGGGTGATGGCTTGCGACAGTGCGCTTTGCGAGCCGTTCAGGTTTTGCTGAGCGACCAGCGAATTGATGTTGGTAGTGATTCCGAGCATGGAAATTCTCCTAAAAGCCGATAAGCCTTTGACAAGCCAACGTGGGCATCGGCGGTGCACTCGTTCATTGCTGGCCGCCTCAGAGCAGGATTTCGGCGGCCCCAAAAAAAACTTGAGGGGGAGATTGCGATGACTTGCAATTTCATCCGATTTTTCGTCGGGGTTGCCTCCGTGTCGGACCGTCCGCCGCCATCTCGCCGTGTTACGGGTGGCGGGATGGTGCGCGGGAGGTAATGCAGCCCCGACTTTGATTGTTAACGGTTTTTTCGCGCGGCACTTGAGGCGTGAAGTGTGGGAAATTTGTTCGGCAGAAACGTAAACCGCTAGCTTGGCGGCTGTTTACCTGCTAGCATGGCGGGCTGAATTGAGATTTCTGTCAAGCCCTTGCCGTTTCCGGCATGTCCAAGCTGGCAGTCAAACGCGGCGCCCGGATGCAGGTAGCCGAGCGTTTCGCGGTGCATTCCGCCTCTCATTTCCGGCCTCCGAGGCCACAAAACCCGCTCGTTTCGCCTGTTCGTGGGAACGCCCGGAAGGCCGGTGCGTGGCGCTTGGCCGCTACGTTTTTGACCGTATCAAGCAATTTAGGAACGACATGACGACGATTCTTCTGAAAGAAAACGAGCCGTTCGAAGTAGCGATCCGCCGCTTCCGCCGCGC
>JASLEG010000180.1 GCA_030151225.1 Burkholderia sp. | reverse complement strand
AGCGCCTGCGCGCGGCGGCCGCCGCGCGCCGCGTGGCGACGCCGGCCGGCGATCACGCCTACACGATCAGCGGCGGCATCGCCGCGGCGCAGGCCGGCGACACCTTCGAGCGGCTGCATGCGCGCGTCGACATGGCGCTGTACGAGGCGCAGCAGACGGGGCGCGACGCGATCCGCGTGGCGCATTCGGCCCTGGCGGGGGCCGCCACGGGCGCGTGAACGCCGCCGCGGACGAAAGCCGCGGCGTGCGCATGCGAGGTTCGGAATCGGGGCGCGGACCGGACGGACCGGGCGCAAGGGGCGGCGGCGCGCGCCGGGGCTGGCGCGCCGCGCGGGGTCAGGCTTGCGGGGCCTGCGCGAGATACTCGTCGATCGAATCGCGCGCGCGTTGTTCCACCATGCTCATCACCATCAGCACGTCGATCTTCAGGCGCGAGATCGTCAACTCGATCGGGGGCAGCTCCGTGCCGCGACAGGCCTCGGCCACGCCCTGGATCTTCGCCACGCAATGCCATTGCGTGTCGGTATCGTCCGGTGCGATGTCCGTGGTCACGCGAAACCCACGATGCTCGAAAGACATATCTCCTCCTGGTTTCCTGCGATGTGCAAGCGTATCGAAAGCCTGCGGCGCGATGCCGCAGGTTGCGCCATGCTAGCACCTTCGTCCGGCCGTCGCCGTGCCGAGCGCAGCCAGGCGCGGGTTTGCCTACACTGGCACGACGCGGCGCGCGGCGGCAGCCGGCGCGCCTTCGTTCACGCCTATCGGGAGACTCGCAGATGGAATCCACAGCCAGCCACGCGGCCGCGCCGCGCATCGCCCTCGTGACCGGCGCCGGCAGCGGCATCGGCCGCGCCGCCGCCAACCGGCTGCTCGACGACGGCTTCACCGTGGTGGCCGCCGGGCGCCGCGCCGAGCCGCTCGCCGAATTCGTGGCGGCGGCCCGCGCGCGGGGCCGCGAGGCGCTGGCCGTGACGGTGGACGTGCGCGACGAGGCCAGCGTCGACGCGCTGTACGCGACCATCGAGCAGACCTATGGCCGGCTCGACGTGCTGTTCAACAATGCCGGCATCAACGCGCCGGCCGTGCCGATCGACGAGCTGAGCGTGGCGCGCTGGCGCGACGTGATCGACACGAACCTCACCGGCGTGTTCCTGTGCGCGCGCGGCGCGTTCTCGCTGATGCGCAGCCAGACGCCGCGCGGCGGCCGCATCATCAACAACGGCTCGATCTCGGCGCACGCGCCGCGGCCGCTCACCGCGCCGTACACGGCGAGCAAGCACGCGGTGCTGGGGCTGACCAGGACGCTCGCGCTCGACGGCCGCGCGCACGACATCGCGTGCGGCCAGATCGACATCGGCAACGCGCTGACCGAGCTGTCCGAGCGCATGCAGCGCGGCGTGCTGCAGGCCAACGGCAGCATCGCCACCGAGCCGATGTTCGACGTCGCGCACGTGGCCGACGCGGTGGGCTACATGGCGAGCCTGCCGCTGTCGGCGAACGTGCTGAACCTGACGGTGATGGCCAGCAACATGCCGTTCGTCGGGCGCGGTTGAGGCGAGATACGCGTTTCTCCATGGATCGATCGTTACCAGATTAAGGATCGACCCGGCAATATGATTTGGAGTCGCCGTGGCGCAATGCGAGCGGCGATTTCCGTCGATTATCGAAAATCGCGGCTCGCAGGCCGGCGCGAGATTCATCAGGTGGCTGATCGCGGGCATGCGCCTGCGGCGCCTGAAGGCCGATTTCCGGCGCGACGTTCCCGAGGAAACGCATGGCGGGCGGCCTCGACGGCTATTGCGGAATCGGCATCGACAGCGTGCGCCGAGAAAAAGATCCGCCCCGCAAGCGCGGCGCGGACCGTCAAGGCCCTGTCGATTCCGCCGGATACGGGCCGTCGGATCAACAGGCAACACAGTATTTGCGTTGCGGGGCACATAATCGCACACGGCATTATTGGCAACTGTGGAGGATTGTCAAATCCACTCCCGTGTTGTTTTTCAATTAATGCCCGGATATTTGATCGGTTGCCTCTGTTTTTAATCCGGAGTGCAATCGTTTGCGAAATCGGTTTCAAATTCGAATCGATTCGTTCGGGAAATGGAAGGCAGCAATCCTCGATCGGCCGCGAATGCTCGCGGCACTCACGGCCGGTTTGCCCGCCGGGCGTTGCGCACGTCGGTCTGGATCGAGATCAGCAGCCAGTCGCGCTGCGGTTGCGGGATGTCGAGCAGCGCATGCTGCAGGTTGCGCATGTTGCTGCACCAGTCCTCGGCCGAGACGTGCACCGGGTCGGCGAGCGCGCCGGACAGCGCCTTGCGGGCCGCCTCGCGCTGCGCCTCGGTCACGGTCGCGACCGGCGCGTTCTCGGCGATCCGCTTCAGCGAGTCGTAGGTGATGCGGAAATAGTCGTCGAGGTCGTGCGCCGCCGTCCGCTCGAACGACGGATTGCGCAGGATCGCGACGCTCATGTTCTTGCCGCCGCCGTGCCGCCCGCCGGCCCCGTGGCCGAGCAGGCCGCCAGCGCGAGAAGTGCCGCACCGGCTACACAAGTTGGCCGGCCGCGCAGGATGAACCGCCCGGCATGGCGGTCTCGACAGGTCGAATCAGCGGAACGGGCGGGCGGCAGCCGTCGCCCCTCACGGCATCATCTTCACCACCACCTGCTCGCTCGGGCAGGTCTGCGCGTTGGCCGCGGCGATCGTCTTCGGCAACTGGTGGCGGTCGGCCGGCACGTTCGTGTAGTAGCGCAGTTGCGTGGGCGCGGGCGGCATGCCGGCTTCCCACACGCCCACCCACAGATGCCCCTGCGCGTCGCTCATCATGACCGACTTGGTGTCGCAGGCCACGCCCTGCACGAACATCGAGGCCACCCGCGCGCCGTTGCCGTCGAGATTGTCCGAATTCGTGTCGATCGCGCCGGCGGTGCCGACCATCGTCTGGTAGTCGCGGCCGAGCAGCTTGCGCAGCGCCGCGTCCTGCGCCGCGCTGTTGGCCACGCCGAGCGAGAGCAGGGTGGGCGCGGCGTTCGGATCCTTGCTGCCGGCCACGTAATCGCCGTCGTAGTACACGCCCAC
The DNA here is from genome assembly GCA_030151225.1 of Burkholderia sp. Lineage (GTDB taxonomy): Bacteria > Pseudomonadota > Gammaproteobacteria > Burkholderiales > Burkholderiaceae > Burkholderia. Next base: position 22,347 of record JASLEG010000180.1, on the reverse strand, counting down.
GCCGGCGCCGCAGGCGAACGCGTCGCCCTTCTGCTCGACGTGGATGCGGTTCAGCACGCGCTGGAAGGTCAGCACGCAGCCCTCGGCGTCCATCGACTTGTCGCCGACGTACTCCGCCGTGGCGGGCGTGGAAAAGGTGGCCGTCTGCGACAGCGAGCCGGAATTCGCGCCGGCCGAGGCGTCGAAGCTGAACAGGAAGTGCTGCGCATTCACGTGCGAGATCGACAGCGAGGCGCCGTCGTGGCCGCTCGCGTCCACGCGCTGCCAGGTCGTGCCCCAGCGGAACGGCGTGCCGGCGTGGCGCAGGATCACGATGCGGTCGGCATAGCTGCGCGCGAGGCAGGCGGTGCTGTCGCAGGTGTCGCGCTGGGCGAGCCAGGCGCGCTGGTCGGCCTTCGATTCGGCGCTGGGCGGCAGGCGCGCGTAGAGCGCGTGCAGGGTCTCGTCCTGCTTCGAGAGCTGGGCGTCGGCGCAGATGCGCTTCTCGTTGGCCGACGACGCCTTCGCGCAGTCGAAGCTCGCGGCATGCGCGGCGCCGGGCAGGGTGGCCGCGAGCGCGGCGAGGGCGGTGATCAGCAGCGCGCCGATCGACGATGCCCGGTCGGTCGATGTGTTCATACGTCTCCGTGGGGTGGACGGCGCAGGCCGGCGCCGAGGGTCCGTGCGCGGACCGCCGGATATCCTACGCGAAGGCGCCCGCCCGCGGGAGACGGATGTGAGCGGGGGCGCTCAGAACGAGGTGCCGATCTGGAACTGGAACTTCTGGTACTGATCGCCTTCGTGCTTGACGATCGGGAAGCCCAGATCGATCTTGAGCGGCCCGATCGGCGAGATCCATTCGAGGCCCGCGCCGTAGCTGTAGCGCAGCCCGTTGGCGCCCACGCTGTTGCCCTCCGAGCCCCACACGTTGCCGCCGTCCACGAAGGTGAACACGCGCAGCGTGCGGTCGTACCCGGTGCCGGGCAGCGGCACGGTCAGCTCGATGTTGCCGACCACCATCTTCGAGCCGCCGATCGGGTCGCCCGTGGTGGCGTCGCGCGGGCCGAGCGAGCTCGATTCGTAGCCGCGCACCGAGCCGATGCCGCCGGCGTAGTAGTTCTTGAAGATCGGGTAGGGCTTGCCCTCGAGGCCCTTGCCGTAGCCGCCCTGGAAGTTCAGGCCCAGGATGAAGCCGCGCGAGAACGAGTAGTAGTACTGCGCCTGCAGGTCGCTCTTCACGTAGGTGGTGGTCGAGATCGGCGTGCCGTATTCGGCGTTCGCCGTCAGCATGTAGCCCTTGCTCGGGATCAGCGAGCTGTCGCGGTTGTCGCGCGACCAGCCCACCGTCACCGGCACGTTGTTCGACACCCGGCCGAACGAATTCACGTAGTCGATGTAGCTCTGCGGCGTGGTGGAATCCACGTCGAGCCGGTTCTGCTCGAGGCCCGCGCCGAAGAACACCGTGTCCGTCTCCGAGAACGGGATGCCGAACTTCATCGACGCGCCGTAGGTGATCACGCGGAAGCTGGTGTCGGTGGTGCTCGAGTAGTAGAGCGGCTCGCTGGTGCGGTAGTACACGTCGGTGATGCGACGGATGCCGTCGATCGTGAAGTACGGGTCCACCTGCTCCACGGCCAGCGTGCGGTAGGTGGTGGCCGTGTTCAGCGTGACCGACAGGCTGGTGCCCGAGCCGAACACGTTGTCCTGCGACACGCCGGCCGAGATGATCGGGCCTTCGCCCGAGCCGTAGCCGAGGCCCAGCGTGATCGAGCCGGTGGGCTTCTCGGTCACCTTCACGTTCACGTCCACCTGATCGGTGGTGCCTTCCACGGGCTCGGTGGACACGTCCACGTCGGTGAAGTAGCCGAGCCGGTTGATGCGGTCCTTCGACAGCGCGAGGCGCCCCGAATCGAACCACGCGCTCTCCATCTGGCGCATTTCGCGGCGCACCACCTCGTCGCGCGTGCGCGAGTTGCCGACCACGTTGATGTGGCGCACGTACACGCGATGGCCGGGATCCACCACCAGCGCGAGGCCCACCTTGTGGGTCGTCTGATCGATGTCGGGCTGGGCGTTGACGGTCGCGAACGCGTAGCCGTATTCGCCGAGCCTGTCGACGATCGCCTTGGTGGTGGCCTGCAGTTTCGCCGCCGAGAAGCGCTCGCCGGCCTTGATCTTCACGAGCTTCCGCAGCTCGGCCTGGCGGTCGAGCAGGTTGCCGGCCAGCTTCACGCTCGACAGCGTGTAAGGCTCGCCCTCGTGCACCGTGACCGTCAGGTACATGTCCTTGCGGTCGGGCGAGATCGACACCTGGGTGGAATCGACGTTGAACTCGAGGTAGCCGCGATCGAGGTAGTACGAGCGCACGTTCTCGAGGTCGCCCGTGAGCTTGTCCTTCGAGTACAGGTCGTTCTTCGTGTACCAGGAGAACCAGTTCGGCGTGGACAGCTGCATCTCGTCGAGCAGGGTGCTCGACTTGAAGGTGTCGTTGCCGATGAAGTTGATCTGGCGGATCTTCGCGCTCGGGCCCTCGGCCACCGAGAACAGCACCGACACGCGGTTCTCGTCCACCGGCGTGATGGTGGTGGTGACCTCGGCCGCGTAATAGCCGCGCGTCAGGTACTGGCGCTTCAGTTCCTGCTCGGCCTTGTCCACCAGCGACTTGTCGTAGTAGCGGCCGATCGACAGGCCCACCGCGCCCAGGGCCTTGGTCAGGTTGTCCTTGTCGAATTCCCTGATGCCGGCGAAATCGACCGACGCGATCGCGGGGCGCTCCTGCACCTGCACGATCACCACGGTGCCTTCGGTGGCCACCCGCACGTCGTTGAAGAAGCCGGTGGCGTACAGCTTGCGGATCGCTTCGGAGGCCTTGTCGTCGGTGAACGTGTCGCCCTGCTTGATCGGCAGGTAGGCGAACACCGAGCCCGGCTCGATGCGCTTGAGGCCCTCGATGCGGACGTCGGACACGGTGAACGGATCGGCCGCGTACGCGGACACGGAGGTCGCGCCGAGGCCGGCGACCGTCAGGATCCGCAGGCGGCGGGACGACAGGGAAGATGCTTTCATGCGCGGGACGAAGGAGCCGTGAAGCCCGGAAGACGGAGTGAAGGGCGAGCGCCGCGCACGGCGCGGCGTCCGGCTATTGCAGCGCGCCGGCCGCACGCGGCAGGGCCGAGGCGGGGCCGGTGGCGAGCGCGAGCACGTCGGCCATCTGACCCGCGAGCGCGCGCTCGATCTGGAACGACAGCTCCGCGCCGCCGGGCAGGCGGAACGACAGGATCAGGTCGTGCGCGCTGGCCGCGTCGCGACCCACCGTCCAGGCCTCGCACGGCATCACGAACTTGACGCTGCGCTGCTTGTGGCGGATCCGCTCCGACGAGCCGATCGCGTTCGACAGCGCCGCGAGCAGCGCATGCATCACCGAGCAGTGCAGCGCGATGCGATCGGGCTGGTTGCTGTTCAGCATCAGGTACTGCCCGTCTTCGGTCAGCTCGAAGCCGTGCAGCGCGTCGATCGAATAAGCCTGGGGCGGCGCCATGTTCGCGGGTCCGGTGAGAAAACCGGAGCGAGTATCGCGTCACGCCGATGGATACGGGTTACGCGGTGTTTACTGCATGTTTCTTTCCGGCGGCTGACGCGCGTGCGCGCGGCCGATCACGGCGTGGCGCGGCGCGGCGGAGAAAAAGGCGGGCGGGGGAACATTGCGGCGGGCCTGCCGCGAAGGCGATTCGTTCGGAAACCGAAAGTCTTGTCGGCGAACGGAAATCGCCGCGTTGCGAAATTTTTTCGGCCGGTTACCGGCGGGGGCGTCGGCAACCGGCGCGATGCGTGATGGCGGAGGCTCAGCGCGGCGGGTAGGCCGGATCGTTGAGGCAGGCGGCCAGCCAGGCCTCGCCGGTTTCGTCGGGGGCGCCCGCTTCGGCGTCGAGCGCCGGGGCCGGCTGCGCGGGCGCTGCCTCGGCGTGAGCCGCCCGGGCATCCACGTGCGCAGGCCAGCGCGCGGCTGCGCCGCCGGCATCGTCGCGCGGGCAGGCCTGGCCCGCCTCGCCGCCGCCGATCGAGCAGGTGGCCACGGCCTCGAGCTTGCCGCCCACCACCTTGTCCACCTCGCGGCGCTCGCTCACGCTGCCGCTCGCCCAGTCCTGCGTCACGGCGCACACGCGATCGTGATGCTGGAAGCGCCGGGTGCCGAAGCAGCCGTAGCTGTACTGGCCGCCTTGCGGAAGGAAATCGCACGACGTCCGGTAGCCGGCGAACGGGCCGCCCGTGTAGCGTGACGCGAAGTTGCGCTGCGTGAGCGCGATCTCCACGAGGCGGCGCTGATACGGGTTGTCCGGATTCGCCGCGGCCAGGTCGTGCGTGCGGTCGCGGATCGCCTTCAGCACGATCTCGCGCTGCGCGGCCGCGTCGGGCGCCTCGTCGGTCGAGCCGAGCTGGCCCAGCGCGGCGTCGCGGCGCTGCAGCCAGCGGCGCTGGCTCGCCACCAGCATCGCGCGGATCGAGTCGTCGCCGGCGGCCTTCAGGGTGGCCGCGTAGGCGGCGCCCATCGCGGCGTCGGCGCGCTGCAGGCGCGGGTCCGAGCAGATCGTCTTCTCCACCGTGCTGGCGGCCTTGCGGCAGTCGATCGCGTGCGCGGGGCGCGCGGCGGCCAGCGCGGCCAGGCCGACCAGCGCGACGGCCACGGCATTCCGGGCAGGCAGGGCATCCAGGGGTAGGGGGCGCGCGGCCGGCTGGCCGGGGCGAAGCTCGGTCATCGGAAGGTCCTCGTGTGGTTCGTTGTCGGTATGGCGGTGGGTATCGGTGTCGGTGCTGCTCGGGTGTCGGTGCTGCTCGCGCCCGGGTTCAGGCCTCGTGCGCCAGCAGCGCGGCGAAGCGGTCGGCCAGCGTGGGCCGCGACCGGTTCGGCCACACGGCGCTGAGCTCGAAGAAGGGCAGCGCGTCGCCGTCGCGCACCTCGCACACGCGCACGCCGTCGAAGCGGATCGCCTTGACCGAGGCCGGCAGCAACGATGCGCCACATCCGGCGGCCACGCAAGCGAGCACGGTCAGCGAGCGGTTCGCGTCCTGCACGATGTTGGCCTCGCAGCCGGCCTTGCGGAACGCGCTGAGGATGCCGGCGCGCACCACCGGCAGCTGCCCCTGCGGGAACCACACCAGGCCGATGCGGGCGAGATCGGCCAGCGCGAGCCGGCCGTCGGCGCCGAGCGGATGCGTGTCGTGCACCACGGCCTGCAGCCGCTCGCGCGCGATCAGCTTCTCGTGCATGCGTCCGCGCACCACCACCGGTGTGTGCAGCAGCCCCACGTCGATCTCGCCCGATTCGAGCGCGCCGGCCTGCTCGGCGTTGCTCATCTCGCGCAGCGTCAGCTCCACGTCGGGCACGTCGGCGCGCAGCGCGCCGATCGCCTTGGGCAGCACCTCGAACAGCGCCGCGGACACGAAGCCGATCGTGAGCCGCCCGCCGCGCCGGGCGCCGATGTCGCGCACCCGCTTCTCGGCCGCCTCGATGCGCGCCACGCTCAGGCGGATGTCGTCGACGATCGCCTCGCCGGCCGGCGTCAGCGAGGCGCCGCGGCGGGTGCGGTCGAACAGCTTCACGCCGAGCTCGCGCTCGAGCCGCGTGATCGCCTGGCTCAGCGCGGGCTGCGCGAGGCCCAGCCGCTCGGCCGCGCCGGTCACGCTGCCGGCATCGGCCACGGCCAGGAAGTATTTGAGGATGCGCGCGGATTCCATAACGTCATGCAATGAAAGATCAACGTTTCCATAGTATGCCGCACAGGAACAAGTCGCCAGAATGCGTACCATCAATCAATCGCGGCACGGGGCATCCCGGCCGCCGCGCCGCTCGGCGCGACCCAGGAGACGATCATGCGCTGGTATCGGGACATCACCCCCATCGAGAAACGCACCTTGTGGGGCTGCTTCGCCGGCTGGGCCGTGGACGCGGCCGATACCCAGATCTTCTCGCTCGTGATCCCGACGCTGCTGGCCGTGTGGGGCATCAGCAAGGCCCAGGCCGGCCTGATCGGCGGCGCCACGCTGGTGGCCGGCGCGCTGGGCGGGCTGCTGGCCGGCGTGCTGTCCGACCGAGTGGGGCGCGTGCGCGCGCTGCAGGTCACCGTGGTCTGGTTCTCCCTGTTCACCTTCCTCAGCGCGTTCGCGCAGAACTTCGACCAGCTGCTCGCGCTGAAGGCGCTGCAGGGCATCGGCTTCGGCGGCGAATGGACGGCCGGCGCGGTGCTGCTCAGCGAGACCGTCAATGCGAAGCATCGCGGCAAGGCGATGGGCATCGTGCAGAGCGCCTGGGGCTTCGGCTGGGCCGGCGCGGTGCTGCTGTACACGGCGATCTTCTCGTTCCTGCCGCAGGAATGGGCGTGGCGCGTGCTGTTCGCGGTGGGGCTGGTGCCGGCGATGCTGGTGCTGTACCTGCGCCGCAACGTGGTGGAGCCGCCGCGCGAGCCGCAGGCGGCGCGGGCCGCGGGCGAGCGCCAGGGCGTGCTCGCCACCGCGGCCGGCATCTTCGCGCCGGCGGTGCTGCGCACCACCGCGGTGGGCGCGCTGATCGGCCTGGGCGCGCACGGCGGCTACTACGCGATCACCACCTGGCTGCCCACCTATCTGAAGACCGAGCGGCACCTGTCGGTGCTCGGCACCGGCGGCTATCTGGCCGTGGTGATCGTGGCCTTCATCGTGGGCTGTTTCGTGAGCGCCTGGCTGCAGGACCGGATCGGCCGCCGCCGCACCGTGATCGCCTTCGCGATCTGCTGCGCGGTGATGGTCAACATCTACGTGTTCCTGCCGATCGGCGACACCACGATGCTGATCCTGAGCTTCCCGCTCGGGCTGTTCTCGGCCGGCATTCCGGCCACCCTCGGCGCGCTGTTCAACGAGCTGTATCCGCAGGGCGTGCGCGGCACCGGCGTGGGCTTCTGCTACAACTTCGGCCGCATCGTGTCGGCCGGCTTCCCGGTGCTGATCGGCCACATGAGCAGCTCGATGTCGCTCGGCACCGCGCTCGGCATCGATGCCGGCGTGGCCTACGGGCTGGTGGTGATCGCCGCGCTGATGCTGCCCGAGACGCGCGGCCGCCGCATCGCCGCGCCGGTGGCCGAACCGGCGCGTGCGCCGGGCACCTCGCGTGGCTGATCGATTGCGCGGCCTCCCTCGAACTCCCCACTGCCGAGCACGATGAACAGCCTCACCGACGCACTCGCCCCGCATGCCGCCTTCGATGCCGGGCTGACGGCCGCGAATGCGGCCTGGCTCGACGCCGACGACGCCACGGCGATCACCGCCATCGACACGCACGCGCACCTGTTCGTGCGCGGCCTGCCGCTGGCCGCCACGCGTCGCCACGCACCCGACTACGACGCGACGCTCGACGCGTATGCGTCGAACCTGAGGGGGCACGGCCTGTCGCAGGGCGTGCTCGTGCAGCCGAGCTTTCTCGGCACCGACAACCGCTGGCTCGCCGCCGTGGCGCACCGTTATCCGCGCCGCTTTCGCGGGGTGGCCGTGGTGGCGCCCGAGACGGGCGAGGCCGAACTCGAGGCGCTGGCCGCGAGCGGCATCGTGGGCGCGCGGCTGAACCTGATCGGGCTGCCGCTGCCGGACCTGCGCGGCGGGCCGTGGCCGGGCTTTCTCGCGCGCATCGACGCGCTCGGCTGGCATCTCGAGATCCACCGCGCGGCGGCCGACGTGCCCGCGCTGATCGATGCGCTGCTGCCACGATGCCGCGCGATCGTGATCGACCATTTCGGCCGGCCCGATCCGGCGGCCGGCGCGGCCGATCCGGGCTTTCGCGGCCTGCTCGAACGCGCCGGCAGCAAACGCGTGTGGGTCAAGCTGTCGGCCGCGTATCGCAGCGTGCGGGACGGCGACGGCGAGGCGCTCGGCGTCGAACTGGCGGCCGACCTGCTGGCCGCGTTCGGGCCGCAACGGCTCGTGTGGGGCAGCGACTGGCCGCACACCGAGCACCGCGAGCGCGTGGACTACGCGGCGGCCTCGCGCGCGTTGCGGCGCTGGGTGCCCGATGCGCAGCAGCGCCGCACGATCCTGGTGGACTCCGCGCGCGAGCTGTTCCGGTTCTGACTTCCTCCCGCCCCCTCGAGCCCCCTCAACCGCTGACGTAACCCCCATCCACCGGCAGGCACACCCCCGTGATGAACGCCGCCGCCGGCGACGCGAGGAACAGCGTGGCGCCCACCAGATCGTCGGCCTCGCCCCAGCGCTTCAGCGCGCTGCGCGCGGCGATCTTCCGCGCGGCCTGCGGCGATTCCCACAGCGGCCGCGTCATGTCGGTGCGGTGATAGCCGGGCGCGATCGCGTTGACGCGGATCCCGGCCGCGCCGAAGGCATGCGCGAGCGAGCGCGTGAGGCCCAGCACGCCGCTCTTGCTCGCGCAGTAGGCGGGCACCTCGGCATCGGCCAGATAGCTGAGCATCGACGCCACGTTCACCACGCTGCCCTTCGCGCGTTCGAGCGGCGCGCGCAGCGCCATCGACAGCCGCATCGCGGCGCTCAGGTTCACGTCGAGCACCTCCTGGAACACCTCGTCGCGGTATTCGTCGAAGGGCCGCGCCACGCCGGCCGCGTTGACCAGCACGTCGAGCGCGTCGAGCGTGGCGGCGAAGCGCGTGATGTCGTCGGCGCGGCGCACGTCGAGCGCCTCGAAGCGGATCGCGGCCAGCGTGGGATCGGCCTGCAGCGCCGCGAGCTTGGCGGCCGAGCTGCCGGTGGCGATCACGCGCGCGCCGAGCGAGGCGAAGCCGGCCGCGATCGCGAGGCCGATGCCGCTGGTGGCGCCCGAGACGAGCACGGTCTGGTGGTCGAACAGGCCGGGGCGGAACGCGCCGGCTTCCTGGGTCAGGGCGGTTTGCATGTCGAAAGTGGAATCGTGGAAGGGTTCGGGGCGGGGCTCAGGCGGCGCGGTTCGTGTCGGCGAGGCGCGCGCCACAGGCATCCATCGCCTTCAGCGCGGCCACCACCATCGGCGGCGTGACCGGGAACGGCTCGTTGTGGATGATCTCGCCGGCGCGGCAGGCGCGCGCGGCCGCGGTCTCGAGCGCGGCGGTGTCGGCGGCGTCCACGCCGATCTCGGCCAGCGTGGTGGGCAGGCCCACCGAGCGGCAGAACGCGAACACCTGCGCGCGCTCGGCCGCGTGCGTGGTGGACAGGAACAGCGAGGCCAGCACGCCGATCGCCACCTTCTCGCCGTGCAGCCGGCCGTGGGTGGCGGCCAGCTCGGCCAGCCCGTGGTGGATCGCGTGCGCTGCGGCCACGCCGCCCGATTCGAAGCCGAGGCCGGACAGCAGCACGGTGGCCTCGAGCGTGGCGTCGAAATCGGGCGTGACGAGCTGCGCGCGGCAGTCGTGCACGGCCTGCGGCGCGTGCGCGAACAGCATGTCGCGGCACAGCCGCGCGGCCTCGAAGGCGAGCGCGGTGCCGCGCCCGCCGCACAGGTTGTTCGCATGGGCGCGGCGGCACGAATCGGCTTCGTACCAGGTGGCGAGCGCGTCGCCGATCCCGGCGATGAAGAAGCGCACCGGCGCGCGCACGATGATCGAGGTATCGAGCAGCACGAGGTCGGGGTTGCGGCGCACGAAGCGGTCGTGCACCACGCGGCCCGCGTCGTCGTAGATCACCGACAGCGCGCTGCACGGCGCGTCGGAGGCGGCGATCGTGGGCACGCAGGCGAACGGCAGGCGCAGGTCGTCGGCGGCCGCGCGGCCGGTGTCGATCACCTTGCCGCCGCCGAACGACACCACCACGTCGGCCTGCGTCTCGCGGATCCACTGCGCCGCCTCGGCCACCGAGCGTTCGGTGCAGGCGGCGTGGATCTCGCGCACGTGCAGCGTCACGCGGCTCGACGCCTGCGCGAGCGTGGCGTCGAGCAGGTGGGCCACGTTGCTGTCGACGAGGCAGGCGGCACGCGTGCCGAGGCGCGCGAGTTCGGCGTCGAGCGTGGCGAGCGCGGCGGCGCCCTGCACGAAGCGCGAGGGGAAGATCGAGGTGGTCAGCATGTCGGGAGCGGGGCGGCAGGGGAAAGCTTCAGGCCGAGCGCGCGGGCGAGCGCCTCGGGATGGTCGTCGATCAGTTCGGTACCGGGCGGAAACAGCGCGGCGTGTTCCGGCTCGGCCGGCCAGCCGAGCACGCGCATGCCGGCCGCGAGCGCGGCGCGCGCGCCGGTGGGGCTGTCCTCGACGGCCACGGCGTGGCGCGGCTCGACGTCGAGCAGGTAGGCGGCGCGCAGGTAGGGCTCGGGATCGGGCTTGCCGCGCCGCACGTCGTTGGCGCTGACCGACACGAGCTCGGGCCGCTGCAGGCCCAGCGCGTTCAGGTTCGCCTCGAGCAGCATGCGGCCGGCGTTCGAGACCACGGCCTGACGCAGCCCGGCGCGTGCCGCGGCGTGCCAGACCTCGAGCGCGCCGGCGCGTGGCGCGAGCCGCGCCGCCTCGGCCACGTAGCGTTCGGCGCGAAACGCGGACCACGCCGCGAACGGCACGTCGAGCCCGAAGCGCTCGCGGCAGATGCCGTGCACGTCGCGGCCGGTGCGGCCGAACATCAGCGGATGCAGCTCGTCGCCGGCTTCGATGCCGTGCTGCGCGAGCACCGCGATCAGCGAGCGCATGTGCAGCGGCTCGCTCAGCGCGAGCGTGCCGTCCATGTCCCACAGCACGGCGTGGATGGGCAAGGCGTTCATGCGGCGCGCTCCCCGGTGGAGACGGCGGTGGCGTTCTCGTCCGACGCCGCGCCCTGCAGCGCGTCGAGATCGTCGTAGAACTGCTGCGCGCTCAGATACAGGCGCTCGAAGATCGGCATCATGCGGTCGTAGGTGTCGCTCGCGCGCGGGTCCGGCAGCACCTCGCGCTCGAAGCGCACGAAGCGGCGTGCCGCTTCGGCGAGCGTGGCGAAGCGGCCGGTGGCGGTGGCCGCCAGCAGCGCGCAGCCCATCACGCCGCATTCGACTTCGGCCGGCACCAGGATCGGCGTGCGATACATGCTGGCCTTGATCTCCAGCCACAGCGCGGCCTTTGCGCCGCCGCTCGCGGCCACCAGCCGCTCGATCGGCACGCCCTCGGGCTGGATCATCGCCATGTGGCGGCGCACGCCGAAGGCCACGCCCTCGAGCACGGCGCGATGCAGGTGCGCGAGGCCGTGGCGCGCGGCGATGCCGAAGAACTGCGCGCGCGAGTTCGGGTGCTTGCCGAAACGCTCGCCGCTCAGATAGGGCAGGAAGAACAGCCCCTCCGCGCCGACCGGTGCCTCGGCGGCCTTGCGCGCCACGGCGTCGTAGGACAGCGCGTTTTCATGGAAGGCGCGGCGCGCCCAGCGCATCGCGTCGCCGCCCGAATCGAGCAGCGTGAAGCGGCCCCACAGGCCCTCGCAGGTCGCGACGTTCGACACCTCGGGATGCAGCATCGGCGTGTCGGCGATCACGGTGATGATCGACGAGGTGCCGGTGATGTCGGAGGCGAGGCCGGTCTCGACCACGCCCGAGCCCAGCACCGAGGCCGGGTAGTCGGCCGCGCCCACCAGCACCGGCGTGCCCTCGCGCAGGCCGGTGGCCTCGGCCGCCGCGCGCGTGACCGCGCCGAGGATCTCCTGCGGCGCGCGGATCGGCGGCAGCTTGGCCGCGTCGAGCCCGAGCTCGTCGAGCATCGCCGGCGACCAGCGGCGCGTGGCCGGATCCATCGCGAAGGCCATCGACGCGTCGCTCCAGTCGCAGGCGCGCTCGCCGGTCAGGCGGAAGTTCACGTAGTCCTTCGGCATGAACACGGTGGCGGTGCGCGCGTAGGCGTCGGGCTCGTGATCGCGGATCCATTGCAGCTTGAAGGCCGGCCACGCCGCGGTGGGCGGGTTGGCGGTGCGCGGCAGGTAGGCGTGGGCGTCGCCGCCGGGCGCGTCGCGGTAACGCGCGCGGAACGCCTCCACCTGCGGGGCGGCGCGCTTGTCGTTCCACAGCGGGGCGGCATCGCGCGTGAGCGCGCCGTCGGCGTCGATCAGCACGGTGCCGTGCATCTGCCCGCAGGCGCAGATCGCGGCGATGCGCGCGGCGCTGCCGGGCTCGGCGTGCAGCACCTCGCGGATCGCTGCCACGGCGCCGGCCCACCAGTCGAGCGGGCGCTGCTCGGACCAGCCGTAGCGCGGCACGATCTGCTCGTGCTCGCGCGCGGCCAGCCGGCGGATCGCGCCGTGCGTGTCGACCAGGGCCGCGCGCACGCTGCCGGTGCCGACGTCGATTGCCAGGTAACAGGGTGTTGTTTCCATCTTCGTTCTTCGTCTCGATGCGGGGTCGGTGCCTGAGGTGCGATGTCCGGGTGCTAGCGCAGGCCGTCGCCGGCGCGCACGCGCCAGCTGCACTGCGTGCGCGCGCGATACAGCGCGAGCGCGCCGCGTTCGGCGATGATGCGCGCGTCGATCTCGTCGGGCGCGAGCGTGTTGAAATCGAACAGGCCGTGATGATGCGCGATCATCGCGCGCACGCCGGCGTGCCTGCACAGCGACACGGCCTCGTCGAGCGTGAAGTTGCCGGGCACGCCGTTGCCGCTGCGCTCGGCGTCGCGGCCGTTCACGGGCAGCAGCGCCAGATGCGGGCGGCGCGCGGCCACGCTCTCGGCGAGGCCCGGATACGGCACGCAGTCGCCCGAGTGGTAGAGCCGCACGCCGGCCACCTCGATCACGTAGCCGAGCCACGGATGGCGGCCGTCGGCATCGACGTCGAGCGTCTCGTGGGCCGATGCGATCGGCGCCACGCCCACGCCCGGCAGCGGTTCGACGCGCTCGCCGGCATCCACCGGCACGAGCCGCGAGGCGTCCACGCCGCAGCGCCTGACGGCTTCGTCCAGCGAGGCCGCCGGCACCACGAAGCGCAGCGCGGGGAAGCGGCGCGCGAGCGGCTGCAGCGTGTCGGGATCCATGTGATCGGTGTGGCGGTGCGTGCACAGCACGAGGTCCACCCGATCGAAGGCGTCGGGCGAGATCGGCGGCGGCATCATGCGCTCGTGCGCGTAGCGCGTGCCGCGATACTTGCGCGCGAGCGAATCGGACAGGTACGGGTCGATCAGCAGGCGCAGCCCGGCGCCCTCGATCACGAAGCCGGCCTGGCCGAGCCAGTACAGCGCCACGCCGTTCGGCGCGCGCGGCGGCACCGCGCCGAGCTTCGCGCAGGCCGGATCGAGCCGCGCGGGCAGCGGCATGTCGAAGGTCTCGACGTCGATGGAGAGCGGCGCGGGGCTCATGCTCACCAGCACACGTAGCCGCCGTCGGCCAGCACGATCGAGCCCGTCATCAGGCTCGCGGCCTCGCCGGCCAGGAACAGCACCACGGAGGCGATCTCGTCCACGCGGCCCAGGCGGTTCATCGGCGTGCCGCCCACCCAGTGGCGGTACATCTCCGGATCCTCGTAGACGTACTTGTTCATCTCGGTGTCGATGTAGGTGGGCGCCACCGCGTTCACGCGCACGCCACGCCCGCCCCATTCGGCGGCCAGCGAGCGCGTGAGGTGATGCACGCCGGCCTTCGACGCGTTGTAGTTGGCCTGTTCCTGCGGGCGGTTCACCACGAAGCCCGACATCGAGCCCACGTTCACGATGCTGCCGCCGCCGGCCTCCAGCATGCCGCGGCCGAACGCGCGGCAGCAGCGGAACACGCCGTTCAGGTTCACGTCGATCACGCGATCCCACACCTCGTCGCTCATCGCCTCGGCCGGGTGGTTCGAGATCGCGATGCCGGCGTTGTTGACGAGGATGTCCACGCGGCCGTGGCGCGCCACGATCTCGTCGTGCACGCGCTGCACGGCGGCGCCGTCGGTCACGTCGAGCAGCGCCGATTCCACCTGCGCGCCGGCCGCGCCCAGTTTGGCCACCGCCTCGTCGAGCGCGCCCTGGTGCATGTCGGTCAGCACCACGCGTGCGCCGGCCTGCGCGAGCGCATCCGAAATCGCGTAGCCGATGCCGCGCGCGGCACCCGTGACCACGGCGAGCTTGCCGTCGAGGCGGAATTTGTCGAGATACATCGTTGGTCCTTGGTGTCGGTGCGGTGGATCGCTGTTGCGCCACCGCGTGTCTCGTGTCGTTCTACGTCGTTCTGCGTTCTGCCTTCGGCCGCGGCGCCCCGCGTGCGGGGCTCAGGCCACCGGTGCCGGCTTGCCCGCCGTGGCCGCGATGCGGCAGATTTCATCGAAGGCGGGGCCGCCGGTCGGGATCTCGATATGGAACACCTCGGCGATCACGCGCGTCCAGCCATGAATGAAATAGGTCCAGCCGTCCTCCACCTGCAACTGCCGCGCCTGCTGCTGCGCGCGCGCCTGCGCGAGGAACACCAGATCGCCGCGGTAGTTCAGGTCCCAGGCGATCGCGCGCTCGGGAAAGCGCGCCGCGTCCGACAGCGGCGAGCCCGGCGCGTCCTTGCCGAGCCCCGTGGCGTTGATCACGAAGGCGCCCGGCGAGAGCCGCGCCAGCACCGCATCGTTGTCTTCGGCGCGCTCGGCCAGTACATAGTCGCACGGCACGCCGAGGTCCAGCTCGCGATGGATGCGCTCGATTTCCTCGAGGCGCTCGCGCGAGCGGTCCGACACGATCACGCGCGACGGCCGGTTCGCGCCGCGGCTCGCCTGCATCAGGTGCGAGGTCAGCGCGATGGTGGAGCCGCCCGCGCCGATCGAGAACACTTGCGCGCCGGTCTCGGCGAAGTGGTTCGCAGGCAGGAAGCCGTCGATCGCGAAGCCCGAGGTGATCGGATCCTTCGCATGACAGACGAATCTGTCGCCCTGCTTCGACAGGCAACTCGTCTCGCCCATCACGCGAGCGTAGTCGTCGATCTCGTCGAACAGGTCCGAGCAGGCCGCGTACAGATCGATCTTGTGGGTGGTGACCAGCGCGCCCGCCGACAGCGGATCGCGGCGCAGGAATTCCACCACCTCGCGATACGCCTCGCGGGGCGCGTGCAGGGGAAAGTCGATGCCCTTCATCTCCACGTCGCCGAGGCCGAGATGGCGCGCCCATTGCGGGAACACGCGCATGATCGAGCTCTGCGCCGTGGTCACGCCGATGAAGTAGAAG
This sequence comes from Burkholderia sp., assembly GCA_030151225.1. Lineage (GTDB taxonomy): Bacteria > Pseudomonadota > Gammaproteobacteria > Burkholderiales > Burkholderiaceae > Burkholderia. Next base: position 7,306 of record JASLEG010000180.1, on the reverse strand, counting down.
GTGGGCCGGGTGGCGGCGGCGTAGTTCATCGCGCGGGCTCCCGGTCGGCATGGCGCGCGATCAGCGCGTCGATTTCCTGCCCGGTGCGGGCGCGCCAGGCCGGGTTCGGCTCGCGGCGCCAGCCGCCCCGGCCGTCGTCCACGATGCGCTCGCGCATGCCGTTCGACTGCTCGATGATCGCGTAATCCTGGCCCGAATCGGCCGGGTAGCAGAACAGCATCACGAAATCGCCGCTGCCGAGATTGACCGAGCGGTGGATCCAGCGCGGCGGCACGTAGCACACCGTATGGGCGCGGATCTCCACGATGCGCGTCTCGCCGTCGGGGGCCTCCATCAGCATCAGCCCCTCGCCCTTCAGCCCGAAATACAGCTCCGGCCGGTCGATCCGGGCGTGGATGTGGCCGCGCGTCATGAAGTATTCGCGGCCCACCTTGCCCGGGCTCATGCGCGTGACGCCGGTGATCAGGTCGCCCGGCTGCGCGTTGGGCTTGTGGTCGGTCACCTCGTACACCACCTCGCCGCCGCGCGCGGCGGCCAGCGCCTCGAACGCGGCGGTGTCGGCATACAGCCCGGCGAGATCGCCGAGGCGTTTCTGATAGTGCGAATCCGTGCCGGCCATCAGGCCGGTATCCAGATCCACGTCGAACGAACGTGGTTCAGGCCATTGCATGGGGGTGCTCTCCGTAAAGTGATCGCGAGCGATGCGAAACGTTAGTGTTAGTGATGATATAGTTTGCGAAACAAACGACTACTCGGGTTTTTACTAGGAAAAATTCGAAGAATTGTCCATATAATGCTAGCAACACTATAGTTAATGCTGATGCTTTCCTCCTGAGGAAAGCATGCGGACGAGGCAGGAGACAGTCATGCAGGAAACCTTGAAGCAGGCAGGCGCGGTGGATTCGGCGGCGGCGGTGGCCGCCCTGCGCGAGGCGCTCGGCGCGAGCGTGGTGAGCCTGCCGGCCGAGTTCGCGGGCCGCAAGCACGCCGATTCGAGCCGCATGCCGTGCGCGGAGCCGGTGGCGCTGGTGCGTCCGCGCACCACCGAGCAGGTGGCCACCACGCTGCGCATCTGTCACGCGCACGGCCAGCCGGTGGTGACGCAGGGCGGCCTGACGGGGCTGGCCGGCGGCGCGTGCATGCTGGGCGGGGAAGTGGCGCTGAGCCTGGAACTGATGAACCGCATCGAGGAGATCGACCCGGTCAGCGCCACCATGACGGTGCAGGCCGGCGTGCCGCTGCAGGTGGTGCAGGAAGCGGCCGACGCGGCCGGCTTCATGTTTCCGCTCGATCTGGGCGCGCGCGGCAGCGCGACGATCGGCGGCAACCTCGGCACCAACGCGGGCGGCAACCGCGTGATCCGCTACGGGATGATGCGCGAGCAGGCACTGGATGTGGAGATCGTGCTGGCCGACGGCAGCATCGTGGGCGGCCTGCGCAAGATGATCAAGAACAACACCGGCTACGACCTGCGCAATCTCGTGATCGGCAGCGAGGGCACGCTCGGCGTGATGACGCGCGCCGTGCTGCGGTTGCGCTCGAAGCCGCGCGCGGTGTCCACCGCCTGGTGCGGCGTGCCCGATTACGCGAGCGTCACCGCCCTGCTGCGCGCCGCGCAGGAACACCTGCCGGCCGGCGTGTCGGCGTTCGAGGTGATGTGGCCCGGCTACCACGACTTCGTGCTGTCGCGCCTGCCCGAGCTGCGCGCGCCGCTGGCCGGGCGTCACGCCTATTACGTGCTGCTCGAGAGCAGCGGCGCCGACCCCGAAGGCCAGAACGCCGCCTTCGAATCCTTCCTGGGCCAGATGCTCGAGGCCGACACCGTGACCGACGCGGCGCTGGCCGTGAACGAGGCGCAGGCCGCCGCGTTCTGGGCGATCCGCGACGCGCCGGGCGAATACGGCCGCCTGATTCCGGGGCGCGTGTCGTTCGACGTGAGCTTCTCGATCGCCGACGTGGGCGTGGCGGCCGAGCGCTGCGAGGCGCTGCTGCGCGAGCGCTGGCCGAAGGCCTCGATCCTCGTGTACGGCCACCTCGGCGACGGCAACCTGCACATCGTGGTGCAGGAGCCCGACTGGCCCGCCAGCGCCGCTGCCGAGGTCAAGCGCGTGGTGTACGGCGTGACCGCCGAGCTGAACGGCTCGGTATCGGCCGAGCACGGCATCGGCACCAAGAAGCTCGAGGTGCTCGCGCTGTCGCGCAGCCCGGCCGAACTCGCGGCGATGCGCGCGATCAAGGCCGCGCTCGACCCGCGCGGCATCCTGAACCCGGGCAAGCTGCTGGCCGGCTGACGCGCTGCGTTCGAACTGATTCCCGCCTCGCGCAAGACGCGCGGGGTCCATCGCGTGACACACCTATAAAAGGAGGAGACATGTCGCGTCTCATGCAGAAACTGGCGTTCGCCGCCGTATTCGCCACCGCCAGCGTGCTGGCCTCGGCGCCGGCGCTGGCTGCCGACAGGATCAAGGTCGGGATCTCGATGAAGGTGCTGAACGCGCCTTACTTCGCCGCGGCCATGGAATCGGCCAAGGCACGCGCCTCCGAGCTGGGCGCGGACGTGATCGTGGCCGATGCGCAGGGCAAGATGGGCAAGCAGATCTCCGACGTGGAGGATCTCGTCACGCGCGGCGTGAAGCTGCTGCTGATCGATCCGGCCGATCCGGAAGCGCTGGTGGGCGCGGTGAACGCGGCCAGCGCGGCCGGCGTGAAGGTGGTGGTGTTCGACAGCACGCTGAACCCGAAGGCCAGCTACCTGACGCTGGTGCAGTCGTCGAACACCGAGAACGGCGCGCTGGTGGGCCGCTGGGTGGTGGACAACCTCGGCAACAAGCCGCTGAAGATCGCGCTGCTGTCGGGCGAGAAGGGCAACCCGGTGGGCAAGGAGCGTCGCGACGGCGTGCTGGCCGGCATCGTGGAGGCGCAGCTCGAGAAGACCGGCAAGGCCAACCTGCAGATCGTGGGCCAGGGCTGGGGCAACTGGTCCGACGAAGGCGGCCTGAAGGCGATGGAAGACCTGCTGGTGGCCAACAAGGACATCAACATGGTGCTGAGCGAGAACGACAGCATGCTGCTCGGCGCGCGCCGCGCGATCCAGAGCGCGAACCGCGACGGCATCACGCTGGTGGCGGCGGCCGACGGCCAGAAGGAAGCGCTCGCGCTGATCAAGCAGGGCAAGTACGGCGTGACCGCGCTGAACGATCCCGCGCTGGTGGCGCGCACGGCGGTGGAGATCGGCATGAAGGCCGTGGAAGGCAAGGCCGGCGCGGTGCCGAAGACGATGTACACGGCCCCGGTGGCGATCTCGAAGTCGAATGTCGACAAGTACTACAACCCGAAGGCGATTTTCTGACGCGCCTTCCCGCAGCCTGCGCGCGCCCGCCCTCGCGGGTGGCGCGCGCCAGAGTGGAGACACAACCATGATTCCGTTCATCGCGCTTGCCGGCATCGAGAAACGCTTCGGCGGCATCGTCGCCATCGAGGGCATCGATTTCGAGGTGGCGAGCGGCGAGGTGCACGCGCTGGTCGGCGAAAACGGCGCGGGCAAATCCACGCTGATGCGCGTGATCGGCGGCGGGCACCAGCCCGATGCCGGCACGATCCGCATCGCCGGGCGCGAGATCGTGCTGCGCAATCCGCATGCGGCACACGCCGAGGGCATCGCCGTGATCCATCAGGAAACGGCGCTCGCGCCGGACCTGTCGGTGGCCGAGAACATCTTCCTCGGCAAGATGCCGATGATGATCGACTGGCGCGCGCTGCGGGCCCGCGCCCGCGAGCTGATCCGCAGCCTCGGCTTCGACATCGATCCGGCCGCGCGGGTGGGCACGCTGTCCGCCGCGCAGTGCCAGGTGGTGGAAATCGCCAAGGCGCTCGACGGCGAGCTGAAGCTGCTGGTGCTCGACGAACCCACCGCGGCGCTCGCGCCGTCCGATGCCACCCGCCTGCTCGAGATCGTGGCCGATCTGCGCGCGCGCGGCGTGGGCATCGTCTACATCTCGCACCGGCTCGAGGAGGTGTTCGCGATCGCCGACCGCATCACCGTGCTGAAGGACGGCCGCCGCATCGACACCGTGCGCCCCGCCGACCTGACGCGCGACGAACTGATCCGCAAGATGGTGGGACGCCCGCTCGCGGTGCTGTTCCCCGAACGCCACGCCACGCTCGGCCAGGAGGTGCTGCGCGTGACCGACCTGCAGCGCGGCCGCGCCGTGCGCGGCGTGTCCTTCGCGCTGCGCGCCGGCGAGGTGGTGGGGCTGGGCGGCCTGATCGGCTCGGGCCGCACCGAAACCGCGCGGCTGATCTTCGGCGCCGATCGCGCCGAGTGCGGCAGCGTGGAGCTGAACGGCAAGCCCGTGAAGCTGCGCTCGCCGATGGCGGCGGTGCGCGCCGGCATCGGCCTGGTGCCCGAGGATCGCAAGGGGCAGGGCGCGGTGCTGAAGATGCCGATCCGCATCAACGCCACGCTCGCCTCGCTGAAATCGGTCAGCGCGCCCGGCGCGTTCCTCGCGTTCCGGCGCGAGCGCGAGTACGTGGAGAAGCTGATGGCCGCGCTGCGCATCAAGGCGCGCTCGATGGACGCCGACGTGTCCACGCTGTCGGGCGGCAACCAGCAGAAGGTGGTGCTGGCCAAGTGGTTCCATGCCGACGGCGACCTGATCATCCTCGACGAACCGACGCGCGGCGTGGACGTGGGCGCGAAGGTCGAGATCTACACGCTGATCAACCAGCTCGCCGAGCGTGGCAAGGCCGTGCTGGTGATCTCGTCCGAGCACCAGGAACTGATGGGGCTGTGCGACCGCATCATGGTGATGGGCGAGGGCCGCATTCGCGGCGAACTGAAGCCGGCCGAGTACAGCGAGGAGGCGATTCTCGCGCTGTCGCTGAAGCGCGATCCCGGCGAAACGCAGGGCTCGCCGCATGCCGGCGAGGAAGCCGGCGCGCACGAGGCGCTCGCCTCGGGGTGAGGGCGGGCCGCCCTCACCCCGTCGTCACATCGAATCAGCCAGTCAGACACGACAGTTTGGAGACACCCACATGAACCCCAGCGCCGCTTCCCCGCATTCCCGTCAGAGCGCCTCCGGCCGCTCCGCGCTTGCGCAGTACTGGCAGGCCGCCCGTCGCTTCAACACGGTCGCGATCCTGATCGTGCTGATCGTGGCCTCGTCGTTCATCTCGAGCGACTTCTTCACCGCGCCGAACCTGGCCAACATCTCGCGGCAGGTGGCCGGCGTCGGCATCATGTCGGTGGGCATGCTGCTGGTGGTGCTGACGGGCGGCATCGACCTGTCGGTCGGCTCGGTGGCCGCGCTCGGCAGCGTGATGTCGGCGATGCTGATTCCCGAGCACGGCCTCGCCTTCGCGATCGTGGCCACGCTCGCGATCGGCGGCATCTGCGGGCTCGCCTCGGGCGTGCTGGTGGCGTTCTTCCGGCTCACGCCGTTCGTGGTCACGCTGGCCATGATGACGGTGGCGCGCGGGATCGCCATGATCGCCTCGAACGGCTCGCCGATCCTGGTGGACGACGCCGGCCAGGCACTGCTCGACTTCGGTCGCCACAGCTACTTCGGCATTCCGGGCCCGACGCTCGTGATGCTGGTGGTGTTCGTGATCGGCGGCATCGCGCTCGGCCGCATGCGGCCGGGCCGCGTGGTGCGTGCGATCGGTTCGAACGAGGAGGCGGTGCGCCTGTCGGGCGTGCCGGTGGCGCGCCACATCCTCGGCACCTACGTGTGCTCGGGCGTGCTGGCCTCGATGGCCGGCATCATCTCCACGGCGCGCGCCAGCGTGGGTGCGCCCACCGTGGGCGTGGGCGACGAGCTGACCGTGATCGCCGCGGTGGTGATCGGCGGCGCGAGCCTGGCCGGCGGCAAGGGCGGCGTGCTGAACACGCTGATGGGCGTGCTGATCCTCGGCATCATCGGCAACATCATGAATCTGGCGAGCGTGCCGGGCTATCACCAGCAGGTGGTGATGGGCGCGATCATCGTGGCGGCCGTGCTGATGCAGCAGGGCACCGGCTTCTGGCGCCGGATGTTCTTCCGGTAAACTCCGTTTCCAGCGCGCGTCGTGCGGCCGGTGCCGCGCGGCCCCCGGCGCGGCGGTGCCCGGCCCGCCGGGCCGCCGCGCCCGTTTGCCAACCAAGGACCTCCCGCGTGCCCGACTACAACATTCTGGAAGTGATCGACCGTGCCCGGCCCAACCTGCGTCGCGGCAGCCGGCAGGTGGCCGATTTCATCCTGGAGAACGTGCATTCGATCGCCGAGCTGAGCCTGTCCGAGCTCGCGCGGCTCGCGCAGGTCAGCGAACCGACCGTGCTGCGCTTCTGCGCCACGATCGGCTGCAACGGCTTCAAGGATTTCAAGATCCGCGCGGTGCAGAGCCTGGCGCTCGGCGCGCCGGCCACGCACTCGGTGCTGAGCGGCGAGGACACGCCCGAGACGGTGGCCACCAAGATCTTCGACTACACGATCACGAGCCTCGACTGGACCCGCAAGAAGCTCGACTTCGAGGCGATCGGCCGCGCCGTGGAGCTGCTGTCGGCGGCCGCGCGCATCGAGTTCTTCGGCTTCGGCGCGTCGGGCATCGTGGCGCTGGACGCGCAGCAGAAGTTTCCGCTGTTCGGCGTGCCCTGCATCGCGCACCAGGATTCGCACCAGCAGTTCATCGCCGCCTCGATGCTGAAGCCCGGCGACGCCGTGGTGGCGATCTCGAACACCGGCGCCACGCGCTCGCTGATCGAGGTGGCGCGCACCGCGCGCGAGCGCGGCGCCAGCGTGGTGGTGATCACCGGCTCGCACGGGCCGCTCACGCGCTACTGCGACGTGGCCGTGGTGGCCGAGACGCTCGAGAACACCGACATCTACACGCCCACCACGTCGCGGCTCGCGGCGCTGGTGGTGGTGGACATCCTGTCCACCGCCGTGGCGCTGCGCAAGGGCGACAAGCATTCGCGCGACATCCAGGACATGAAGCGGCATCTGGCCGACATGCGGACCTCGGGCGTCATCTAGCGCGCATTTCCCATTCGGGTGGCAAGCAGGCGGGGCACGACCTCGCCTTGCGTCCATCGATTCGTCATGCGAATCGATGTCGAGAAACGAAGGAGAGTTGGACGATGAAGATCGTGGTGGCCGTGAAGCGCGTGGTGGATTACAACGTGAAGGTTCGCGTGAAGTCGGACGGAACGGGCGTCGATATCGCGAACGTGAAGATGTCGATGAATCCCTTCGATGAAATCGCCGTCGAAGAGGCGGTGCGCCTGAAGGAAGCGGGCACCGCAACCGAAGTGATCGCCGTGTCGATCGGC
>JASLEG010000178.1 GCA_030151225.1 Burkholderia sp. | reverse complement strand
CGTCGGACGTGCCCTCCCGGATGTCCGCGACGGCCTGAAGCCCGTGCATCGGCGCGTGCTGTTCGCGATGCACGAACTGAACAACGACTGGAACCGGGCCTACAAGAAGTCGGCGCGTATCGTCGGCGACGTGATCGGTAAGTACCATCCGCACGGCGACAGCGCGGTCTATGAAACGATCGTGCGGATGGCGCAGGATTTCTCGCTGCGCTACATGCTCGTCGACGGTCAGGGCAATTTCGGCTCGGTCGACGGCGACAACGCCGCCGCGATGCGCTACACCGAAATCCGCATGGCGAAGATCGGCCACGAGCTGCTGGCCGACATCGACAAGGAAACCGTCGATTTCACGCCGAACTACGACGGCAGCGAAAACGAGCCGGTGATCCTGCCCGCGCGCATCCCGAACCTGCTGATCAACGGCTCGTCGGGCATCGCGGTCGGCATGGCCACGAACATTCCGCCGCACAACCTGTCGGAAGTCGTGGCCGCCTGTCACCACCTGCTGGCCCATCCCGAAGCCACGATCGACGAGCTGATCGAGATCATCCCGGCGCCCGATTTCCCGACGCGCGGCATCATCTACGGCGTGGCCGGCGTGCGCGACGGCTATCGCACCGGCCGCGGCCGCGTCGTGATGCGGGCCACCACGCACTTCGAGGAGATCGATCGCGGCCAGCGCATGGCGATCATCGTCGACGAGCTGCCGTATCAGGTGAACAAGCGCACGCTGCTCGAGCGCATCGTCGAACTCGTCAACGAGAAGAAGCTCGAGGGCATCTCCGACATCCGCGACGAATCCGACAAGAGCGGCATGCGCGTCGTGATCGAGCTCAAGCGCGGCGAAGTGCCCGAAGTGGTGCTGAACAATCTCTACAAGTCCACGCAGTTGCAGGACACCTTCGGCATGAACATGGTCGCGCTCGTCGACGGCCAGCCGAAGCTGCTGAACCTGAAGGAGATGCTGGTCTGCTTCCTCGCGCATCGGCGCGAGGTGCTGACGCGGCGCACCATCTACGAACTGCGCAAGGCGCGCGAGCGCGGCCACGTGCTCGAGGGTCTGGCCGTCGCGCTGGCCAACATCGACGACTTCATCGAGCTGATCAAGGCCGCGCCCACGCCGCCGATCGCGCGCCAGTCGCTGATGGAGCGCTCCTGGGATTCGTCGCTCGTGCGCGAGATGCTCGAACGCGCGGAGAAGGACAACGCCGCCGCGGGCGGCCGCGAGGCGTATCGTCCCGAAGGGCTGAACCCGGCGGTGGGCCTGCAGGCCGACGGCCAGTACAACCTGTCCGAGACGCAGGCGCAGGAAATCCTGCAGATGCGTCTGCAGCGCCTGACCGGCCTCGAGCAGGACAAGATCATCGGCGAGTATCGCGAGGTGATGGCGCAGATCGCCGATCTGCTCGACATCCTCTCGCGCCCCGAGCGCATCACCACGATCATCGGCGAGGAGCTGACGGCCGTGAAGGGCGAGTTCGGCGACGAGCGCCGTTCGCGCATCGAGATGAACGCAACGGAGCTGAACACCGAGGATCTGATCACGCCGCAGGACATGGTCGTGACCATGTCGCACGCGGGCTACGTGAAGTCGCAGCCGCTGTCCGAATACCGCGCGCAGAAGCGCGGCGGGCGCGGCAAGCAGGCCACGCAGATGAAGGAAGACGACTGGATCGAGACGCTCTTCATCGCGAACACGCACGATTACATCCTGTGCTTCTCGAATCGCGGCCGCGTGTACTGGGTCAAGGTGTACGAGGTGCCGCAGGGCTCACGCAACGCGCGCGGCCGGCCGATCGTCAACATGTTCCCGCTGCAGGACGGCGAGAAGATCAACGTCGTGCTGCCGGTGCGCGAATTCTCGGAAGACCGGTTCGTGTTCATGGCGACCTCGCTCGGTACCGTGAAGAAGACGCCGCTCAAGGACTTCAGCCGGCCGATGAAGCGCGGCATCATCGCGGTCGGCCTCGACGAGGGCGACTTCCTGATCGGTGCCGAGATTACCGACGGCAAGCACGACGTGATGCTGTTCTCCGACTCGGGCAAGGCGGTGCGCTTCGAGGAGGACGATGTGCGTCCGATGGGCCGCGAGGCGCGCGGCGTGCGCGGCATGAAGCTCGAGGACGGCCAGCAGGTGATCGCGATGCTGGTGGCCGGCGGCGAGGAGCAATCCGTGCTGACCGCCACCGAGAACGGCTTCGGCAAGCGCACCCCGATCACCGAGTACACGCGTCACGGCCGCGGCACGAAGGGCATGATCGCGATCCAGACGTCCGAGCGCAACGGCAAGGTCGTGGCGGCCACGCTCGTCGAGCCGGAAAGCGAAATCATGCTGATCACCACGGCCGGCGTGCTGATTCGCACCCGCGTGTCCGAGATCCGCGAAATGGGGCGCGCCACGCAAGGTGTTACACTCATCAGTCTCGATGAGGGCACCCGCCTGTCGGGCCTGCAGCAGATCGCGGAAGCCGACGCGGACAGCGATGCCGACGAGGCCGATGTCGGTGACGACGCCAACGAAGGCGGCGACGCCTGACCGGCGGCGGCTGCCGGTCGCCGGGCCAGCATCGCGTGTGCGGTGCGGCCCGGCGGTGCAACTATCGTTCATATTTCCATAAGGGAGTGATGATGCAAAAACAATTCAAGCAACTGGTCCTGCTGGCAGCCATCGTGCCGACGTTCGCCATGGCGCAATCGCTGTCGAGCCAGGCGCCGGCTGCTTCGGCTGCTGCGGCTCCGATCGATGCGGACAAGAAGGCGGCCATCTCCGATCTGCTCAGCGCGATCGACGCGCCGAAGCTGGTCGGCGCGATCGCCAACAGCGCTGAAATGCAATCGAAGCAGCTGGTCCCGGCGATCCTGTCGGACGCGCTGTCGGAAAACACGACGCTGACGGACGCACAAAAGCAGGCTGCCGTGCCGACGCTGCAGAAGACCGCTGTGCAGAAGCTGGTCGACGGCGCGGGCAAGGTGTTCGACACGCAAGGCTTCAAGAGCGACGCGATGCAGGCTCAGTACGACGCGTACGCGAAGTATTACAGCACCTCGGAAATCAAGGATCTGACGACGTTCTACAAGAGCCCGACGGGTCGCAAGTTCATCCAGGTGCAGGATCAGGTCGGTCGCGACGTGGTCAACGGCCTGATGCAGAAGTACATGCCGCAAGCGATCAAGGCCACCCGCGCACAGGCCGACAAGGAAGTCGCGGCCGTCAAGCCGGGCAAGTAAGCACGCGTTTCGCCCCGGCCGGCGCGGCTGCGCCGGTTTGGCGGGGCGGCGACGTCGGTGCGATAATGGCCGTTTGCGCGTGAGCGCAAGCGGCCATTCCTTTTTCGGGCCATCCCGGCGCACGTCCGGGCGGCCCTTCCCGGCGCGGCAGCGGGCCCTTTCCTGCCGCGCGGCGTCTCTCCCGAGGTTTTACGATGCGCGTGTTCAATTTCTCCGCGGGTCCCGCGGCGCTGCCCGAAGCCGTGCTGCGCCAGGCGGCCGACGAGATGCTCGACTGGAACGGCAGCGGCATGAGCGTGATGGAGATGAGCCATCGTGGCCGCGAGTTCATGTCGATCCACGAGGCGGCGCTCGCCGACGTGCGCGAGCTGCTGGCCGTGCCCGACAATTACCGAGTGCTGTTCCTGCAGGGCGGCGGCATCGCAGAGAACGCGATCGTGCCGATGAACCTGCTCGGCGCGCATCGGACCATGGATTTCGTCGTGACCGGCTCGTGGTCGCAGAAGTCCCTCAAGGAAGCGCAGAAGTACGGCACGCCGCATCTGGCCGCGAGCGGCCGCACCGAGGACGGCTACACGCGGGTGCCGCCGGTTTCCGAATGGCAGCTGTCGGCCGATCCGGCCTACGTGCACCTGTGCACCAACGAGACGATCGACGGCGTCGAGACCTTCGAGATTCCCGACACGGGCAAGGTACCGCTGGTGGCCGACGTCTCCTCGCACATCCTGTCGCGCCCGCTCGACATCACGCGCTACGGCGCGCTGTTCGGTGGGGCGCAGAAGAACATCGGCATGGCGGGCGTGACGCTCGTGATCGTGCGCGACGACCTGCTCGATCGCGCGCTGCCGATCTGCCCCTCGGCGTTCGAGTGGAAGACCGTCGCCGCGAACAACTCGATGTACAACACGCCCCCCACCTACGCGATCTACATCGCCGGCCTGGTGTTCAAGTGGCTGAAGGCGCAGGGCGGGCTGACCGCGATCGAGGCGCGCAACGTCGCGAAGGCGACGCTGCTGTACGACACGATCGACGCGAGCGGCTTCTACCTGAACAAGGTGGAGAAGGGCGCGCGTTCGCGCATGAACGTGCCGTTCTTCCTCGCCGACGAAACCCGCAACGAAGACTTCCTCGCCGGCGCGAAGGTGCGCGGGCTGCTGCAACTGAAGGGCCACAAGTCCGTTGGCGGCATGCGGGCGTCGATCTACAACGCGGTGCCGCTCGAGGGCGTCCAGGCGCTCGTCGAGTACATGAAGGAATTCGAACGCACGCAGGCCTGAGGGCTCGCTGTCATCATCAAGCACGACTCGATCAGCATGGACGACGAACTCAACTCCCGCCTCAAACCGCTGCGCGAACGCATCGACGCGATCGACACGCAACTGATCGCGCTGCTGAATCAGCGCGCCGCGGTCGCGCTCGAAGTCGGCGAGGTCAAGAAGGTATTCAACGCACCGGTGTTCCGCCCCGAGCGCGAACAGCAGGTGATCGCGCGGCTGCAGGACATGAGCGACGGCCCCCTCGCCGGCGAGCACATCAACGCGATCTGGCGCGAGATCATGGCGGCCAGCCGCTCGCTCGAAAAGACCATCCACGTCTCGTTCCTCGGGCCCACGGGCACCTACAGCGAACAGGCGATGTTCGAGTATTTCGGTCAGTCGATCGAGGGGCTGCCGTGCCCGTCGATCGACGAGGTGTTCCGCGGCGTCGAGGCCGGCGCCTCGGAATTCGGCATCGTGCCGGTCGAGAATTCGGCCGAGGGCGCGGTGTCGCGCACGCTCGATCTGCTGCTGCACACCCAGCTGCTGATCGGTGGCGAGCTGTCGTTGCCGATTCATCACAACCTGATGTCGCAGAGCGGCTCGCTCGACGGCCTGAAGCGCGTGTGCGCGCATCCGCAGGCGCTCGCGCAGTGCCAGCGCTGGCTCACGGCGAATGCGCCGCAGCTCGAGCGCCAGGCAGTATCGAGCAATGCCGAGGCGGCGCGCCTCGCGGCCGACGATTCGGGCGTGGCGGCGATCGCGGGCGAGCGCGCGGCGCTGCATTACGGCCTGCGCATCGCCTACTCGATGATCCAGGACGACCCGCACAACCGCACGCGCTTCGTCGTGATCGGCCGCGCGCCCACCGGGCCCAGCGGTTGCGACCAGACCTCGCTGATCGTGTCGGTCAAGAACGAGCCGGGTGCCGTGTTCAAGCTGCTCGAGCCGCTCGCGCGCCACGGCGTGTCGATGACGCGCTTCGAATCGCGGCCCGCGCGCGTCGGCACCTGGGAGTACTACTTCTACATCGACATCGAGGGGCATCGCGACGACGCGCAGGTCGCGGCGGCGCTCGCGGAACTCGGCGGCAAGGCCGCCTTCCTGAAGGTCCTCGGTTCGTACCCGCGCGCGCGCTGACGCGCCGCGACGCACCGTCGTGTCCATCTCCCGCGCGGGTTCCGGCCCGCGCGTTTTTTAGCAGGCGACAAGCCGTGTCCGATTTTTCGTTCAACAAACTGGTGGTGTTCGGCGTCGGCCTGATCGGCGGCTCGCTCGCTCGCGCGCTGCGCGAGCGCGGCACCGCGCAGGCCGGTCGCGTGATCGGCGTGGGCCGCTCGCCGGCCTCGGTCGAGCGCGCCCGCGAGCTCGGCGTGGTCGACGCGATCGCCGCGCTCGACGACGACACGCAGCTGCGCGAGGCGCTGGCCGGTGCCGACCTCGTGCTGCTGGCCGTGCCGGTGGCGCAGACGGGCCCGCTGCTCGCGCGCATCGCGCCCTTCCTTGATCCGGCCGCGGTCGTGACTGATGCGGGCAGCACCAAGTCCGACGTGGTGGCGTCCGCGCGCGCGGCGCTCGGCGAGCGCATCGCGCAGTTCGTGCCGGCGCACCCGATCGCGGGTCGCGAATCGAGCGGCGTCGAGGCCGCGCTGCCCGAGTTGTACGTGGGGCGCAACGTCGTGATCTGCGGGCTGCCCGAGAACGACGACGCGTCGGTCGCGCGCGTCGACGCGATGTGGCGCGCCACCGGCGCCGTGGTGCGCAGGATGGACGCGGCCCAGCACGATCGCGTGTTCGCCTCGGTCAGCCATCTGCCGCACGTGCTGTCGTTCGCGCTGGTCGAGCAGATCCTCGGCGAGGCCGACGCCGAGCTGAAGTTCTCGTTCGCGGCCGGCGGCTTTCGCGATTTCACGCGGATCGCCGCGTCGAGCCCCGAGATGTGGCGCGACGTGTGCGTGGCGAATCGCACCGCGCTGCTCGACGAGCTCGACGCCTACACGCGCGTGCTGGCACGGCTGCGCGAGGCGATCGACGCCGGTGACGGCGCCGCGCTCGAAGCCGTGTTCGCCCGCTCGCGCAATGCGCGCACGGCCTGGCAGGAGCGCGGCGGCAAGCCCGCTTCCGGCCCGGCCCAGTCCTAACCGAATCTCTACAGGCTCACCATGGAATTCCTCGATCTCGGTCCGTATTCGCGTGCTTCCGGCACCGTGCGCCTGCCCGGCTCGAAAAGCATCTCGAACCGCGTGCTGCTGCTCGCCGCGCTGTCCGAGGGCGTGACGACGATCACCAACCTGCTCGATTCCGACGACACGCGCGTGATGCTCGCGGCGCTGGCCAGGCTCGGCGTGACGCTCGTGCGCGACGGCGACTCCTGCGTCGTGACCGGCACCGGCGGCGCGTTCCCCGAGAAGACGGCCGACCTGTTCCTCGGCAACGCCGGCACCGCGGTGCGCCCGCTCACGGCCGCATTGGCGGTGAACGGCGGCGACTACCGCGTGCACGGCGTGCCGCGCATGCACGAGAGGCCGATCGGCGACCTCGTCGACGGACTGCGCCAGATCGGCGCCGCGATCGACTACGAGCAGAACGCCGGCTATCCTCCGCTGCGTATCCGTCCGGCGGCGATCGCCGTCGATGCGCCGATCCGCGTGCGCGGCGACGTGTCGAGCCAGTTCCTGACCGCGCTGCTGATGACGCTGCCGCTGGTCGGCGCGCCGGGCGGCGCGAGCGTGGTCGAGATCGACGGCGAGCTGATCTCGAAGCCGTACATCGAGATCACCATCAAGCTGATGGCGCGCTTCGGCGTGAACGTCGAGCGCGACGGCTGGCAGCGCTTCACGGTGCCGGCCGCGCGCTACCGTTCGCCGGGCACGATCATGGTGGAGGGCGACGCGTCGTCGGCCTCGTACTTCCTCGCCGCGGGCGCGCTCGGCGGCGGCCCGCTGCGCATCGAGGGCGTGGGTCGCGCGAGCATCCAGGGCGACGTCGGCTTCGCGATGGCGCTGATGCAGATGGGCGCGAACGTGTCGATGGGCGACGACTGGATCGAGGTGCGCGGCATCGGCCACGATCACGGCCGGCTCGAGCCGATCGACATGGATTTCAACCTGATCCCCGACGCGGCGATGACGATCGCCGTGGCCGCGCTGTTCGCCGACGGCCCGAGCACGCTGCGCAACATCGCGAGCTGGCGCGTGAAGGAAACCGACCGCATCGCGGCGATGGCCACCGAGCTGCGCAAGGTGGGGGCGACGGTCGAGGAGGGCGCCGACTATCTGGTTGTCACGCCGCCCGCGCAACTCGTGCCGAACGCGGCGATCGACACCTACGACGATCACCGCATGGCGATGTGCTTCTCGCTCGTGAGCCTCGGCGGCGTGCCGGTGCGCATCAACGATCCGAAATGCGTCGCCAAGACCTTCCCCGACTATTTCGACCGCTTCACCGCGCTCGCGAAGCCCTGAATCCCGGCGCTCCCGAGCCCCGAGCCTGTTACTGCCGATGAAATCCACCCGACCCTTCCATCCCACCCCCGTCATCACGATCGACGGCCCCACCGCGTCCGGCAAGGGCACGGTGGCCGCGCTGGTGGCCGCGCATCTCGGCTTCCACCTGCTCGACAGCGGCGCGCTGTACCGGCTCGCGGCCCTGGCGAGCCAGCGCTACGGCATCGAGCCCGACGACGAGGCGGGTCTGGCCAAACTGATCGACGACCTGCACATCACGTTCCGCGAGGGCTGCGCGCAGCTCGACGGCGTGGACGTATCGGACCAGATCCGCGCCGAGGCGGTGGGCAACCGCGCCTCCGCGATCGCCGTCCATTCGGGCGTGCGCGCCGCGCTGGTGGCGCGTCAGCGGGCCTTTCGCAAGACCCCGGGCCTGGTCGCCGACGGCCGCGACATGGGCACCGTGATCTTCCCCGACGCGGGGCTGAAGGTGTTCCTGACCGCGAGCGTCGAGGCCCGCGCGGCGCGCCGGCATAAGCAATTGATGCAAAAAGGTTTTTCTGCTAATATGGATGACTTGCTCCGGGATTTGCGTGAGCGGGACGCGCGAGACAGCAACCGCGCGGCCGCGCCGCTCAAGCCCGCAGCCGATGCGAAGCTGCTCGACACCTCGGGCCTCACGATCGAACAAGCGGTCGATCAGGTTTTGGGGTGGTATCGGGAAGCGGCCGGGCACGCAGCCTGAGCCTGCATCGCGAGCAACGTACGCAGTAGCAACACGTGCAGTAAAGCAGTAGGTGCTTCGACACCCCGGCGCGGGCCGGAATCCGAAGCGTGTTTCAACCCTTAACCCCGTGTGGCGTTCGCTCCGCCAGCCCGGCCAGGTGGCCGGTGCACGAGACGGCGCGGTACCACGCACAATCCGATTTTTATGTCCGACCTGCAAACCTCCACCCCGAATACCGAATCCTTTGCGGC
>JASLEG010000150.1 GCA_030151225.1 Burkholderia sp. | reverse complement strand
GCCGATCGACACGGCGATCACTTCGGTTGCGGTGCCCGCTTCCTTCAGGCGCACCGCCTCTTCGACGGCGATTTCATCGAAGGGATTCATCGACATCTTCACGTTCGCGATATCGACGCCCGTTCCGTCCGACTTCACGCGCACCTTGACGTTGTAGTCGACCACTCTTTTTACCGGCACCAGGATTTTCATGCACACGCTCCAAAGTTACGAATACGACCGACGGCCATTCTATAGCGTCACCACCCTGAGGGCGGCGATGCGGGCCATCTGGCCCCTCGACCGACGAGGATAACGTCATTCGGCGACACGCCGGCAATAGCGAACGATCGTTCTATTTTAAGAGAGAAAAATCCCGGACGCCAAGCCCGGGATCTCGACCCTCGCCTCTAATCGGCGGCACGCACGATGCTGCGTGGCCACCTGCCGGCACGATGCGACACCGCGCGCCTCGTCGAATCAGCCTGCGAAACGCCGCCGCGCATCGCGCGGGCGGCAACGAGCGAAGCGCGTCACGATGCGCGCTTCGCGGAAAACACGGTGGCGCTCCATCCGGCCCCGACGCTCAACGGTGGCTGAGCCGGCGCACGAGCCAGTCGCCGAACGACTGCACGATCTGCACGAACACGATCAGGATCGCCACCACGGTCCACATCACTTCCGGCTCGTAGCGCTGATAGCCGTAGCGGATGCCGAGATCGCCGAGGCCGCCGCCGCCGATCGCGCCGGCCATCGCCGAATAGCCGACCAGCGACACGAAGGTGATCGTGAGCCCCGCCACGATGCCGGGCCACGCCTCGGGCAGCAGCACCTTGAACACGATCTGGCGGGTGGTGGCGCCCATCGCGAGCGCCGCCTCGATCAGGCCGCGATCGACCTCGCGCAGCGCCGTCTCGACCAGCCGCGCGATGAAGGGCGCGGACGCAAGCGTCAGCGGCACCACCGCGGCGGCCGTGCCGATCGACGAGCCGACGATCAGCCGCGTGAACGGAATCACCGCGACCAGCAGGATGATGAACGGCGTGGAGCGCACCGCGTTGACCAGGCCGCCGAGCAGGCGGTTCACGGCCAGATTCTGCAGCACGCCCTGGCGATCGGTCAGATACAGCAGCACGCCGAGCGGCAACCCGACGGCCGCGCCGACCAGCCCCGAGATGCCGACCATGATCAGCGTTTCCCAGAACGACTGCACGAACATATCCAGCATTTCACTCAACATGCGACAACGCCTCCACGATCACGCCCTGCTCGCGCAGATACGCGAGTGCTTCGCCGACCTTGCCCGGCTCGCCGCCCGCGAGCACCGCGAGCGAACCGAAGGCCTGGCCCTGGATCTCGTCGATCTGGCCATGCAGGATGTTGAAATCGAGCTCGTAGCGGCGGATCGTCTCCGACAGGATCGGCGTGTCGACGCCATTGCCGCTGAAGGCGAGGCGCAGCAGGTGGCTGCGGCCGCCCTTGAGCTTGTCGGCGACGCGCGCCTTCAGCGCGCGCGGCAGTTCCTGCGCGATCACGTCGCCGATCAGCGCGCGCGTGACCTCGTGATGCGGCTGCATGAACACCTCGATCACGGGCCCCGTCTCCACCACGCGCCCCGCATCGAGCACGGCCACGCGATCGCACACCTGCTTGATCACTTCCATCTGGTGCGTGATCAGCACGATCGTCAGGCCGAGCTCGCGGTTGATGCGACGCAGCAATTCGAGGATCGCGCGCGTCGTTTCGGGATCGAGCGCCGAGGTGGCCTCGTCCGACAGCAGCACCTTCGGCTTGCTCGCGAGTGCGCGCGCGATGCCGACCCGCTGCTTCTGGCCACCGCTGATCTGCGCCGGGTAGCGATCCTTCTGGGCGCTGAGCCCCACCAGATCGAGCAGCGGCAACACCGCCGCCTCGATCTCCGCGCGCGTCGCGCCGGCCAGCTCGAGCGGCAGCGCCACGTTTTCGTACACGGTACGCGAGGACAGCAGGTTGAAGTGCTGGAAGATCATGCCGATGTGGCGGCGCGCGGCGCGCAGCTCGGTGGCGGACAGCAGCGTGAGGTCACGGCCGTCGACGACGACCTCGCCCTCGGACGGACGCGTGAGCAGGTTGATGGTGCGCACCAGCGTGCTCTTGCCGGCACCGCTGCGGCCGATGATGCCGAACACCTCGCCGCGGGGAATCGTCAGATTGACGTCATGCAGCGCCTCGATCCAGCCTTGCGGCCCGGCGAATCGCTGCGACAGATTGCGAATTTCGATCATGTAAACAAAACGGCGGAAGCTGCGAAGGCGGTCGTGTCGCGCTGCGCCGGCGGCCGCCGTCATATCCGGGAATAGCCGCGCATTCTATCGCAGGCGGCTCATTTCCCTTAATAATCGATTTCGCTGCTTTCATAACTGGAGGGAATTAGAGGCGAGCATCCGCGCCACGTTCGGGCCGGCCGACTATGATCGAGCGCACCCGATTTCCCGCCCAGGAGCGATGGACGATGCACCTCGAGAACGCGACGATCCGCGCCGCCGACGGCACCGAACTGGCCGCCTTTCGCTGGCGCGGCGCCTCCGCGCCGCGCGCCACGGTGGCACTCGTGCACGGGCTGGCCGAGCATGCCGGCCGCTACGACGCGCTGGCCGCCCGGCTGGTCGCGGCCGACATCGAGCTGGTGGCCGTGGACCTGCGCGGCCACGGCCGCTCGCCCGGCGAGCGCGCATGGGTCGAGCGCTTCGACGCCTACCTCGACGATGCCGACGCGCTGCTCGCGTTCGCCGCGCGCGACGGCGCAAGCGCGCCGCGGTTCCTGATGGGGCACAGCATGGGCGGCGCGATCGCCGCGCTGCACGCGATCGAGCGCGCGCCGGCAGCCGCCGCGCAGTGCCCGCTGGCCGGCCTGATCCTGTCGAGCCCCGCGCTCGCGCCGGGCCGCGACGTGCCGCGCTGGATGCTCGCGGCGAGCCGCTTCATGAGCCGCGCGTGGCCGCGCTTTCCGGCGCTGAAGATCGACGCGGCGGTGCTGTCGCGCGACCCGGCCGTGGTCGCCGCGAATCGCGCCGACCCGCTCGTGCATCACGGCGCGGTGCCGGCCCGCACCGGCGCCGAGCTCCTCGCGGCGATGGAACGCATCGAACGCGGGCGAGCCGCGCTCGCGCTGCCGACGCTGATCTTCCACGGCACCGCCGACCAGCTCACCGAGCCGGACGGCAGCCGCGAGTTCGGCGCGCTGGCCGGCCCGCGCGACAAGACGCTGACGCTCTACGAAGGCCACTACCACGAGACGATGAACGACCTCGGGCGCGAACGCGTGATCGGCGCGCTGATCGACTGGATCGTGGCGAGAAGCTGAAGCGGGCGAAGGGAACGGCGCGGCCGACTCAGATCCCGGCCAGCGCGCGCAGATGCGCGACCACGCTGCGGCCGAGCGCCGACAGGTTGTAGCCGCCCTCGAGGCAGCTGACGATGCGCCCCTGCGCATGCCGCCGCGCGAGCTCGCAGATCCGCGTGGTGAGCCACTCGTAATCGGCCTCGACCAGGCCCATGCGGCCGAGATCGTCCTCGCGATGCGCATCGAACCCGGCCGACACGAACAGCATCTGCGGCCGGAACGCCTCGAGCCGCGGCATCCACATCAGGTCCACCGTCTCGCGGATCGCCATGCCGCCGGTGCGCGCCGGCACCGGCACGTTGACCATGTTCGGCGCCGGATGCTCGGCCCCCGAGAACGGGAACAGCGGATGCTGGAAGAAGCTGCACATCAGCACGCGCGGATCGTTCGCGAACGCGGCCTCGGTGCCGTTGCCGTGATGCACGTCGAAGTCGATCACGGCCACGCGTTCGAGCCCGTGCACCTCGAGCGCGTGACGCGCCGCGATCGCGACGTTGTTGAAGAAGCAGAAGCCCATCGCGCGCGCGGGCTCGGCATGATGGCCGGGCGGGCGCACGCTGCAGAACGCGTTGTCGTAGCGCCCCTCGATCACCGCGTCGGTGGCCGCGATCGCGGCGCCGGCCGCGCGCAACGCGGCGCGCCAGGTGTGCGGATTCATCGAGGTGTCGGGATCGATCGCGACATGGCCTTCGGCCGGCGTGTTCGCGCGCAGGTAGTCGATGTGGGCGCGGGTGTGCACGCGGGCCAGCGCGGCATCGCTCGCGAGCGGCGCGCTCTCGTGCTCGATCAGGTCGTCGATGCGGCTCGCGATCAGCTGATCCTGGATGGCCGACAGCCGCGACGGGCATTCCGGATGCCACTCGCCCATCTCGTGCAGCAGACAATCGGGATGCGTGTAAAAGGCGGTTGCCATGAATGTGTCGCGGCGCCGGCCGTGCCGGCACCACGCGTCTCCCTCGATGATGACGACGGTGCGTTCCTCGCGCGAATCCGCCGCTAACTTACCACAGCGCGCCGGGCACCGAACCGGCGCGCGGAATGCCTCAGTTATACTGCCCCGACTTCAACCGCGTCGTCATTCCACCGGGCCCCATGACTTTCCGAACGTCCGCCGTCTCCCCTTCGCTTCGCTCCCGCTCACGTTTCCCGCTCGAACGCGCCGCGCTCGTCGCGGTACTCGCGACGCTGACCGCATGCGCACAGACGCCGGCCGCGCCGCAGGCCTCGCAAGCTGCCGCACCGGTCGCGACGACGAGCCCGGCCCCCGCCCCCGCTGCCGCTGCCGCTGCGGCGGCACCGGCTTCGGCACCGGCCGCGACCCCGGCCGCAGCGCAGCCGCTGCCGATCGCGGCCGGCCTCTCGCCGTCCGAAGAACAGATCGAGCCGCACCAGTACGCGAACAACCCGAAGATCGACGCGTTCATCAGCGACGTGGCCGCGCGCGACGGCTTCGACCCGGCCGCGCTGCACGCCTTGTTCGCCAGTGCGAACTATTCGGCCACGGCCGTGAAGCTCGTGAAGCCGGCCGCGTCGCCGACGGTCAAGAGCTGGCGCCGCTATCAGTCCAACTTCCTCGAGCCGATCCGCATCAATGCCGGCGTGAAGTTCTGGCGCGACAACCAGGCCACGCTGCAGCGCGCGTCCGACGAGTTCGGCGTGCCGCCCGAAGTGATCGTCGGCATCATCGGCGTGGAGACGATCTACGGGCGCTACATGGGCAGCTTCCCGACGCTCGACGCGCTGACCACGCTGGCCTTCGATTACCCGGACACGCCAAATCGTGACGATCGCCAGGCCACCTTCCGCAAGAATCTCGAGGACTTCCTCGTGTGGACACGCGACAGCCGGATTGATCCGACCAGCGTGAGAGGTTCCTACACCGGCGCGATCGGCATTCCGCAGTTCCTGCCGAGCAGCATCCGCAGCTACGCGGTCGACTACGAGGGCACCGGCCAGATCAATCTGCGCACGAGCGTCAAGGACGCGATCGGCAGCGTGGCCAATTACCTGAAGCAGCACGGCTGGGAGCCGGGCCGCCCGGTGGTGTGGGACATCTCGCCCGACGCGGGCAGCCAGGGCGTGGCGCAGGCCGCCGCCGACGGCAAGCCGGAACCGCACATGGCGCTGTCGCAACTGACGCAGGCCGGCCTCGTGCTCGACGCGCCGGCGGTCAATGCGGCGGCCGAGGCGAACACGCAGGTCACGGTGGTCGATCTGCCCACGCCGGGCCGCCCGACCGAGTACAAGCTCGGCCTGAAGAACTTCTACGTGCTGACGCGCTACAACCGCAGCTTCTTCTACGCGCTGTCGGTGTATCAGCTCGGCGAGCGTGTGAAGCAGAAGATGCAGGACGGGCAATAAGCGGCGCGAGGGGCTGCGCCCTTTCTTCCTCTTCCGCCACAAGTAAAAACGCCGCTGTCGAAGCGGCGTTTTTCATGGCGGCATGCCGGCGCGATGCTCAGGCCGGGAACACGCCCGTCGACAGATAGCGGTCGCCGCGGTCGCACACGATGAACACGATGGTCGCGTTCTCGACCTGACGCGCGATGCGCAGCGCCACCTCGCACGCGCCGCCCGACGAGATGCCGCAGAAGATGCCCTCGACGGCCGCGAGCTTGCGCGCCATCGCTTCCGAGGCGGCCTGGCTCACGCTCTCGACGCGATCGACGCGGCTGCGGTCGAAGATCTTCGGCAGGTAGGCTTCGGGCCACTTGCGGATGCCCGGAATGCGCGAGCCGTCCTCGGGCTGCGCGCCGACGATCTCGACCGCCTCGCTCTGGCTCTTCAGATACTGCGAGGTGCCCATGATCGTGCCGGTGGTGCCCATCGCCGACACGAAATGCGTGATGCGACCTTCGGTGTCGCGCCAGATCTCGGGGCCGGTGGTCTCGACGTGCGCGAGCGGATTGTCCGGGTTCGCGAACTGGTCGAGGATCACGCCCTTGCCTTCGCGCTGCATCTGGTCGGCCAGATCGCGCGCGAGCTCCATGCCGCCCTTCACGGGCGTCAGGACGATCTCGGCGCCGTAGGCGGCCATGCTCTGGCGACGCTCGACCGACAGATCCTCGGGCATGATCAGCACCATCCTGTAGCCGCGGATCGCGGCGGCCATCGCCAGCGCGATGCCGGTGTTGCCGCTGGTGGCCTCGATCAGCGTGTCGCCGGGCTTGATGCGGCCGCGTTCCTCGGCCTTGCGGATCATCGACAGCGCGGGCCGGTCCTTCACCGAGCCGGCCGGATTGTTGCCTTCGAGCTTCGCGAGGATCACGTTGTTGCGCGCGCGAATCTCGTCGTCGGGCAGGCGGACGAGCTGCACGAGCGGCGTGTTGCCGATCGTGTCTTCGATAGTTTTGTAAGCCATGAACGTAGTGTGAATGCGAGGCCGATGAATCCGTCGATTGTAATCCAGCGTGGACAGGGCCGTACGAGGTGCGGCGCACGGTGGCGCAGCGGCGGCGGCGAGGGCCGGCACGCAAAAAAACCGCGGCAGCGCCGCGGAAATCCGCCGGTCAACGGCGGCTGAAGGAGCCGATCGAGGCCAATCAGCCCATGCGCATCACTTGCCCGAAATCTTCGCCGGCGCCGCGGGCGCGCCACGCGCGGCGGCCGTGGCCGGTGCCTTGGCCGCACCGACGGTCAGGCCGTCGGCCATCAGCCGCTCGACCGATTTCTCGCCGATCCCCGACACGCGTCGTGCGAGATCGGCCGCATCCTTGTACGGGCCATGCGCCTCGCGCTCGTCGACGATCGCCTTCGCCTTGGCCGGCCCGATGCCCTTGATGCCGCGCAGCGCATCGTCGCTCGCCTGATTGACGTCGACGGCGGCCCAAGCCTGGGCCAGCCCCGCGCAGCACATCGCCACCACCAGAATCTTCTTCAGCATCCGGATCTCCCATCAAGAAAAACGGCCGGCGGCTGCCGACCGTGAGACCCAGTGTAGGGACGATCCGAGGCCGCTTACAGCTGGCCGAACAGCCAACGCACGTAACGGTCGACGCCTTCCTGCACGCTCAGGAACGGCGCGTCGTAGCCGGCCGCGCGCAGCTTCGACTGGTCGGCCTGCGTGAAGCACTGATACTTGCCGCGCAGCGCGTCGGGGAACGGCACGTACTCGATGAAGCCCTGCGCCACCTGTTCGGCCAGCGTGAGCGGCGGCTCGCCGTCGAGCGCGCGCAGCGTGTTGACCACCGAGCTGGCGATGTCGTTGAACGGCTGGGCGCGGCCCGAGCCGAGATTGAAGATGCCCGACTTCTCCGGATGATCGAAGAAGAACAGGTTCACCTTCACCACGTCCTCCACCGACACGAAATCGCGCGTCTGCTCGCCCGCGGCATAGCCGTTGTATTCGCCGAACAGCTTGACCTTGCGCTCGGCGCGGAACTGGTTGAAGTTGTGGAACGCCACCGACGCCATGCGCCCCTTGTGCGTCTCGCGCGGGCCGTACACGTTGAAGTAGCGGAAGCCCGCGATCTGGCTCTTCGCCTCGGGCAGCACGCGGCGGATCACCTGATCGAACAGGAACTTCGAATAGCCGTACACGTTCAGCGGCGCCTCGACCTCGCGCTCTTCCACGAAGCGCGTCGAGCCGCCGTAGATCGCCGCCGACGATGCGTACAGGAACTGCGTGCCGTTCGCCAGGCAGGTGTCGAGCACCGCGCGACTGTAGCGGAAGTTGTTGTCCATCATGTAGCGGCCGTCGGTTTCCATCGTGTCCGAACAGGCGCCTTCGTGGAACACCGCGCGCACCTTGCCGAAGTCGCCGCGCTGGAAGCGCTCGACGAATTCGGTCTTGTCGAGATAATCGTCAATCTCGCAATCGACGAGATTCCTGAACTTGTCCGCGCGGGTCAGGTTGTCGACCGCGATGATGCGCGTCTCGCCGCGCTCGTTGAGCGCCTTGACGAGGTTCGCGCCGATGAAGCCGGCTGCGCCGGTGACGATGAGCGTCATGATCGTCCTTCCAGAAAAAGAGTGAAACGGGCGGCACGCGGTGCGTGCGCCGCCTAGCCGAACAGTTCGCCGTACTCGACGGTGGCCGTGCCGAGCTTGCCCACCACGATGCCGGCCGCGCGGTTCGCGTAGATCACGGCATCGCCGAGCGAGAGCCCCGCGCCGAGCATCGCCGCCACGGTGGCAATCACCGTGTCGCCGGCACCCGAGACGTCGAACACCTCGCGCGCGAGCGCCGGCACGTTCAGTTCGCCCGCGTCGGAATACAGCGTCATGCCCTCTTCCGAGCGCGTGAGCAGCAGTGCGTCGAGCGCGAGCGAGGTGCGCAGCTCGCGCACGCGCGCGCGCAGGTCGTCCTCCGAATGCCAGCCCCCCACCACCTCGCGCAGCTCGGCGCGATTCGGCGTGATCAGCGAGGCGCCGCGATAGCGCGCCCAGTCGGCGCCCTTCGGATCGACCAGCACCGGCAAGCCGGCCGCGCGTGCGGTCGCGATCATGGTGGTGACGTGCGTGAGGCCGCCCTTCGCATAATCGGACATCAGCACCACGCCGTGCGACGGCAGCAGCGTCTCGAAGCGCGCGAGCCCGGCCAGCAGCACCTCGTGCTGCGGCGAGGCCTCGAAATCCACGCGCAGCAGTTGCTGCTGCTGCGCGAGCACGCGCAGCTTGATCGTGGTGGGCAGTTGCGCGTCGCGCTCGAGGTGCGTTTCCACGCCGCTCTCGCCGAGCAGCTCGACGATGCGCTCGCCGGGCTCGTCGGTGCCGACCACGCACAGCAGCCCCGCGCAGGCGCCGAGCGAGACAATGTTGCGCGCCACGTTGGCCGCGCCGCCGAGCCGCTCTTCCTGGCGCTTCACGTGCACCACCGGCACCGGTGCCTCGGGCGAGATGCGGTTGACGTTGCCGAACCAGTAGCGATCGAGCATCACGTCGCCGACCACCAGCACGCGCGAGCCGGACAGCTGCGCGCGCGGGACCGTCGCGACGGACGGCGCGGCCTCAGCCGCGTGCGGAAGATTGGGCTGCGACATGCGGGCGTCCGATGGCGTGGTAATCGATCCCGAATTCGGCCATCGCCTCGGGTTCGTACAGATTGCGGCCGTCGAAGATCACGGGCGCGTTGAGGACCGACTTCAGATGCGTGAAATCGGGGCTCTTGAATTCCTTCCATTCGGTGACGACCACCAGCGCGTCGGCACCGGTCACCGCCTCTTCCTTGGTGGCCACGAAGGCGAGGCCCGCGAGCGCGGCCGGCTCGCCGGCCAGATCGAGCGCGAACACGCGCTGCGCCTCCTCGATGGCGACCGGATCGTAGGCGCGCACCGAGGCGCCGCGCGCGAGCAGCGAGGCGATCAGCGTGCGGCTCGGCGCCTCGCGCATGTCGTCGGTGTTCGGCTTGAAAGCCAGGCCCCACACGGCGAAGGTACGGCCCGACAGATCGGCGCCGAAGCGCGTCTCGATCTTCGCGAGCAGCACGCTCTTCTGCGCGTGGTTCACGGCCTCCACCGCGTCGAGGATGCGCAGCGGCTGGCCGTTCTCGGCCGCGGTGCGGATCAGCGCCTGCACGTCCTTCGGGAAGCACGAGCCGCCGTAGCCGACGCCCGCGTAGAGGAAGTGGTAGCCGATGCGCGGATCCGAGCCGATCCCGCGGCGCACCGATTCGATGTCGGCGCCGACCCGTTCGGCCAGGTTCGACATCTCGTTCATGAACGAGATGCGCGTGGCCAGCATGGCATTGGCCGCGTACTTCGTGAATTCGGCCGAGCGCACGTCCATGTAGATCGTGCGTTCGTGATTGCGGTTGAACGGTGCGTAGAGCTTCTTCATCTTCTCGCGCGCGATCGTGCCGTCCGCGTCGTCGTCCACGCCGATGATGATGCGGTCGGGCCGCATGAAGTCCTCGACGGCGGCGCCTTCCTTGAGGAATTCGGGGTTCGAGACCACCGAGAAGCGATGCGCGGCGCTGCCACCCAGACCGCGCGCCGCGAGCGCCGCGGCCACCACGCCGGTCACGCGCTGCGCGGTGCCGACCGGCACCGTGGACTTGTCGACGATCACCTTCGGGCCCGTCATGTGGCGGCCGATGTTGCGCGCCGCCTCGAGCACGTACTGCAGGTCGGCCGAGCCGTCCTCGTCGGGGGGCGTGCCCACGGCGATGAACTGGATCTCGCCGTGCGCGACGCTGGCCGCGACATCGGTCGAGAACGTGATGCGGCCGGCCGCACGCGTGCGCGCGATGATTTCCTGCAGCCCCGGCTCGTGGATCGGAATCCCGCCGTTGTTGAGGATCTCGATCTTGCGCGGATCGACGTCGAGGCAGAACACGTCGTGGCCGATCTCGGCGAGGCAGGCGCCCGTGACGAGACCGACGTAGCCGGTGCCGATGATGGTGATTTTCATAGGTGTCCCGGTGATTCGTTCCGGAGGTTAAGCGTGATGTCGTGCCGGCATGATTCTGCGCCGCATTCGTGACGAGGCATGGCGCGGCCTAGTTGGCCACGCCAGCCTCGACGCGCCGCGGCGCGTAGGTTTCCCAGCCGCTGCAGCCCGGGCACTGCCAGTAGAACAGGCGCGCGCGGAAGCCGCAGTCGTGGCACGTGTAGCGCGGCAGGTTCTTGGTGCGCTGCTTGACCAGCGTGCGCATCATCTCGAGTTCGGCGCGGCGCGGCTCGTCGGCCAGCGCGATCTGCGCGTCGAGCAGGTGCAGCATGCCCGACAGGTTCGGGGCCTTCTGCATCTGGGTGCGCGCGAGCGCGTGCGCGGCTTCGGCGCCGCGCAGCTCGGCCACGTACTGGAACGCGACATCGAGCAGGTCGTTCGACGGATAGCGATCGGCATAGGTGGTCAGCAGCTCGGCGCCGTCGGCCGCGCGACCGAGCGCCAGATACGACTTCATGAGCTTCTCGGCCACCAGCGGCAGATACGCGGCGTTCTGCTGCTCGACGCGCCGCCAGTGATCGATCGCCGTGTCGTGATCGCCGGCCGCGACCGCCGCGTCGCCGGACAGGATCGTGGCGCGCACGTTCCGCGGGTTTGCGGCCAGCGCGTCGTGCAGCTGGCTCGCGGCGCCTTCGGCGTTCTTCTTCGCGAGCGCATCCTGCGCCAGTTCGCAGTGGAACTGCGCGATCTCGGTGGCGAGTGACTCGCCGCCCATTGCCTCGATCCTGCGTGCGGTCTGGATCGACTTGTTCCAGTCCTTCTCGATGCCGTAGATCGTCAGCAGCGCGCGCTGCGCGCCGAGCGCGTAGTCGCCGTCGGCGAGCATGTGGAAGGATTCCTCGGCGCGATCGAGCAGGCCGGCCTTCAGGAAATCCTGGCCCAGTTCGTAGAGCGCGTGATCGCGCTCGTTGACGGGCAGGTCGTTGCGATTCAGCAGGTTCTGATGCACGCGGATCGCGCGATCGGTCTCGCCGCGGCGGCGAAACAGGTTGCCGAGCGCGAAATGCAGCTCGACCGTTTCCGGATCGAGCTTGGCCACTTCGATGAAGGCGTCGATCGCCTGATCCGGCTGCTCGTTGAGCAGGAAGTTGAGGCCGCGGAAATACGAACGCGGCAGGTTCGCGCTTTCCGACAACAGCTTGTTGAGGTCGTAGCGCGAGGCGGCCCAGCCGAGTGCGAACGCGACGGGGATGGCCAGCAGCCACCAGAAATCCAGATCCATGCGAGATATCGAAGCAGTATCGGTGCCGCGCGGCGTACGCGCGGCGTGACGTTAAATGACGGGCGGCATCGGCGGTTGATCGATCACCACCGGCACTTCCCGCGCCACGCGCAGGTCGCGCTTCAGGCGGCCGTTCTCGAGGCGCATGCGCAGCACGGCCGGCAGGGCCGACAGCAGGCCGGCGAGCAGGCCCACCGCGAAGAACGCGAGGCCGATCAGGATCAGCGGTGCTTGCCAGGTGTAGCCGGCGAGGAAGTTCAGCGTGACGCCCTGCATGTTCGCGAGTGCGAGCACGAGCAGCAATACGAACACGAGCACGCGGGCCAACCAGACGACGAATTTCATGAAGCCCTCCTGTCAACTTGTCGCGCGAGCGGCTTGCTCCTCCCGCCGCGCCTGAAGTGCCCGTATTGTAAAGGATGCGTTTCGCGATCCGTGCATCCGATCGAGCGCGATGCCGGCTCGCCATGACGCATCGCCTCGATGCAGCGGCAGGCGGCAATAAAAAAAGCGCCCCGAGGGGCGCTTTTCCTGCCATGCCGGAAGGCAGGCTTCTGCGACTGACGCGTGTTACTCGTCGTCGCCGCTGTCGTGCTTCAACGGTTCGCCGGCCCGGCCGTCGACGCGTTCACGCAATTCCTTGCCAGGCTTGAAGTGCGGTACGAACTTCTCGGGTACCTGCACTTTCTCGCCCGATTTCGGGTTGCGGCCCACGCGGGCCGGACGACGGTTGAGACCGAAGCTGCCGAAGCCGCGAATTTCGATGCGATGCCCTTTGGCCAACGCGTCCGACATTGCATCGAGCATCGTTTTCACCGCGAAATCCGCATCCTTGAGGACAAGCTGCGGAAATCGCGTTGCCAACTGGGCGACCAACTCTGATTTGGTCATACTTCAGCAGACCTCGCGAGGCTTACTGGTTCTGGCCGTCGAGCTTTGCCTTCAGCAGCGCGCCGAGGTTCGTCGTGCCGCTTGCAGCTGCGCTGACGTCGGATTGCATACCGCGAATCGCCTCTTGCTGTTCGGCCGAATCCTTCGCCTTGATCGACAGGTTGATGCCACGCGACTTGCGATCGATGTTGATCACCATTGCGTTGACCTTGTCGCCTTCCTTCAGCACGTTGCGAGCATCTTCCACGCGGTCTTGCGAGATTTCCGAAGCGCGCAGGTAGCCTTCGACGTCGCCGGTCAGCGTGACGACGGCACCCTTCGCGTCGACGGTCTTCACGACGCCGTCGACGATCGAGCCCTTGTCGTTCATTGCAACGTAGTTGCTGAACGGGTCGCCTTCCAGCTGCTTGATGCCCAGCGAGATGCGTTCCTTCTCGACGTCGATACCCAGAACGATGGCTTCGACTTCGTCGCCCTTCTTGTACTTGCGAACGGCTTCCTCGCCCGACTCGCTCCACGACAGGTCCGACAGGTGGACCAGGCCGTCGATGCCGCCCGGCAGACCGATGAACACGCCGAAGTCGGTGATCGACTTGATCGCGCCCGTCAGCTTGTCGCCCTTCTTGAAGTTGCGGCTGAAGTCATCCCACGGATTCGGCTTGCACTGCTTCATCCCGAGGCTGATACGACGACGGTCTTCGTCGATCTCGAGCACCATGACTTCGACTTCGTCGCCGAGCTGAACGACCTT
>JASLEG010000145.1 GCA_030151225.1 Burkholderia sp. | reverse complement strand
CACCGCCTGATCGAGGCGCAGGCGGCCCGCCGCCCCGCCGCGATCGCGCTGCGCAGCGGCGACGACGCGCTCGCCTACGGCGCGCTGAACGCACGCGCCAACCGGCTCGCGCGAGCGCTGAACCGGCACGGCATCGGCGCCGACTCGATCGTCGCGCTGCATCTCGAACGCTCGATCGACCTGATCGTGGCCATGCTCGGCGTGCTGAAGGCCGGCGCCGCGTTCCTGCCCGTCGATCCGGCCTATCCCGTGGATCGTCGCGCCTACGTGCTGGCCGATTCGCGCTGCGCCTGCGTGCTCGCGCAGGCCGATCTCGCGGTGCCGGCCGACGGCCTGCCGGTGCTGATGCTGGACGCGCTCGAGGCCGGCGCGGCTGCGCTCGACGCGGGCGACCCGGGCTTCGCGGTGGCGCCCGATCATCTCGCCTACGTGATCTACACGTCGGGCTCCACCGGCCAGCCGAAGGGCGTGGGCGCGACCCACGCCGGCATGTGCAGCCTCGCCGACCTCGCCGCGCCGGGCAGCCCGCTGGAAGTGCGCGAAGGGCAGAACGTGCTGCAGTTCGCCTCGCTGAGCTTCGACGCGGCGATCTGGGAATTCGTCTGTTCGCTGACCACCGGCGCCACGCTGCGCATCGCGCCGCGCGAGCAGATGATGCCGGGCCTCACGCTCGAGGCCACGCTGCGCCGCCATGCGATCAACGTGGTGCTGCTGCCGCCGGTGGCGCTGAGCGTGTTCACGCCGGCCGCGCTGCCCGATCTCGAGCTCGTGATCTCGGCCGGCGAGGCGCTGCCGGCCGAAATCACCGCCAACTGGGCGGTGCCGGGCGTGCGCTTCGTGAACGCCTACGGGCCGACCGAGGCCACCGTGTGCGCGACCGTGCGCACACTGCCGACCGGCGGCGACGCGCTGCCGAGCATCGGCACGGCGATCCGCAACGTGAGCCTCGCGGTGGTGGACGCGCACGGCGACCCGGTGCCGGCCGGCGCGGTGGGCGAGCTGCGGGTGGCCGGCCAGGGCGTGACGCGCGGCTATCCGGGCCGCCCCGCGCTGACCGCCGAGCGCTTCCTGCCGAATCCGTCGGGCGCGCCGGGCAGCCGCTGCTATGCCACCGGCGATCTGGTGCGCGCGATGCCGGACGGCTCGCTGCACTACGTGGGCCGCGTCGACGATCAGGTGAAGCTGCGCGGCTTCCGCATCGAGCTCGGCGAAGTCGAGGCCGCGCTGGCCTCGTGCCCGGGCGTGCGCTATGGCGTGGCCAGCGTCACCGCCGGCGCGTCGGGCCAGCCGCAATTGACCGCCTACGTGGTGGAAGAAACCGGCGAGACGCCGGCCGACCGCTGGAGCGGCATCTTCGAGCAGATGTACAAGGAGGGCGAGGCGCCCGCGCTGCACGATTTCGACATCCTCGGCTGGACCAGCAGCTACGACGGCAAGCCGATCCCGGCCGGCGAGATGCGCGAGTGGGTGGACCAGACCGTGGCGCGCATCAACGCGCTGGCGCCGCGCCGCACGCTCGAGGTGGGCTGCGGCACCGGCCTGCTGGTGCACCGCGTGGCGCCGCGGGCCAGCACCTATCTGGCCACCGACCTGTCGGCCGCGGCGCTGGCGCGGCTCGAGGGCACGCTGGCGGCGGCCGGCATCGGCAACGTCACGCTGCGCCAGTGCATGGCCGACCAGCTCGACGCGCTGCCGGGCCGCTTCGACACCGTGGTGTCGAACTCGGTGCTGCAGTATTTCCCCGACGAGGCTTACCTGCGCGAGATGGTGGAGACCGCCATCGCGCCCATCGACGACGGCGGCCACCTGTTCCTCGGCGACGTGCGCCACGGCGGCCTGATGCGCGTGTTCCACACCTCGCTGGCGCTGTTCCGGCTCGGTGCCGATGCCGGCGTGCCGCTCGGCGCGATCGCGCGGGCGGCGGCCGAGGCCGGCGAGCACGAGACCGAGCTGCTGATCGATCCGGCCTGGTTCTTCGCGCTGGCCGAGCGGCATCCGCGCGTGCGCCACGCGAGCGTGCGGATCAAGGCCGGGCAGGCCGACAACGAGCTCACCCAGTATCGCTACGACGTGGTGCTCGCGATCGGTGACGACGCCGATTCCGATGCCGCAGCACGGCCGCTGTTCGCGCCGGCATGGCGCAGCTGGGCCGGCCTGCATGCGCTGGCCGGCTGGCTCGCCGATCCGGCGCGCGGGCTCGCGCACGGGCCGGTGGCGGTGCGCGACATCCCCGACGCGCGGCTCGCGTGGCCGGCCTTCGTGGCCGCGCGTTTCGGCGAGGACGACGAGGCGAGCCTCGCCGAATGGCAGGCCGAATTCGTGCTGCAGGCGGGCGAGCAGGCCGACATCCGCGCGCTGACGGCGCTCGCGCACGAGCACGGCGCGACGCTCGAACTCGCGCCGGCGGCCGGCGCGGAGGGCGGCCTGCACGCGGTGTTCCGGCTTGCCGATATCGATGAGGGCGATGCCGTGCCCGCCGCGATCGACTGGTCGGTGCTCTATGCACGGCCGGCCGGCGCGGTGCTCGTCAACCGGCCGGTGCGCGAGCAGGCCGTCACGCTGAGCCGGGCCGCGATCCTGCGCCACGTGCGCCAGCGCGTGCCCGAATACATGGTGCCGTCGCAGGTGGTGATGCTCGACGCGCTGCCGCTCACGCCGAACGGCAAGATCGACCGCGCCGCGCTGCCGGCCCCGCAGCCGGTGGCCGTGGTGGCGCAGGCCGTGGGCCGCACCCGCGAGGAGGGGCAGCTGAGCTCGCTGTGGTGCGAGCTGCTCGGCGTGCCGAGCGTGATGCCCGACGACGATTTCTTCGACCTCGGCGGCCACTCGCTGCTGGCCGTGCAGCTGATCGCGGCGATCGGCGAGCGCTTCGGCGTGGAGCTGTCGCTCGCGCAACTGTTCCAGACGCCCACCGTGGCGAGCCTCGCGGCCGAGCTGGCCGAGCGGCGCCCGGCGCGGCAGGCGATCGAGGTACTCGGCCGTTCGCAGTCCGATGCGAGCGACGCCGGCGCAGCGCCCGTGTACCTGATCCACGCGAGCGACGGCGACGCGGCCTGCTACACCGAGCTGGCGCGCGCGATGCGCGGCGGCCGGCCGGTGTTCGGCGTGTCCACGCCCGAGGTGGCTGGCGAGGGCGAGACGCCGGCCAGTTTCGAGGCGCTGTGCGCGCACTACGCGCGGTCGATCGATGCACATGCGCCGGCCGGCGCCGTGTGCGTGGGCGGCTGGTCGGTGGGCGGCTCGTTCGCGATGGGAGTGGCCGCGCGCCTGGAAGCGCTGGGCCGCTCGGTGCGCTGGGTCGCGCTGCTCGACACCACGCTGCTCGACGGCGCGGTGGCCGACGGCGACAGCCTGCCCGGCATCGGCCTGCAGGCGGTGGTGCAGTGGATGATCGACATGTCGGCCGAGGAGATCGCGCGCCGCTACGGGCCCGACATCGACGCGCTGCGCGCGCGGATCGCGGCGGCCGTGGCCCGCGACGGCATCGAGGCCTTCGTGGACGCGCTGCAGCACGACGGCGCGCGCCTCGAGGCCGAGGTCGATTTCCCGATCGCGCTGCAGGGGCAGCTGCTCGGCTATCAGCGCGCGATGAACTTCGGGCTGCGCATGACCGAGCAGTTCGTGCCCGCGCCGCTGGCCGCGCCGGTGCACGCGGTGTGGTCCGAGGCCACGCTCGCGCGCGGCGCGCAGGCCGACGGCTGGCTGCGCTACACGCGCCAGCCGGCCGCGAGCCGCGCCAGCGTGCTGGCCGCGCCGCACTTCGAGTTCGTGCTGGGCCGTCATGCCGCGCCGCTCGCGCGCGTGCTCGACGGCTTCGACACGGACCCGGCGGCGCGCGACGCGATCGACGCCGAAGCGGAGGCCGAAATCGAAACCGAGGTCGACGCCGTCGCCGGAGAAACGCCATGAGCCTGCTGCGCCATCTGATGCGCCATTCGGGCGGCCGGCTGCTGATCGCCACGCTGGCCGGCCTGATCGGCGGCCTGAGCGGGGCCGGGCTGGTCACCCTGATCGGGCGCGGGATCACGGCCACCAGCGGGCTCGGCACGATCGCGGTGAGCTTCTTCGCCCTGTGCGCGATCACGCTGGCGAGCCGCATCGTGTCCGAGAACCTGCTGCTGCGCTGCACGCAGGACATGGTGCTGCGGGTGCGGCTCGCGCTGAGCCGGCGCCTGATCGAGACGCCGCAGCGCCGCCTGCAGGAGATCGGCAAGCCCGAGCTGGTGGTGATCCTGACGCAGGACGTGGACAGCTTCGCGATGGTGGCCCGCACGCTGCCGCGCGCGTTCGGCGACGTGATCGTGATCGCCGCGTGTTTCGCGTATCTGGCCTGGCTGTCGCCGATCCTGTGCGGCATCTTCGTGGCCTACATGGCGGTGGGCGTGGTGGTCACCCAGCTGGCCGAGCGCGCGCCGCTGCGCGGGCTCAGGGCGGCGCGCGCGCAGGTGGACGCGCTGCACCAGCACTTCCGCGGCCTGGTGGACGGCAGCCGCGAGCTGCAGCTGAACGCGCCGCGCGCGCGGATGTTCGTCGACGAGATCATCGCGCCCACCGCGCGCCAGTTCCGCGTGACGCTGATTCGTGCGATGCGCGGCTACAACGCCGTGGCCAACACCGGCAGCGTGCTGTTCTATCTGGCCGTGGGCATGACCGAGTTCCTGCTGCCGCGCTGGATCCCGATCTCGCACGACGCGCAGCTGCACAGCATGGTGGTGCTGCTGTATCTGGTGCAGCCGCTGACCGAGCTGATCGCGCTGCTGCCGCTGATCGGCCAGGCGCGGGTGGCCTACGACCGCATCTGCCAGCTCGACGCGCAGCTCGGCGACGCGCTGCAGCCGCTGTCGGGCGCCGATCCGTTCGCGACCGTGACGGGCGAGGCCGCCCGCATCGCGCTGCACGGGGTGCGCTATCGCTACGGCAGCGACGGCGCGGACGCGCAGGACGGCTTCCGCTTCGGCCCGGTGGACCTGACCATCGAGCCCGGCGAGATCGCCTTCATCGTGGGCGGCAACGGCAGCGGCAAGACCACGCTGGCGATGCTGCTGCTCGGGCTGGTGGAGCCCGATGCCGGCCATCTGAGCTTCGGCGGCGTGGCCGTGACGGGCGAGAACCTCGCGCAGTATCGCGCGCGCTTCTCGGCGATCTTCTACGACTTCCATCTGTTCGAGCACCTGCTCGGCGACGACGACGGTCACGCGCTCGAGCGCGCGCGCCACTACATCGACGATCTCGGGTTGACCGGCAAGGTCACGCTCGACGGCCACCGCTTCTCGTCGACCACCGCGCTGTCGAGCGGGCAGCGGCGCCGGCTCGCGCTGGTGTCGGCCTATCTCGAGGATCGGCCCGTGTACCTGTTCGACGAATGGGCCGCCGATCAGGACCCCGAATTCCGCAAGGTGTTCTATTCGCGGCTGCTGCCGGACCTGAAGCGGCGCGGCAAGACCGTGCTGGTGGTCACGCACGACGATCGCTACTTCGGCGAGGCCGATCGCCTGATCCACCTCGAGTACGGCCGCGTCGCGGGCGTGAGCGTGTGCGGGGAGGGCACCGAGCCGGCTGCCGCTGCTGCCTGCGCTGCATCCACCGCCGAACCGGAGGCCGAACGTGTCTGAGCGCGAACCCGCCATCCAGCCAGGAGCATCCATGACGCAAGCCGAGCACGACCTGCCCGTATACCTGAAGCCCGACGCCAAACTCGAGGTCACGGCGAACCGCTGGTTCGTGTGGCCGCACCTGCTCGCGCCGGTGCAGCGCGCGGCGAATCTGGCGTTCCGCTACGTGCCGTCGATGCAGTCCTTCGTGTCGAACCCGCAGCTGCACGTCGAGGCCGCGGCCAACCCGCAGCTCGCGGGCGGGCCCTACATCAACCTGCCCGCCGAGGCCGTGCCGCAGATCCGCGAGATCCTCGCGCGCACGCTCGACGAGTGCGCGCCGCTGATCGAGTTCGCGCACGCGCTGCGTACCTTCAACAAGATGCTGCAGGAGATGGCGACCGGCCAGTCGCTCGACGAGCTGTATCCGCATCTGCCGCCGGCGCTGGCCGGCAAGGTGGAGCTCGTCTACGACGTGAACGGCCATCCCGCGCTGCGCGTGATCGAGGAGATCGTGGCGCGCGGGCCGCTCGGCGCGGTGGGTGGCTACGAGATCGCGCTGTCGGGCATCGCCGACGCCGAGCGGCGCTTCTTCATGAACACGCCGCGCATCGACGACGCCGCCACCTTTTTCGCGCCGGTCGCGCTCGACGATCCGCGCATCGACGCGCTCGCCGCGATGCGCTGGACGCCCGCGCCGCTGGCCGCGCTGGCGCCGCTGTTCGGTGCCGACGCGCTGGCCGCGCCCGCGTTCCGCGCGCTGTTCACGCCCGATGCGCCGGTGCGCAAGGCCCACGATTTCCACGGCGACGGCGTGCGCGTGCGCCACTTCGGCCACGCCTGCATCCTGCTGCAGAGCGCGCGCGCCACTGTGCTGGTGGACCCGATGGTGACCTGCGACGTCGACGACGGCGACGGTCGCTTCTCGCTGATCGACCTGCCCGAGCGAATCGACTACTGCGTGTTCTCGCACGGCCATCAGGACCACCTGTCGGCCGAGATCGTGGTGCAGCTGCGCCATCGCGTGAAGACCTTCGTGGTGCCGCGCAACAAGGGCGGTAGCGTGGCCGACCCGTCGCTGAAGCTGATGCTGCAGCGGCTCGGCTGTCGCGACGTGCGCGCGCTCGACGTGTTCGACGCGCTGCCGTTCGACGGCGGCCAGCTCGTGAGCATGCCGTTTACGGGCGAGCACGGCGATCTCGACATCCACGCGAAGCAGACGCTGTTCGTGGAGATGGCGGGGCGGCGCTTCTTCTTCCTGGTGGATTCGGACGCGATCGATCCGGGGCTGTACGACACCGTGGCGCAGATGCTGGGCCGGCTTGACGCGATGTACATCGGCATGGAGTGCTTCGGCGCGCCGATGAGCTGGCTGTACGGGCCGCTGCTCGGCAAGCCGCTGAGCCGCAAGGACAACCTCTCGCGCCGGCTCAACGCGTCCGACAGCGAACGCGCATGGCGGCTGGTCACGCGGCTCGACTGCCGCCACACGATGGTCTACGCGATGGGGCAGGAGCCGTGGATGCGCTACCTGATGGGCGACGAACTCGGCGACGACAGCGTGCAGCTGCAGCAGATCGCGCGCTTCATCGGCCTGTGCCGCGAAGGCGGCGTGGAGGTGGAATACCTCAAGGGCGCGAAGGAAACCGTCTATTGAGCCCGAGAAGCGACGGGCCGCGCGCGAGGGCGCGCGGCCGTGACGGATCAGGCCGGCGCCGTGTCGCGCTGGGCCAGCAGGCGGGCCGCGCGGAACGCCTCGCCGATCGCTTCGGAATCGGCCGGATCGCGCGGGGTTTCGAGCAGGAAGGTGCCGAAGCCAGCCTTCAGGTACGCGGCGAGCTCGCGGGCCACGTCGGCCACGCTGCCGACCAGGAACGGGCAGGAGCTCTGGTAGTGGCGATACGGGCCGAGCCAGTAAGGATGGCCGTCCGGCACGCTGACGGCCTTGGCGAGCTCCTTGACCCACACCGAGTCGGACACCTCGGTGGCGATCGCGCGCACGCGCTCGCCGTCGGGGCTGGCGGGGAAGCGCGCATGCGCGGCGGCCCAGGCAGCCTCCGAGGTGGGGCGCGCGATCACGCCGATGCGCAGCCCGTAGCGCAGGGCCGGGTCGGTCAGGCCGGCCGCGTAGTCGCACGAGGGCTTCGGGTACTGGATCGCGCAGGCGCCGAGCGCGCGGGCCGCGGCGAGGCCGGCCTCGGACGAGCCGGACACCGTGAATTCGGGCTGCAGCGCGGGCGGCAGGCGGGAGAACAGATGGAGGTTCGCGACCTGGTGGTAGCGGCCGTCGAAGCTGACGGGCGTATCGGAGGCGAGCAGGCGGCGCACGATCGTGCCGTATTCGATCATGCGCGCGTAGCGCTGGTCGTGCGCGGTGGTGTCGCCGAGCGCGGCGCGATCGTTCGGGTAATCGCCGGCCACGAAGTTGATGTAGACCTGCCGCCCGTGGAAGGAGGCGAGCGTGAGCACCTGGTTGGCCACCGTGAACGGATGCGCGTAGAGCGGCTGGACGGCCACCAGCGGGCGCACGGTGCGCGTGTTCTGCAGCATGAACTGCGCGATCGACCAGGGGTCGGCCAGGCCGTTGCTGGTGTAGATCAGCAAGGCGTCCCAGCCGTCGCGCTCGGCCCAGTCGCAGGTGCTGCGCACCATCGCGGCGTAGTCCTGGCCGTTGGCGGCCTTGCGGCTGGCGGGGCAGGCGCCGATCAGGCGGTAGGCGAAACGGTTGTCCATGTGGGGGCTCCGGAAGTGTTCGGGGTCGGGTCGGGACAGGATCGCGAGGGCGAGCTGCGTGTGCCGGGTCGATGCTGTCATACGTTGTACTAAGGTTTGTGCTCGGTCCGCGTGTCGAGCATAGCACCCGGCGTCGCGCAAGTCAGGTGCCGGTGACGATCGGAACGGGCTTTACGATGGCCGCCGCTTCGCGGCCGAAGACACCCTTGCAGGTCATCAGAGGAGAGGAACGTGAATGCAGGCTCCGTTGTGATGGAAGATCCGGCCGCTGCCGCGATCGAGGTGCAGGATTTCGAGGTGCGCGCGCTGCCGGCCGTGTTCGGTGCCGAGGTGATCGGCATCGATCTGGCGCGGCCGCTGTCCGATGCCGATTTCGCGCGTGTGCACGCTGCGCATCTCGCGCATCATCTGCTGGTGTTTCGCGATCAGCACCTGAGCCCGGCGCAGCAGGTGGCGTTCTCGCGGCGCTTCGGGCCGCTGCAGATTCACGTGCTGCCGCAGTTCCGGCTGCCCGATCATCCCGAGGTGCTGATCGTGTCGAACATCGTGCAGGACGGCAAGCCGATCGGCCTGGGCGACGCCGGCGTGTACTGGCATTCCGACATGTCCTACAAGGAGCGGCCCGCGCTCGGCACCATGCTGTATGCGCGCGAGCTGCCGGCCGAGGGCGGCGACACGCTGTTCGCCGACATGCACGTGGCGCTGGACCGGCTGCCGCGCGCGCTGCGCGAGCGCATCGAGGGCCGCGAGGCCGAGCATTCCTACGTGCTGCGGCACGTGGAGCTGAGCCAGCGCGGCGCGTGGCGGCCGAAGCTGACCGAGCAGCAGCTGAACGAGGTCCGGCCGGTGCGCCACCCGATGGTGCGCACCCATCCCGAGACCGGCCAGAAGGCGCTCTACGTCAGCGAGCATTTCACCGCGCGCGTGGTGGATCTGCCCGAGGACGAGAGCCGCGCGCTGCTGGACGAGCTGTTCGAGCACAGCGTGCGCGACGAGTGCGTGTACCGGCACGTGTGGGCACCGAACGATCTCGTGTTCTGGGACAATCGCGCGCTGATGCATCGTGCGGCCGGCACGCCCGATCATATGCGGCGGCTCATGCATCGCACCACGATCGAGGGCGATGCGCCGTACTGAGCCGCGCCGTATCGTCATGGCGCGATATCGATGCGCACCGACACGAACCCACCGAGCGAGTCGAATGATGCTTTCCGAATCGAACCTGATGCTGATGGCACTGGGCAGCGCCGTGATCCTGCTGACGCCCGGGCCGACCAATACGCTGCTGGCCGCCGCCGGCCTTCAGCACGGCTTTCGGCGGGCCGCGCTGCTGCCGCTGGCCGAGTTCTTCGGCTACCTGATCGCGATCACGTTCTGGGGCAGGTTCATGGCCGGCGTGGCGCACGTGCTGCCGTGGCTCGGCACGCTCGTGCGGGTCGCCTGCAGCCTGTACATCGCGTGGCTCGCGGTGGCGATGTGGCGGGCTTCGGGCTTCGGCAGCGCCGATGCCGGCACGGTGGGCGTGCGCACGCTGTTCGTGGCCACCTTGCTGAACCCCAAGGCGATCCTGTTCGCCAGCACCATCTTTCCGGCTTCCGCGTTTCAGGATCGCGGCGCGTATCTCGAGGCCATGGCCGTGTTCGCCGCGCTGGTGCTGCCGGTCGGCTGCCTGTGGATCGGCTTCGGCGCCAGCGTGGGCGCGCGCCGGGTGCGCTGGCTGCGCCCGCATCACGTGCTGCGGGCGGCGTCCGTGGTGCTCGGTTCGTTTTCCGCGTGGATCGTGCTGTCGGTGATCCGCTAGGCGGCCGCGGGTGAAGTGCGGACCGCGGCTGGTGCGGCCCGGTTCCATTCTTTTTTCGTAGTCATCCTCAATAACAATTCAATCGATTCGGCAAGTTTTGGTATGAGTGACCGCTTTACGGCAATGCAGTTGTTCGTGCGCGTGGCGCGCACGCGCAGTTTTTCCGTCGCGGCGCGCGAGATGGGCATGACCCAGCCGTCCGCGTCGCGCATCATCGCCATGCTCGAGAAACAGGTGGGCGTGCCGCTGTTGTGGCGCAGCACGCGCATGGTGGCGCTGACCGATGCCGGCGCCAATTACGTGGTGCATTGCGAGCGCATTCTCGGCGAGCTGGAGGAGGCCGATCTCGCCGCGCGCGGCATGGTGGAGCTGCGCGGCACGCTGCGCATCGCCACCTCGCCGTCGTTCGCGCGGCGCACGCTGATGCCGCGGCTGGCGCATTTCACCGATCGTCATCCGAAGCTGCGCGTGGAGTGCCTCGTGGACGACGCCTATCACCGCCTCGCCGACGACACCGCCGATGCGCCCGGCGCCGTCGACGTGGCCGTGCGGATCGGCGTGCCCGGCGAGGGCGACATCGTGGCCCGGCGGATCGGCAGCATCGAGCGGATCCTGGTGGCCTCGCCCGGCTATCTGGCGCGGGCCGGCACGCCGCTCGAGCCCGCCGCGCTGGCCGAGCATTCGCTGATCGTGTCCTCGCGTTCGCA
Organism: Burkholderia sp.; assembly: GCA_030151225.1. Lineage (GTDB taxonomy): Bacteria > Pseudomonadota > Gammaproteobacteria > Burkholderiales > Burkholderiaceae > Burkholderia. The sequence continues at coordinate 1,640 of JASLEG010000145.1, read as the reverse complement.
TGCGGGCGACGCCTGGGCGTTTCGCCGCGATGGAGATTCCGTGACCGTGCGGGTGCGCGCGCGCTTCGTGATCGATTCCGGCGACGTGGCCGTGGCCGCCGCCATCGCGGGGCTCGGCATCGTGTCCACCGACCGGCGCGGCGTGCGCGCCGAGCTCGAATCGGGGGCGCTCGTGCCGGTGCTGCCGCAGTGGACGATGGGCGAGGCCGAGATCCACGTGATCCTGCCGCTGGGGCGCTCGGTGAAGGCCTCGGCGCGCGCGTTCGCGGAGTTCGTCGAGCAGGAGACCGGGGCGTGGGCGGCGGGCGGATGAGGCCGCGCGAGGGCGGCGGCCGGGCGGCTTACTTCAGTTCGCTATCCTTGCAGCTGGCCTCGAGATCGCCGTCGAAGTATGCGTAGAGGTGCACGAGCAGCTTGTCGTCGCCGGCGCGGCGGCCGAGGTAGTGCACGCCTTCCATCGACGTGCAGCTCGACAGGTTCAGGTGCGTGCCGTCGTCGAGCAGGGCCTGGGGATGCTTGCCCTGCCTGATCATGCGTGCCTGGCCGGCGATGCCGAAGCCCGAGGTGTCGGCCGACAGCGGGGCGGCGAGCGTCAGTGTGTAGGCCGTGACGTGGCGGTCGCGCAGGCTGTCCGAGATCTGGCGGTCGGCGTGCGCGGCCGGGCCGCTGATCTTGCCGCAGCACTGGATCACGCCAGTGTCGTCGTCGGGCAGGACCTGCACGTTCGTGCCGGCCGGCAGGTGCGGGTTCAGCGAGTAGTAGACGCCGTTGTCGACGATGCCGACCTGTTGGGCGCGCGCTGCAAGCGGCAGCAGGGCAAGGGCGGTGAGGGCGGTGGCGAGCAGGGCGCGGGTGGGTGGCATGGGCGGGGCTCTCGATCGTTCCGGGTGTGTGCGGGAGGATACACGGTGGCGCCGGCGCGGCGCGGGCGGGGGGCTGAGACGAGGCGGTCGAGCGTGTGCATGTCGAGTCCGGCGCGCGGATCGGCGCAACACAGAATGTATTTTTCCAGCTAGCCGAATCTTACTCGTCAAATAGCTGAGCACTATTCCTGTCATCTAACGTTTCGTGCGGGTCATTCCACGAACGTTTGACGGGAGGGGCGCTTGGCAGCCAGTCGAAGCGGTGCTCGCGGTGCGGGGCGAGGGCATCCACATCCACATGCGCGGAATGCCCCGGCACCTGCCCGTCGGAAAATCAAACGCCTGCAATTCGCGTTTCCGTTCCTGCGCAAGGGAACCGAAAACGGTCAACCCGTCACCCCCTTTACCGACGAGCACGAGATTTTTCGGCTGCTCGCCGAACGTGAATCGTCGGGCTCGTTTCTCGTCAGTCGCGGCGCCATGTGGCATGGCGGCATTCACATCACGGAAGGCGGCGCCGGGCAGGCGCTCGATCTCGATGCCGGCCTGCGCTGCATCGCCGACGGCGAGCTGATCGCATTTCGCGCGGACCGAGCCTATCCGGTCAGCGAGGTCGCCGCGACCGACGGCAAGGCGTCGCACGCTTCGCCCTACAGCACCGGCTTCGCGCTCGTGCGACACACGATGGAATTCCCGCCGGGCACCACGCTCACCTTCTACAGCCTTTACATGCACCTGATGTCCTTCGAGGACTACGCGAGCTATCCGGCTCGCCGC
>JASLEG010000144.1 GCA_030151225.1 Burkholderia sp. | reverse complement strand
GGGCCGGGACCGGCGCCCGGACCACCGGGTCGCGGGCCGGGGCCGCCGTAACCGGGACGCGGGCCGCCGCCGTAGCCGCCCGGCGGATGGGCGCGGTTCCAGTCGTCGCGGGCCCAGTAGCGGTTGCCGTCGTAGTAGCGGTCGCCGTGCCAGCCGATGCTCAGATCGACGGCCACGCCCGGTTGCGCGACGTAGCCGGGTTCGGCCACGTAGCCCGGCTGGGTGGCATAGCCGCCACCATAACCGCCGCCGTAGCCCGGGTCGCCCGGATAGGCGACGCAGCCGGTCAGCAGCGAACCGGCCGCGAGGGCCGGCGCGAGTAGCGCGATCTTGTTCATCTCGTTTCCCCCATGTGTCTCGATGCGATGAAACCGTAATGTCCGAAGCATAAGGGGCGCGACCGTCACATGCGGTAAAGGATTGCAACCGTTGGTGACGAAACCGGGCCGCCGGGCGCGGCTTCGGTCCGCCTATGCATGCGGTGCGTCGTTGCCGCGGGCCTGCGTGGGCAGCACGGTGCGGCTGCCGTCGGGCGCGTTCTGGATCATCAGCATCTGCGGGCTCGACAGCGTGATGTGCGCCGCGCGCAGCTGCTTCAGGATCTCGAACAGCAGGTCGCTCTTGATCGAGGACACCACGCGCGGGCTGTTCACGTAGCCGGTCACGCTCAGCGTGATGCCGTCCGGCGTGAGCTGGCTGAAGGTGACCGAGGGCGCGGGCTTGTCGAGCACGCCCGCGTGCGCCTCGTAGGCGTTCAGCAGCAGGTCGCGCACCTGCTCGGGATCGGTGTTGAGCGGGAAGGTCAGCATCAGCGTGGCCACGCCGAGGTTGCTGTTGCCCATCGTGACGTTGCGCAGGTTCTGCGAGATCAGCTGCGAATTCGGCACGATCACGGTGGAGCGGTCGGTCAACTGGATCTCGGTGGCGCGCACGTTGATGCGGCGGATGTCGCCCTCCACGCCGCTGATGCTCACCATGTCGCCCACCTTCACCGGCCGCTCGGTCAGCAGGATCAGCCCCGACACGAAGTTCTTCACGATCTCCTGCAGGCCGAAGCCGATCCCCACCGAGAGCGCCGACACGATCCACGCCAGGCTGCTCCACTGCACGCCGAGCAGGGCCAGCGTCATCAGCACCAGCAGCACGTAGCCGAGGTTGCCGAACAGCGTGATCAGCGAGGCGCGCATGCCCGGATCCATGCCCAGCGTGGGCAGGAATTCGTTGTCGAGCCAGCGCCGCACCGAGCGCAGCAGCCAGAAGCCCACGGCCAGCGCCACCACGGCGTTGACGATGCGGTCCGGCACGATGTTGAGGCTGCGCAGTTTGGTGCCGCCGAGCATCGTCAGCAGGCTGTCGAACAGGTCGCTCGGCGTGGTGCCGAAGCCGCCCGTGAGCAGTGACAGCGCGGCCACCAGCACCAGCAGCGCCACGCCCACGCCCGACAGCAGCGTGGAGGCCTGCTCGAGGTGGCTGTCGTCGAGCCCGAACAGGTGCTTGATGGTGTTGCCGCTGCGGTAGTTCGTGGAGAACAGGCTCGCGCAGATGTCGCGCGTCAGTTGCGTGAGCACGTAGAAGCTGCACAGCACGATCTCGAACCACACGAGCTCGTAGGTGATGAAGCGCGCCACGGTGATGTAGCCGATCACGAGCGCGGCGAGCGAGGCCACCACGGCCAGCGACACGCCGGCGTGGATCAGCCCGGCCAGCGTCGAGCGGGCCTCGGGCTGCTCGCCGGCGGCGGCCAGTTCGGCGCGCGCGCGGTTGGCGCGCAGCAGGGTGGCGCCGATCGTCAGCGCCACCACCAGCGCCACCAGGCCGCGCCCGAACAGCGTGACCTGGAGGCTGGTGTCGGCGATCCGGTTGACCTGCTCGAGCGTGCCCGAGATCAGCAGCAGCGCGGCCAGGATGGAGGGGAAGCGCCGCATCGCGAGCGCCACCGGGTCGGCGATCGCGGGCAGCCGCCAGCTCGGATGGCGCGTGCAGAGCAGGGCGCGGCCGAGCCCGGCGATCAGCGCGCAGGTCAGCGCGAGCTCGATGAACTTCGCCGCGAAGTCGTCGAGCGCGGGCGTCAGCGCATCGCCGCGCGTGACGGCCAGATACAGCAGCTGCACGGCCACCCAGGTGGAGACCACCGTGGCCAGCACGGTGCTCAGCGCGAGCGCGCTGCGGCGCAGCCGCGTCTCGGGCAGACGGTTCAGGCAGGCCCAGGCGAAGCCGCGCTCGAGCAGCCGCCGGCCGCCGCTCCAGATGCCCACGGCCAGCGCGAGCAGCAGCAGCGTGCCGGCGCGCCGGCCCGGCTCCCAGGCGAACGAGGCCTGCGCGGCGAGCTGGTCGAACAGCGCGTCGAGCTTGTCGCGATCGTCCTGCACCGGCGAGTGGAACGGCGCCCAGAAGGTCGGTCCGAACAGGCTGCCCGAGCGCAGCGCGAGCTGGTTGCGCAGCAGCCCGCGGCGCAGCTTGGCGTATTGCTGGTTCAGGTTGGCGAGGTCGTCGCGTTCGGAGCTGGCCTGCTTGAGCAGCGCGTCGAACTGCGCGCGGCGCGTGCTCAGGTCGGCGCGCTGGCGGGCCACGGCCGGCGTCTCGGGCGGCGCGCCCGCGGCTGGCGCCGGGCCGAGCACGTCGAGCTGGGCCTGGATCTGCGCGCGCTGCGGCGTCAGTTCGTCGATCAGCTTGTCGACGTCGTTGCCGAGCTGCTCGGCGGCGCCGTCGAGCGTGTCGAGCTGCTGGCTGCTGGCGGCGGCCGAGGTCTGCTGCTTGATGCGGTCCTGTTCGGTCTGCAACTGCTTGAGCGTGGCGAGCGCGTCGGCGTAGGAGATCGGCGGCGGCGCGGCGGTGGCGCTCGCGCTCGCGCTCGCGGTGGACGCGACGATCGGCTGCGCGTGCGCGATGGGCGCGAGCGGCGCGGCGAGGCACAGCATCCACAGGAACGGCGCGAGGGGGCGCGCCAGTCGGGCGATCGAGAGCATGGAAAACCTTGTGTGTCGGCAAGCGGCGGGCGGCGCGGGGGCGCGCCCGCGCACCGGGAGCGCGGGATCGAGATGTTACCGGCAGCCGCCGCCGCTGTGGGAGGCGCAGGTGGCGCCCGTCGAGCGGCATCCGACGGCGCCGATTCGGGCCGCGTGCCGCGCGGGCCGCGAGGCGCGGGGCCCGGGCCGCGATCGCAGGCGAGCGCGTGCCGCGCCCGGCGTCACAGATCGTTACTCGCGTTACACACGGCCGCGGGCCGCGCGGCACACCCGCCCGAAGCCCGGCGAGCCCCCGCCGGCAAGGCTTCGCGGCGTGTTGCGCACGGCTTGCGAAACAGCGATCGCGCGCTTTCGTGTTGCGCGCCGGGTACCGGCCCTCTGTCGTCGCAGCCGGTTGTGGATCACAATCCGCGCAGCAGTCGGAAGCGCGCGCGCCGATCGGCGCGCCGTCGACAAGACCAACAAACCGATCCGATTTCGAGGCACCGAGATGATCCTTCCGAAACGCCCGATCGCGTTCGTGCTGGCCGCGACGAATCACGGCGCGATGATCGTGAACCGGCACGACCACAACACCACCTCGACGGGCCACACCTACGGCGTCGGCCACCAACTGCTGCAGAACGCCTGCTTCGATCCGAGCGAGATCGACTTCATGCTGGCCATGCTGACGCGCCGCCACGAGCTGCACGGCGACGGCGTGGTGGCGATCGACGGCGGCGCCAACATCGGCGTGCACACCATCGAATGGGCGCGCCACATGCACGGCTGGGGGCGCGTGCTCGGCTTCGAGGCGCAGGAGGTGGTGTTCTATGCGCTGGCCGGCAACCTTGCGCTGAACAACTGCCTGAACGCGCGCGTGAAGCTCGCCGCGCTGGGCGAGCGCTGCGGCGAGCTGCGCGTGCCGCAGCCCGATTACCTGTCGCACGCGAGCTTCGGCAGCCTCGAGCTGCGCCCGCGCCAGCAGGGCGAATTCATCGGCCAGTCGGTGTCCTACGACGCCGAGCACGGCGCGGCGGTGCCGATGGTCAGCATCGATTCGCTGGGCCTGCCGCGCGTGGACCTGATCAAGCTCGACATCGAGGGCATGGAGCTCGACGCGCTGGCCGGCGCGCGCGACACGCTGCGGCGCTGCCGGCCGATGCTGTCGATCGAGGTGCTGAAGACCGACGCGAAGCGGGTCGAGCAGTTTCTCGACGAGTTCGGCTACCGCTCGGTGCCGGCCGGCCTGAACCTGATCGCCGTGCACCGCGACGATCCGGTGTCGGCGCATCTGCAGGTGGGCGAGGGGATCGTCTACATCCGCTGAGCCGCGGCGGGATCGTTGCGCCGACATCGAAATGAAATAAAAACGTCGAATGTTCGAAATCTTCGCGCAATGCGCCGGTTTCGTCGGGCGCTGGCCGCCGGGTTCACGATCTGGCACGGCGTACCGCGCGCAAACCCGCTCCGGGCTTGCCTTTACGTAGAAATCGCAGGGTCGGCGGCGCGGCTGTCTGCGGTATCATTCGCAGGCCTCGAACGCCTGCCGTTGCTGATGCGAGACGCCCGAAACTTCGCAGCACCGAAGATTCGTCGGTGTACTTGCACGGAGGCCGAAAGCAATTGTAATGTCGCTTCGGTACACTCCGTGCCCGCACTGCCGGCCCGGTTCGGCCGTGATGATCAGGGCGTTGCCGCGACGGGGCGCGGCGCCCACCAAGCTCACGACGGCAGCGTCACTCTCGCGACAGGTTCCAGCCTGACCCATCCGATTCATGTCCTTCACTGATTTACCGCGGCGCGCAATGGAACGATTCGCGCGCGCCCGCCAGAACCTGCGGTTCGACCGGCTCGTTTCGCCGCTGCTCGCGCTCGGCATCGGCATCGCGCTGCTGTTCGTGTTCCAGCATCTGTCCGAAACGGTCGATTACCGCTCGGTGATCCGCAACCTGCGCGCGCTCACGCCCGGCGAATGGGCCGGCGCGCTCGCGGCCACCGCGCTCAGCTACGCGAGCCTCGTGGCGCGCGACTGGGTGGGCCTGCGCTACGTGGGCGCGAAGGTGCCGCGCGTGGCGCTGTGGGTCGGCACGATCGCCGGCACCGCGCTCGGCAACGCCACCGGCTTCGGCGCGCTGACCGGCGGTGCGGTGCGGGTGCGCGTGTACGGCCCGTCGGGTGTCACCGCCGCGCAGATCGGCCGCATGTCGGTATTCATGGGCGGCACGCTGATGCTCGGCATCGTGGGCCTCACCGCGCTCGGCATGGTGGGCGGCTCGAAGCCGCTGGCCGCCATGCTGCCGGTCGGCTCCGAATGGCTGAGCGTGGGCGGCGGGCTGATACTGGCCGTGATCGCCGCGCTGATCGCGGCCTGCCGCACCGAGCCGCGCGAGGTCCGCACGCGCTGGCGCTGGCTGTCGTTCGACATTCCGGCACGCCGCGAACTCGTCTCGCAGCTCGTGTTCGCGGCGATCGACGTGGTGGCCGCGGGCCTCGCGCTGTGGGCCCTGCTGCCGCACGGCCACATCGGCTTCGTCACCTTCATCACCGTCTATGCCGGTGCGCTGCTGCTCGGCATGATCGGCCATACGCCGGGCGGGATCGGCGTGTTCGAGGCCGCGATGGCCTTCACGCTCGGCAGCGCCGTGCCGCCCACCTCGATGCTGGCCGCGCTGCTCGCCTACCGCGCGATCTATTTCGGCGTGCCGCTGGTGCTGTCGGCGGGCCTGCTGGCCGTGTTCGAGGGCCGCTCGATCGGCCGACGCTTCATGACCACCCAGGCCGAGCAGGTCACCCAGCTCGCGCCGCTGTTCCTGAGCCTCGTGACCTTCGCGGTGGGTGGCATGCTGGTGATCTCGGGCGCCACGCCGGCCTTCTGGCAGCGCATCGCGATGCTGCGCAACGTGGTGCCGCTGTGGGTGATGGAAGGCTCGCAGGTGCTCTGCAGCGTGCTCGGCGTGTCGCTGCTGTTCGTCGCGCGCGGGCTGCTGCGCCGGCTCGATGCGGCCTGGTGGATGACGCTCGGGCTGACCTTTCTCTCGCTCGCGCTGTCGCTGGCCAAGGGCCTCGCCTTCGTCGAGGCCGGCGTGCTGAGCATGCTGCTGGTGCTGCTGCTGGTGTCGCGGCGCCGCTTCAACCGGCATTCCTCGCTGTTCGCCGAGCCGTTCACGATCGGCTGGTTCGTGTCGGTGGCGATGGTGCTGATGCTGGCCGTGTGGGTGCTGCTGTTCGCGTTTCGCGACATCCCCTACACGCAGGGCATCTGGTCGCAATTCTCGTTCGACGAGCGCGCCTCGCGCGCGCTGCGCGCCACGCTCGCGGCCGGGGTGTTCGCCGCGATGGCCTCGCTCTGGCAGATGCTGCGCCCGGCGGCGGGCCGCTTCGTGATGCCCGAGCCGCAGGATCTGGCCGACGCCGCGCGCATCATCCGCGCGCAGGAGCGCAGCGACGTGGGGCTCGCGCTGATGGGTGACAAGAGCTTCCTGTTCTCGGCCTCGCGCGAGGCCTTCCTGATGTACGCCAAGCACGGGCGCACCTGGGCCGCGCTGTACGACCCGGTGGGCCCGCGCCACGAGTGGGCCGGCCTCGTCAACGAATTCATCCTGCGCGCGCACACCCACGGCGGGCGCGCCGCGTTCTACCAGGTGCGCGCCGAGGCGCTGCCGCTCTATCTCGACGCCGGCCTCACGCTCGTCAAGCTCGGCGAGGAGGCGCACATCGCGCTCGACAGCTTCGACCTGAAGGGCTCGAACCGCTCGCACCTGCGCTATGCGCTCAAGCGCGGCGACCGCGAGGCGATGACCTTCGAGGTGATCGCGCCGCAGGACGTGCCGGGCATGCTGCCGGTGCTGCGCGAGATCTCCGACGACTGGCTCGACAGCCGCGACGCGCGCGAGAAGAGCTTCTCGGTGGCCGCCTTCCACGACGGCTATCTGGCCACCCAGTCGGTGATGCTGGTGCGCCAGAATGACGATCCGGTGGCCTTCGTCACCTTCATGACCACCGATCTGAACACCGATGCGACGGTGGGCGTGATGCGCCATGTGCCCGAGGCCTCGCCGTACGCGATGGAATACCTGTTCACGCAGCTCGCGCTGCACCTGAAGGGCGCCGGCTTCCGGCGCCTGAGCCTCGGCATGGCACCGTTCTCGGGGATGGGCACGGCACCGATGTCGTCGGTCTGGCATCGGCTCGGCCGCGTGGTGTGGCGTTTTGGCGGACGTTTCTACAATTTCCGCGGCTTGCGCGCGTTCAAGAGCAAGTTCGAGCCGCAATGGGAACCGCGCTATCTGGCGGCTTCCGGTTCGGTGGGCGTGTTCGTCACGCTCGCCGATTTGTCCTTGCTGGCAGGAGGTCGGCGTTCATGACGTGGAATGGTTTGGGCCGGCTCGCGCTGGTCGCGGGTGTGGCGGTGGCGCATGCGGCGGGTGCCGGCGCGGCGGAAATGGGCAAGGCGATGCACGCGTCGAAGGCCGCGACGGTCAGTACCGCGAGTGCGGCCAGCGCGGCGAGTGTCGTGTCGGTCGCGGCCGGCGTGGCGGGGCACGTGCCGGGCGGGCGCTACGGCGAGGTCACGGTGGTCAAGCCCGACGGCGACGTGCACGGCTTCGTGGTGCTGTATTCGGAGGCGGCCGGCTGGAGCGCGGCCGATCAGACCACGGCCGAGGCGCTGGCCAAGGCCGGCGCGCTGACGGTGGGCGTCGACACGGAGCGCTACGCGGCCAATCTCGCCAAGGCGAAGGAAAGCTGCCATCAGCTGGTGGGCGATGCCGAGGCGGTCAGCCATCAGCTCGAACGCCAATTGAAGACCTCGCGCTATTACGCGCCGATCGTGGCCGGCATCGGGCAGGGCGGCGCGCTGGCACGCCAGGTGCTCGCGCAAGCCCCCGAGAACACGATTTCGGGCGCGGTGACGGTGGCCCCGGCCGCCACGCTCGATCCGCGCTTCAGGATGTGCCCGCCCGATCCGACGGTGAGCCGTCGCAAGACGCCGGGCTTCGTCGACACCGCCGCGGACGGCGGCGCCGCGCGCCTCGTGACGCTGCTCGCGCCGCACCTGCGCGACGGCACGGCCGACGAGCTCGACGTGTCCGACCTGCCGCTGGTGGAGCTGCCGGCCAGGTCGGGCGGCGCGGGCGCGCCGAACGCCGACCTGCTCGCGATCGTGATCTCGGGCGACGGCGGCTGGCGCGATCTCGACAAGACGATCGCCGAGGCGCTGCAGAAGGACGGCGTGTCGGTGGTGGGCTGGGACAGCCTGCGCTACTTCTGGAGCGAGAAGAGCCCGGCGCAGACGAGCCACGATCTGGCGCGCGTGATGCAGACCTACATGGCGCGCTGGCACGCGTCGCACGTCGCGCTGATCGGCTATTCGTTCGGCGCCGACGTGATGCCGTTCGCCTACAACCGGCTGCCGCAGCCGCTCAGGGACAAGGTGGCGGTGGTCTCGCTGCTCGGCTTCGCGCCGGCGGCGGACTTCCAGATCCGCGTGACCGGCTGGCTCGGCATGCCCGCGAGCGACAAGGCGCTGCAGGCGCGCCCCGAGTTCGCGAAGATGCCGGCCAACCTCGTGCAGTGCTTCTACGGCGCGACCGAGACGGAGACGCTGTGCCCTGCGCTGGTCGGCACCGGCGCCGAGATCATCAAGACCGGGGGCGATCACCACTTCGGCGGCGATTATGTCTCGCTGGAGAAGCGGATCCTGGCGGCGCTGAAGAAGAACGCGGCGCAGAAGTAGACGTCGGGCGGCCGGCGGCAACACGCCGGAAGTCGACGAGAACGGGCGATGCGCGAGCGTCGCCCGTTTTTTTTCGCCCGCGCGGCTCGATTGCTGAGCCATGTTCACCAGTCCGTGCGCGCCGCATGTCTTCACGTGCCGCGCCGGCCTGCGCTAGATTCTCGGTCTGACGTTCATTCACGCGGGCTTCGGCGCTTGCCGCCTTACGCCCGCCCCGACCGGAGAATCCCGCATGTCCACGCCCACCCAGATCCGCAACAAGGTCGTCGTCATCACCGGCGCGAGCAGTGGCCTCGGCGAGGCCGCCGCGCGCCGGCTGGCGGCCGACGGTGCCCGCGTCGTGCTCGGCGCGCGCCGCGCCGAACGCATCGAGGCGCTGGCCGCCGAGCTCAGGGCGCAGGGCGCCGAGGCGCTCGCGGTGCCCACCGACGTGACGCGCCGCGACGAGGTCGCGCGGCTCGTGGAGGCCGCCGTGAACGCCTTCGGCCGCATCGACGTGCTCGTCAACAACGCCGGGCTGATGCCGCATTCGCCGCTCGAGCGCGGCAAGACCGACGACTGGGACCGCATGATCGACGTGAACCTGAAGGGCGTGCTGTACGGCATCGCCGCCGCGCTGCCGCACATGCGGGCGCAGAAATCGGGGCACCTGATCAACGTGGCGTCGGTGGCCGCGCACAAGGTACGGCCGGGCAGCGCCGTGTACGCGGCCACCAAGGCGGCGGTGCGGATGCTGTCGGAGGGCCTGCGCCAGGAGGTCAAGCCTTACGGGATCCGCACCTCGGTGATCTCGCCGGGCGCGATCGACACCGAGCTGCCCGACAGCATCACCGAGCCCGACATCGCCGCGGCCGTGCGCGAGTTCTACGGCATCGCGCTGCCGGCCGATTCGTTCGCGAGCCTGCTGGCCTACGTGATCGGCGCGCCCGAGGAGGTGGACATCAACGAGGTGGTGTTCCGGCCCACGCGTCAGGAGTTCTGAAGGGGGCCGGCGAGTCTGTCGTGTCGCTCAGTACCAGTACTTCGTGAAGCGCGCCGACGGCGTGAAGAAGTACCAGCGATGCAGCAGGCGGAACGCGGCACGCGAGGCCTTCGGCTCGGACGCGTAGCGCGTGGTGCCGACGAATGCCGCGAGGTGGGCCGGGTTGCCGAAGTCGAACGGGTGCCGGTGCACGTGCGAGACCAGCGCCTCGCTCATGTAGGGCACGCCGGTCTTCAACTGGCGCAGCGCGGCCACTTCGCTCGCAGCCTTGTGGCGCTGCGCGGCGTTCTGGAACAGCACCGGATGCAGCGCGCCGTTGGTGCCGTGCGCGGCGCCCAGGCTCGTGTCGAGCGTCGGCGTGAGCGCGCTGTAGGGCACCCAGCCGCCGTCGGTCACGATCGCCGACAGCGTGGTGTCGTCGAGCAGCATCACGGTCAGCCGATACGGCTTGTCGGCCGTCTCGGCGTCGAGGCAGGCGTCGATGTCGCCGGCCAGCTTCGGGCGCAGCGTCTTCAGCTCGGGCGCGATGCGCTTCGCCACGTCGTCGCGCTGCAGCAGCGCCGCGCGCACGAACAGCATGGCGCTCAGTTCGGCGTGGGCCCGTGCCGTCGGGCTGCCGGCGGTCGCGGCGGCGCTGGCTTTCCACAGCGTCTCGAGATCGTCGACCGACAGGCGCTCGTTCATCAGGTCGGCGAATTCGTACGGAATGCCGTCGCCGCCGCCGTCGGCGGCGGCATCCTTGCCGAGATCGACCTCGGACGGCGCGTGCATCCAGATCTGCTGCATGAACACCGCGGGGCTCGCGGTGTGCTCGGCCCACAGCTGGTGCAGCAGGTTGGCGTCGCGGCCGGGGAAGCGATCCGCGTGGTGCGCGAGCAGCTGTTCCGCGTCGTGGCAGATCGCGGCATCGAGCGTGGCCGTGTTCTTGCCCGCCGCGCGTTGCACGGCGATGTTCGCGTCGCGCAGTTTCAGCAGCCGGTACTGGATCGCCGCGAAGGCCGGGCTCCGTGGCGTGACGGCGGTGGCCGCGTCGAGTACGTCGACCGGCAGCGCGTGCAGGCTCGGCGCGGCCTGCAGCGTGGCCACGAGCCACGCCACCGAATTCGAGCTGCGCCACAGCGCGGCCGCGCCGGTCACGGTTTCGCCCGCGACCCTGGCCGAGCCGCCGGCCGGTGCCGGGTCCGCCTGCATCGTGGCGAGCCAGTCGGTCAGGCCGCCGCGTGGCACGGCGTCGATCACGGGCCGGCGATGCAGGCCGTTGTTCGGCTGCGCGTCCAGATTCAGCGCGTAGATGTAGTCCTTCAGATCCTGCAGCGTGTCCGCATCCCAGGGCTGGTTCGCGATGCGATCCTCGATGCGGCGCAGTTCCGCCTCGGGATCGGCCTGAAAGCGCGCGCGACGCTCGAGCGCGCGCAGGTTCGCCTGCTGCGCGGGCGCGGCGCCGGCCTGTTGCTGGCCGAGCGCGTCGGCGGTGGCCGACAGCGCCGTGCCGCGCGTATCGTCGGGCAACCGCACGGCCTGCTCGAGGCGGGCGCGGCTGGCGAGATAGGCCGAGATCGTGCGATACGGCGAGGCCGGATCCTGTGCGATGGCATCGAAGCCGGTAGCGGCCGCCTCGAACCGGCGCGCGTAGAACTGCGCCGCCGCGCGCTGATACGCACGCGCCTGCACGAGCCAGGCCGGCGCGCCGGCCGGGGCTGCGGCCGGCAGGTGCGCCGCGTGGCCCGAACCGCAATTCGAGAACACCACCACTTGCGCCTGGGTCCAGTCGCGCACCCAATCGTCCGACGCGCCGTAGGTCTGCACGAAGCCCGCGAGCGACTTGGCCGCCTGCGCGAAACCGTCGTCGGCGCACAGCGGGTTGTCGTCGGTGCCGCCGCCGCTACCTGCCTGCGGCTGGCCGAGCACGTCGTTGCGCGCCTTGTTCCAGGTCTCGCGCGCCTCCCAGTGTGCGTCGAGCGGCGAGGGCACCGCCGCGAGCATCTTGAGGTCGTCCACCGACAGCGGGTGGCCGCCGAGCACGCGATAGGCCGAGGTCAGCGTGAGCGGACCGTAGCCGGTGCTCAGCACGCCGGGGTTGCCCTGCGCGTACTCGCGGAAATTGAAGCTCGGCGCCTCGTTCGGATAGGGATACATCAGCACCGTGGCGTTGGCGGAGGTGACGGCGCAGCACAGCGCGGCGGCGGCGCCGACAGCGGCGGCGGCGCGCCGGGACAGATCGAGGAAGGTCGTGACGGGCATGGCGGAAAGGGGCGCCCGCCGTGGACGGCACGGCGGGCGCACTCGGAATGTCTCTCGTGAATGGTCGAATGATGGGTGGCGCGGCTCGGCTCGGCGCGGCTCGCATGATAGCGGGCCGGTGCCCGCGGCGGATAGCCCGATGCGGCGAGATCGGGTTCCGTCGAGGTCAATCGGGTTTCCGTGCGTCGCGGCGGCTCATGGCGCCTCGACCTGCGCCGCATGGCGCCCCGGCGTCACGCCCAGCGTGCGCCGGAACATCTCGATGAACGCGCTGACGTTCTCGTAGCCGAGTTCGAGCGCGATCGTGGTGACCGGCGCGCCGGCCGCGAGCCGCTCGAGTGCGCGCAGCACGCGCGCCTGCTGGCGCCATTGCGCGAAGCGCATGCCGGTTTCGTCGAGAAAGTGTCGGCTCAGCGTGCGTGGCGCCATGCCGGCCCAGCGCGCCCAGTCCTCCGCGCTGCGCGAGTCGGCGAGGTCGGCCGCCAGGGCGTCGGTGATCCGCACGAGGCGCGGGTCGCGCGGTTTCGGCAGGCCCAGCGCCTGGGCGGGCGAGGCCGCGATCTCGGCCACGATCAGCTCGGCGATGCGCGTTTCGTTCGTATCGCGCGGCCCGGCCGGCCAGGTGGCCGCGCGCCGCACCGCCTCGCGCAGCAGCGCATTGGTGCGGATCGCGCGCGGCGCGGCGGGCAGGGCCGCGCAGGCCGCTTCCTCCACGAACACGCTCCAGCCCGAGAACGGCCCGTGCGAGCGCAGCGCGTGCCAATGATGCGGGGGCACCCAGATCGCATGGGTGGCCGGCACCACCCACTGCTGCGTCTCGAGCCCCACCGACAGCAGCCCGCTCAGCGCGCCGAGCAACTGGCCGCGCGGATGTCGATGCCTGTCCGTTTCGCGCGGCATCGCCTGCGTCAATTCCACAGCGGCAACTAACGGTCCGCCCGACTGAAGTACGAGCGGTGGGGGGAGCAGCGGATCGATCATGACCGAAATTCCGTATCGATTGGCTTGCATGCCGGAGATCGGCCGATTGTATCCCGATAGACTGCCTGGCATCGAAACCGAACGGCGCCTTTCAGGCGAAGGGCCGCCGGCACCAGGAGAACATCACGATGCGAGCCGAACACCTCCTCCCCGACGGGCAGAACCAGGCCGAACTGAACGGCGTGACCGTGCGCAAGGGCACGGTGGGCGCCTTCCTCTTCAATGCGCGCGTGCTGGGCACGCCCGATGCGAGCCCCGAGGCACGGGCCGAGGCGCGCGCCGACATCCAGGCCGCGCTGCCGGCGCTGCGCGCGCTCGGCATCTTCGAGGTGTTCGAGTTGCGCGATCCCGCGCTGCGTGCGTGGATCGACGCCCAGCCGGCACACTGACACGAGCGCGAATCCGGTGGCCGACCGACGGCGGCACCGGTTCGCATCACGAATCGAATCGAGGAGGACGCCATGAAGGCAGCAATCGTGAAATCGGCGGGCCAGTCGCCCGTTCACGGCGAATTCGACGCGCCGCGCGCGCGCGACGGTTACCGCGAGATCCGCGTGGCCGCGGCCGCGCTGAGCCACGTCACACGTTCGCGCGCGGCGGGCGTGCATTACTCGTCGGCGGCGACGGGCGAGGGCGGCGCGCCCTTCGAGCCGTTCGTGCCCGGCATCGACGGCGTGGGCCTGGATGCCGACGGCCGCCGCGTGTATTTCTTCGGCCCGAAGGCCCCGCACGGCGCGATGGCCGAGCGCAGCCTCGCGCCCGATGCGCATTGCCTGCCGGTGCCCGACGCGCTCGACGACCTCACCGCCGCCGCGCTCGCGATTCCGGCCATGTCGTCGTGGGCCGCGCTCAAGGAGCGGGCCCGGCTCGAATTCGGCGAGACGGTGCTCGTGAACGGCGCGACCGGCTCGTCGGGCCGGCTCGCGGTGCAACTCGCGAAGTACCTCGGCGCGGGCAAGGTGATCGCCACCGGGCGCGACGCCACCGCGCTGGCCGAACTCGCCGCGCTCGGCGCCGACGTGCTGGTGCCGCTGACCCACGACGAGGCGCTCGACGCCGCGCTGCGCGAACAGTTCGGGGGCCGGGTGGACGTGGTGCTCGACTACCTGTGGGGGCCGAGCGCGCACCGCCTGCTGACGTCCGCGGCGCGGGCGCTGCCGGATCTGGCGGTGCTGCGCTACGTGCAGATCGGCGCGATCGGCGGCGGCGAGATCTCGCTGCCGGCCGCCGTGCTGCGCTCGACCGCCATCACGCTGATGGGCAGCGGCTTGGGCAGCGTGCCGCTGCCGCTGCTGATCGAGGCGCTGCGCATGGTGCTCGACGTCGCGCCGCGCGCGGGCCTGCGGATCGATGCGCATGCCATGCCACTCGAGCAGGTGGGCGAGGCCTGGGCCACCACCGACAGCCGGCGGCGCACGGTGCTGACGATGGGTTGAGGCACGGGGCGTTTTCGGACACGGCAGTTTGCCGTGTCCATGATTCCGTACCGATAAGAATACTTATCTTGATGGTGAGGTTGCCGTGCAGCACGGCGCACCGATATCCGGGACAGACGTTAGTCCGAGTTGACGATAGTTAGGATTTTCAATAAAAAGGTCGGACGAATAGAGGGGCAACCGTTTCATTTCGTTTCGGGCCACCATGACAACGACTCCCGGCATCTTCGTCGCGACGCCCGCCTACGGCTCGAGTTGTTTCATGCCGTACGTGAGCGGTCTGCTGTCGCTGCAGCATGCCTGCCTGAGCGCCGGCATCGCCTTCGAACATTTCTATCTGACCGGCACGCCGCTGCTGCACGAGCAGCGCAACGTGCTGATCCAGCGTTTTCTGTCGGAATCGTCGGCCTCGCATCTGCTGCTGGTCGACGCCGACGTCGGCTTCGAGGGGCGCGACGTGCTGCGCATGTATGACCTGCAGGCCGAGGTGGCGCTCGGGCCGTATCCCGGCAAGCAGATCGACTGGGAGGCCGTGGTGGCGCTGGCGCGCCGCCATCCCGACATGCCGGCGAGACAGGTGGCGCTCGCTGCCGCCGATTACCGGCACACGGTGCACGCGATCGGCGATGGCGCGTTCGACCAGTCCGAGCGCGCGGTGGAGGTGTCGGCCGGCGGCGCGGGGATGATGTTGATCGAGCGGGCCGTGTTCGAGCGGCTCGCGAGCGCGTATCCGGAAACCCGCGTGGAGCTGCCGCTCATCTACCGGCATCTGGTGCCGCACGCGCGGCACATGCACGAACACTTCGAATTCCTGCGTACGCCGGACGGGCGCTCGCTGTCGGAGGACGTGTCGTTCTGCCGGAAGTGGCGCGACCTGGGCGGGGCGATCTACGCCTGCCCGTGGTTCCGGACGACGCATTCGGGTACCTATGCGTTCGACGGGAATTTACCGGGGCTGCTGGGGCGGGGTTGAGGCAGCGCGTCGAATCCTGTCGGTTGTTGCCGGATGCGGCGATTTGGGTTTTCCAAATCGGACTCGTCAAATAGCTGAGCACCGTTCTCGTCATCTAACGTTTCGTGCGGGTCATTCCACGAACGTTTGACGGGAGGGGCGCTTGGCAGCCAGTCGAAGCGGTGCGGGGCGAGGGCATGCACATCCACATGCGCGGAATGCGCCGGCACCTGTCCGTCGAAAAATCAAACGCCTGCAATTCGCGTTTCCCTTCCTGCGCAAGGGGAATGGAAACGGTCAACCCGCCACCCCCTTTGCCGACGAGCACGAGATTTTTCGGCTGCTCGCCGAACGTGAATCGTCGGGCTCGTTTCTCGTCAGCCGCGGCGCCATGTGGCATGGCGGCATCCACATCACGGAAGGCGGCGCCGGGCAGGCGCTCGATCTCGATGCCGGCCTGCGCTGCATCGCCGACGGCGAGGTGATCGCATTTCGCGCGGATCGAGCCTATCCGGTCAGCGAGGTGGCCGCGACCGACGGCACGGCCTCGCACGCTTCGCCCTACAGCACCGGCTTCGCGCTCGTGCGACACACGATGGAATTCCCGCCGGGCACCACGCTCACCTTCTACAGCCTTTACATGCACCTGATGTCCTTCGAGGACTACGCGAGCTATCCGGCTCGCCGC
>JASLEG010000189.1 GCA_030151225.1 Burkholderia sp. | reverse complement strand
CGCCCCAGCACCACGCCGAGCGCCGCGGCGAGCGTCATGAACAGGCTCGCCCCCGCGCGCTGGCTCAGCGCGTTCAGGTCGCGGCTCAGCTCGGCGGACCAGCGCAGCGGCACGATCGCGCCGCGCTGGCGCTTGACGGCGGGGCGCGGCCGGTCGGTCGGCAGCGTCAGCCGCTCGGGCGCGCCGTGCAGCGCCTCGCGCCAGTAGGCGAGCTGGCGGGCCAGCACGGCTTCGGTCATCCAGCCGCGTTGCCAGGCCGCGTAGTCGGCGTACTGGATCGCCAGCGGCGCGAGCGGATCGTCCTGCCCCTGGCTGAAGGCGCGATACAGCTCGCCGAACTCGCGCACCAGCACGCCCATCGACCAGCCGTCGCTCACGATGTGATGCAGGGTGGCCAGCAGCACGTGCTCGCGCGCGCCGAGCCGCAGCAGGCGCCCGCGCACCAGCGGCCCGGTGGCCAGATCGAACGGCGTGTCGCCCTCCTCGGCCAGGTGGCGGCGCACCTGCGCCTCGCCGTCGGGCATGCCCGACAGGTCGTGGCTCGCCAGCGCGAAGCGCGCCTCGGCCGCCACGCGCTGCACGGGCTCGCCGTTCACCACCTCGAAGCCGGTGCGCAGCACCTCGTGGCGCGCCACGATGCGATCGAGCGCCTGGCGCAGCGCGGCCTCGTTCAGCTCGCCGCCGAGCCGCAGGCCCACCATCACGTGATAGGCCGTGCTCGCGCCGGTCTCGAGCCGGTCGAGGAACCACAGCCGCTGCTGCGAGAACGACAGCACGGCGGCGGCATCGCGATCGCGCGCCACGATCGGCGGCAGCGCGCTGGCGCCGGCCTGCTCGACCGCGGCCGCGAACTGCCCGAGCGTGGGCCGCGCGAACAGCTCGGCCAGCGCCACCTCCACGCCGAGCCGGGCGCGCACGCGCGAGGCCAGCTGCACGGCCAGCAGCGAATGGCCGCCGAGTTCGAAGAAATGCTCGTGCAGGCCCACGCGTTCGACCTGCAGCAGCTCGGCCCAGATCGCGGCGAGCGCCTGCTCGGTCTGCGTGCGCGGCGCGACGTAGGCCACCTCGCTCGCGATCGCCTCGGGCACCGGCAGCGCGCGGCGATCGAGCTTGCCGTTCGGCGTGACCGGCAGCGCGTCGAGCCAGACCATCTGCGCCGGCACCATGTAGTCGGGCAGGCTGCCCGCCAGCGCCTGCCTGAGCGCCGGCAGGCCGGGGGCCGCGTGGCCGCTGGCCACCACGCCATAGGCCACCAGCCGGCGATCGCCGGGCGCGTCCTCGCGCACGATCACCACGGCGTCGGCCACGGCGTCGAGCGCGCGCAGCGCGGTCTCGATCTCGCCGAGCTCGATGCGAAAGCCGCGCAGCTTCACCTGGTCGTCCACGCGCCCCAGGTATTGCAGCGCGCCCTGCGGCAGCCAGCGCGCGCGGTCGCCGGTCTTGTAGAGCCGCGCCGGCCCGTCGCCGGCATCGGCCTCGCTCGAGAACGGATCGGCCACGAAACGCTCGGCCGTCAGCGCGGGCTGGTTCAGATAGCCGCGCGCCACGCCGCTGCCGCCCAGATACAGGTCGCCGGGCACCCCCACCGGCACCGGGCGCAGTTGCGCGTCGAGCACCAGCGCGCGCATGTTGGCGATCGGCCTGCCGATCGGCACGCTGCGCCCCGCGGCGGCTTGCGTGATCTCGTGGCACACCGCGAAGGTGGTGGTCTCGGTCGGGCCGTAGGCGTTCAGCAGCCGGCGCGGGCGCGCCGCGCCAAGCACCCGCGCGATCGCGGCGGGGTCGAGCGCCTCGCCGCCCACCAGCAGCGTGTCGAAGCGCGCAAATGCGCCCGCGTCGCGCGCGGCCAGCTGGTTGAACAGCGCGGTGGTCAGGAACATCACGTTCGCGCCGTCGCGCGCGAGCGCGGCCAGCAAGCTGCGCGGGTCGAGCGCCGTCTGCCGGCCGATGCAGGCGAGGCGCGCGCCGTTCAGCAGCGCGCCCCAGATCTCGAAGGTGGCGGCGTCGAAGGCCAGGTTCGACACCTGCGCCACGACGTGCGTGGCGTCGAGCGCGACGTAGTCGGTGTTCACCACGAGGTCGATCACCGAGCCGTGCTCGACCATCACGCCCTTCGGGCGCCCCGTCGAACCCGACGTGTAGATGATGTAGGCGAGCGCGGCGCGCCCGCCCTCCAGGCCGGGCGGCGTGTCGGGACAGGCCGTCCAGGCGGCTTCCGGCGCGTCGAGTTCGATCACCTGCCCGGCGAAACCGCCTTCGACGAGGCAGCCCGACAGCGCGCGCTGCGTCACCACCTGCGCGGCGGCGCTGTCGTCGAGCATCAGCGCGAGCCGCTGCGGCGGGTGCGCCGGGTCGAGCGGCACGTAGGCCGCACCCGCCTTGACGATCGCGAGCACGGCGGTGATCGCGTCGAGCCCGCGTTCGAGGCACATGCCCACGCGGCCGCCCTCGCGCACGCCGAGCGCGCGCAGATGATGCGCGAGGCGGTTCGCGCGCGCCTCGAGCTGGCGATAGCTCAGCGTGGCGCCCTCGTGCACCACCGCCACGGCGTCGGGGGTGCGATCGGCCTGCGCCTCGAACAGCGCGGCCAGGCCCGCACGCGGCGTCGCGCGCGCGGTGTCGTTCGACTGCACGAGCATGCGCTCGCGCTCCCCGGCCGGGATCAGCTCGATCGCATCGACGCAGGCCGCGTCGTCATCCGTCATGCCGGCCAGCAGCACCTCGAGATAGCCGAGGTAGCGCGCCATGCTCGCGCGCTCGAACAGCGCGGTGGCGAAAGTCAACGTGCCGGCGATGCAGCCGTGATCGTCGCGCAGCTCCAGATTGGCGTCGAACTGCGCGCGGGTCTGCTCCAGCGGCATGCCGCGCAGGGCCACGTCGCCGAGCGCGAGGCCGTCCTGCTCGGCGTTCTGCCAGTTCAGCACGAGCTGGAACAGCGGCGTGTGGCTCATCGAGCGCGGCGGGTTCACGGCCTCGATCACCTGATCGAAGGGCAGGTCCTGATGGCGCTGCGCGGCCAGCGTGGCCGCATGCACGCGCGCGAGCAGGGTGGCCGCGCTCGGCCGGCCCGACAGGTCGATGCGCATCGCCAGCGTGTTGACGAAGAAGCCGATCAGCGGCTCGACCTCGGTGCGCGTGCGATTCGCCACCGGCGTGCCGATCACCACGTCGTCCTGGCCGGCCAGCCGCCCCACCAGCGCGGCCCAGGCGGCCAGCACCACGTTGAACACGGTGGTGCCGTGGCGCTGCGCGAGCGCCCGGATGCGCGCGCTCAGCGCGGTGTCGAGGCGCACGTCCAGGCTCTGCCCGTCGTAATCCTGCGCGGCCGGGCGCGCGTGATCGAGCGGCAGCTCGGTCAGCTCGGGCGCGCCCCGCAGCGTGGTCTGCCAGTAGGTCCGCTGGGCCTGCAGCTCGTCGCCGGCGAGCCAGCGGCGCTGCCATACCGCGTAATCGGCGTACTGGATCGCGAGCGGCGGCAGCGGATCGTCGCGGCCCTCGGCGAACGCGCGATACAGCACGCCCAGCTCGCCGATCAGCACGGCGAGCGACCAGTCGTCGCTGATGATGTGGTGCATGGTGGCCAGCAGCACGTGCTGGTGCGCGGCCAGCCGCAGCAGGCTCGCGCGCACCAGCGGGCCCGTGGCCAGCTCGAAGGGCGTGGCGGCCTGCTCGCGCGCGAGCCGGTACGCTTCGGCTTCCAGGTCGGCCACCTCGGCCAGGCCCGAGAGATCGCGCGTGTCCAGCGCGAACGGCATCGCGGCGGCGATGCGCTGCACGGGCTCGTCGCCCACCAGCTCGAAATGCGTGCGCAGCACCTCGTGGCGCGCCACCACCCGTTCGAGCGCGCGGCGCAGCGCGTCCACGTCGAGCGCGCCGTCCAGGCGCAGCGCCACGTTGACGTGATAGGCCGCGCCGGCCTGCCGGTCGAGCCGGTCGAGGAACCAGAGCCGGCGCTGCGCGAACGACAGCGGCATGCCGTCCTCGCGCGCGACGGGTGCGAGCCGCACCTCGTCGGCCGCATCCCCATCCAGCTCGCCCGCTTCCGCGGCCATCAGCGCCAGCAGTTCCTGCTTGATCGCGTCCAGAGACAGCTCTTCCATCGCCCGCTCCCTATTTGGCCGCCGCGTTCGCCTTCGCGCGACGCTTCTCTTCCAGCAGCTTCATCAACGCTTCCCGCGACATGCCGTCGAGATTCGTCTTCGTCGCCTCGATGAACTTCTTCTCCGAAGCGGCCTTCTTCTGCGCCACGGCCTCGTCGATCTGCTTCGTCAGCAGCGCGACGGTCGGGGCCTCGAACACCTTGTGCA
This sequence comes from Burkholderia sp., assembly GCA_030151225.1. Classification (GTDB taxonomy): domain Bacteria; phylum Pseudomonadota; class Gammaproteobacteria; order Burkholderiales; family Burkholderiaceae; genus Burkholderia. The sequence continues at coordinate 11,849 of JASLEG010000189.1, read as the reverse complement.
GACCGAAATTGATCCGGAACAGGTCGCGGATCCGCGCCAGCATCTGCAGCGCGAGCAGCGAGTGGCCGCCGCTCTCGAAGAAGTTGTCGTCCACGCCCAGCGACGCGCTGCCGAACAGCTGGCGCCACAGCGCGAGCAGCCGCGCCTCGGTCGGTGCGTTCGGGTCGTCCGCGACGCTCGCGGCCGCGGCGCCGCTGCCGGCCGCGCCCTCGCCCGACGCGAAACCCTGGTTGGCCGAGGCCACCAGCGCCGCGAACCGCGCGAACTCGTACGGCGACACCACCACCTGCGGCGCGGCGCTCTGCCCGAGCAGCTCGAACACCTGCACGCCCTCGGCGTTCAGGATCCCGACCGGGCCATCCTGCGCATCCTTCGCCGCCTGCGCGGCCATGCCCGTCTCGTGCCAGGTGCCCCAGTCGACCGACAGCACGTTGGCGCCCGATGATGCCCGCTCCGCCTGCGCGAAGACATCGAGGAAAGTACTGGCCGCGCAGTAATCGGTCTGGCCGATCGTCGGGCACAGGCCGTTGACCGACGCGCACAGGATCGTGAAGTCGAGCTCGGCCAGCGCGAAGTGGCGCTTCAGCAGCAGCGTGCCGGCCACCTTGGCGGCGAGGATCCGCTCGCCGGCCTCGCGGCTGCGGAAGTGCAGCAGCGCGATGTCGCCCACGCCGGCCGCGTGGAAGATGCCGTTCGGCCGGCCCAGCATGGCGACCCGATCGGCGAGACGGCCGACGTCGGACGCCGAGGCGATGTCCGCCGCCACGTAGTGCACGCGCGCGCCCTTCGCCTCGAGCGCACGGATCGCGGCGAGCTTCGCGCCGGTGGCGTCGCCCGCGTCGTGCGACGCCAGGTACGCGTCCCATTCGCCCGCGGGCGGCAGCGCGCTGCGGCCGGTCAGCACGAGCGTGGGCGCCCGGGCGCGGTCGGCCAGGTAGTGGGCGAACACCAGCCCGATGCCGCCGAGCCCGCCCGTCACGAGATAGAGGCCCGCGTCGCGCAGCGCGAAGCCCGCGTCGCCGGCGGCCGGTGCCGCGTGCACGATCTCCTCGATCCAGGCGCTGCGGCCGCGCAGCGCCACCTGCCCGGTGCCGCGATTGCGCAGGACTTCGTCGCACAGCATCGCCGCCGTGTGCGAGGACGGCGCGCCGAGCTCGCTCGCCACCACGTCCACGTAGCGCACCAGCAGGCTGCGGAATTCGAGCGGCAGCACCTTGCAGGCCGCCGCGATCAGCGCCGCGTGCGGCTGCAGCGGCTCGTCGCCGAGCACGGCGTGCACGCCGTGGCCGGCCACCGTCAGCGCGATCGGCTCGGGGCTCTGGATGTTGCCGAGCACGCCGGCCAGCGCGAGCAGGTCGTGGTAGCGCGCGGTGTCGCCCGACTCGCTGGCCGATTCCGACAGCGACCACAGATGCAGCAGCGCGACCGGCAGCCGGTTGGTCTGCACCAGATGCGCGAACAGCGCGGCGTAATGCTCGGGATTCGACGGATCCACGCGCTGCTCGTCGCCGGCGCCGAGCGACGGCTCGCTCCCGGCGCTGCCCTCGCGCACCAGCACGACGCTGGCGTTGCGCGCACGCAGCGCCTGCACGACGGCCTCGACCCGCGCGTCGGCATTGCCGAACACCAGCACCGGGCCGGCCGGCGCGGCGCCGTGGCCCTCGCCGGCCTGGCGCGGCAGCGCGGCGCGACGGCGCCACGACGGCTGATACAGCCACTTCGTCACGTCGGCGTACTTGCCCTGCGTCGAGGCCACGGCCGGAGCCGAACCCGCTTCACCGCCCCCCGGCTCGACACCCTGCCCGGTCGCCTCGACCCAGTGGCGCTCGCGTTCGAACGCATAGGTCGGCAGCGGAATCCGGCGCCGCGCCTCGCCTTCGTGCAGCGCGCGCCAGTCGATGCGCACGCCGTGCGCCCACAGCTGGCCGAGCGCGGCGGCCATCGCCTGACGCGGCGTGACCTTCAGCCTGACGTCGGGCAGCGTGGCCACCACGGCGCGCGCCGGGTCCGGCGCGAGGCCGAACTGCACGAGATTGGCGAGCGTGCGGCCCGGGCCGACCTCGATCCACACGCCGTCGCCGTCCTTCGCCACCGTCTGCGCGCAGTCGGCGAAGCGCACCGCGCCGAGCAGATGCGAGATCCAGTAGCCCGGATCCATCGCGGCTTCCTTCGTGATCCAGTCGCCGGTGACGTTCGAGGCGAAGCGGATCGCGGGCTCGCCGAAGCGCACGCGTTCGAGGCAGGCGCGGAACTCGCCCGACACGCCGTTCAGCAGCCCCGAATGGAACGCGCGCGACACGCGCAGCGGCTGGCAGTCGATCGACCGTTCGCGCAGCGCGGCGGCGAGGCGCTCGATCGCCTCGGGCGTACCCGACACGGCGCACGCGTCGGGCGAATTGACGGCCGCGATCCACAGATCCTCGCCGAGCAGCGCGCGGATCGCGGCCTCGCCGGCGTGCACGGCCAGCATCGCGCCGGCCGGCGACTTCGCCATCAGCCGGCCGCGCTCGCCCACCAGCCGCACCGCGTCCTCGAGCGAGAACACGCCGGCCAGGCAGGCGGCCACGTATTCGCCGATGCTGTGGCCGAGCATCGCGCTCGGCACGATGCCCAGGCCGTTCAGATACTTCGCCAGCGCGTATTCGACCGAGAAGATCGCCGGCTGCGCCAGCTCCGTCTCGTTGATCGCCGCGCTCGCGCGCTCGGCGTCGGCCGGCGACGGGACCAGCACGGCGCGCAGGTCGAGCGCGTGAAGCCGCTGGAACAGCACGAGGCAGGCGTCGAGCTCGCGCGCGAAGGCCGGCTCGGCCTCGTACAGCTCGCGCGCCATGCCCGCGTACTGGATGCCCTGCCCCGGGAACATGAACACGACCGGCAGCGCGGCGGCGCCGCGCTCGGGCGCGTGGGCCACGGCGATCCCGTCGGCGGCGTCGAGCTGGCGCAGCGCGTCGTCCACGCTCTCGCAGGCGAGCGAGGCGCGATGCGCGAAATGCTCGCGGCCCAGCTGGGTGGTGAAGGCCGCGTCGGCCAGCGCGATGCCGGGCTGCGCGGCCAGATGCTCGCGCAGCCGCGCGAGGCCGGCGCGCACCGCGGCCGGCGATTTCGCCGACACCAGCAGCGTGGCGGCCCGGCTCGACGGCGCGGCCGGCGCCGGCACCGGCGCCTCCTCCACGATCAGGTGCGCATTGGTGCCGCCGATGCCGAACGAGCTGACGCCGGCGATCCGGCCGGCCGCCTTCGGCCGCCACGCCTCGAGCGCGGCGTTGATGTAGAACGGGCTCGCGGCCAGATCGAAGTTCGGGTTCGGGCGCCGGAAATGCAGCGTGGGCGGAATCTCGCGATGCCGCAGCGCCTGGGTGACCTTGATCAGGCCGGCCACGCCGGCGGCGGCATCGAGGTGGCCGATGTTGGTCTTCACCGCGCCGATCGCGCAGCTGGCCGGCGCGTGGCCGTCGGTGGCGAACACGTGGTTCAGCGCGCGCAACTCGATCGGGTCGCCGAGGATCGTGCCGGTGCCGTGCGCCTCGACGTAGGACACGTCCTCGGGCGCGACGCCGGCCACCGCCAGCGCCTCGGAGATCACGCTCATCTGCCCGGTCACGCTCGGCGCGGTGAAGCCCACCTTCTGCGCGCCGTCGTTGTTGACGGCCGAGCCGCGGATCACGGCGTGGATCGTGTCGCCGTCGGCCAGCGCGTGCTCGTACTTCTTCAGCACCACGATGCCCACGCCGTTGCCGCCGATCGTGCCGGCCGCGTCGGCGTCGAAGGTGCGGCAATGGCCGTCCGGCGAGCTGATGTCGCCCTCGGCATAGAAATAGCCTTCCGGGCCGAAGTTGCGCAGCGACACGCCGCCGGCCAGCGCCATGTCGCACTCGCCGTTCAGGATCGCCTGGCACGCGGTGTGCACGGCCACCAGCGAGGTGGAACAGGTGGTCTGCACCGTCACGGCCGGCCCGCGCAGGTTCAGCTTGTACGACAGCATCGAGCAGAGCGCGTCCTTGCTGGTGCCGATCATCAGCTGCATCGGGTTCAGCGTGGCCATCAGGCCGGGGTTCTGCATGATGTTCTCGAACAGGTAGCGGCTGTACGACACGCCCGCGTACACGCCCACCAGGCCGGGGAAATCGCGGCGCGCGTAGCCCGACATCTCCAGCGCCTCCCAGGCGGTCTCGAGGAACACGCGGTGCTGCGGATCGGTCAGCGCGGCGTCCGAGGCCGTCATCTCGAAGAACTTCGCGTCGAAGCGGTCGATGTCGGCCACCGGCGCGCCGGCGCGCACGTAGTTCGGATTGCCGAGCGTGCCGGCATCCACGCCCGCCGCGAGCAGGGTTTCCTCCGAAAACGCCTCGATGCACTCCACGCCCGCGCGCAGGTTGGCCCAGAACGCGTCCACGTCGGCCGACTTCGGAAACCGGCCGGCGAGCCCGACGATGGCGATGGAGTTCTGATGCTGGTCTTCGTGATCGATGTGATCGTTCATGCCGATTTACCCGTTTATCAAGTCCGTGGCCTTCCGCCACGCGTCTGGAATTCCATCTGGCCGCAGCGCGCGGCCCCTCAATCGACCTTCTCGCGCGCGGCCGGTGCCGCGAAGCGCCGGCGGCGCTGCTCGCCGCGCCGCGCCGCCGCGTCCACCTGATCGCGGATGCGCGACTGCGTCTCGCCCTGCGCCGCGTGCAGCAGGCCCGCGAGCTGCGAGATCGTCGGGTACTGGAACAGGTCCACGACCGACACCGGTTTCGTGGCGAGCGGCGCGATGCGCCGGTGCAGCCGGATCAGCTGCAGCGAATGGCCGCCCAGCTCGAAGAAGTTGTCGTGGATGCCCACCCGCTCGACCTGCAGCACCTCGGCCCAGATCTCGCCGAGCGCGCGCTCCGTCTCGGTGCGCGGCGCGACGTACTCGGCCGTGCCCGCGATCGCCTCGGGCGCCGGCAGCGCGCGGCGGTCGAGCTTGCCGCTCGGCGTGAGCGGCAGCGCGTCGAGCCACACCAGTTGCGAGGGCACCATGTAGTCGGGCAGCGTGGCCGCGAGCGCCTCGCGCAACGCCTGCTGCTGCGCCGGCTCGCGCGCGGCCTCGCGGCCCTGCGCAGCCACCACCCAGGCCACCAGCCGCTTCTCGCCACCGGCCTCGTGCACGAGCACGGCCGCATCGCGCACCGACGGCAAGGCACGCAGCGCGGCCTCGATCTCGCCGAGCTCGATGCGCAGCCCGCGCAGCTTCACCTGGTGATCGAGACGGCCCAGATACTCGAGCGTGCCGTCCGCCGTGCGCCGGCCGAGGTCGCCGGTCAGGTACAGGCGCGCCCCGGGTGCGCCGAACGGATCGGGCACGAACTGCTGCGCGCTGAGGTCCGCACGGTTCAGATAGCCGCGCGCGAGCGCCACGCCGCCGATCGCGATCTGGCCGGCCACGCCGGCCGGCACCAGCTCGAGGGCGGCGTCCAGCACGTGCACGGTGACGTTGTCGATCGGCGCGCCGAGCGGCACGGTGTCGCCGTCGAAGCCGGCCGGGCAGCGCCACGCGGTGACGTCCACGGCGGCCTCGGTCGGGCCGTACAGGTTGACGAGCGCCGCCTCGGGGAACTGCGCCCGGCACCGGCGCAGCAGCGCCGCGGGCAGCGCCTCGCCGCTGAAGAAGATCTGCCGCACGCAATGCAGCTCGAGCGCCGGCTCGGCGTCGAGGAAGGCCTGCAGCATCGACGGCACGAAGTGCAGCGTCGACACGGCCTCGTCCACCATGCAGCGCGCCAGGTAATGCGGATCCTTGTGGCCGTCGGGGCGCGCGATCACGAGCCGCGCGCCGGTCTGCAGGGTCCAGAAGAATTCCCAGACCGACACGTCGAACGCGTACGGCGTCTTCTGCAGCACCACGTCCTGCTCGTCCAGCGCGCCCAGCGCCTGCATCCACAGCAGGCGGTTCACGACCGCCTGGTGCGTGTTGATCACGCCCTTCGGCAGCCCGGTGGAGCCGGACGTGTAGATGCAGTAGGCGGGCTGGGCCGCGTGCACCGGCAACCGCAGATCCCGCGCATCGATACCCGAAGCGTCGGACAGGTCGGGCGCGTGCGGGCCGTCGAGCGCCACGGCGCCCTGCAGCACCTCGGGCAGCCGCGCGAGCGTGGCGCCGTCGGTCAGCACGGCGGCCGGCGCGCAGTCCTGCAGCATGCGCGCCAGGCGCTCGGCCGGCAGGTGCGGGTCGAGCGGCACGTAGGCGGCGCCGGCCTTCAGCACCGCCAGCAGCCCCACCACCATCGCCACGCCGCGCTCGAGGCACAGCGCCACCGTGCGCTCCGGGCCCGCGCCGAGCGTGCCGAGCCGGCGCGCCAGGCGGTTGGCGCGCGCGTTCAGCTGCGCGTAGCTGAGCACGGCGCCCTCGTCCACCAGCGCAACCGCGTCCGGCGTGCGCCGCACCTGCGCCTCCACGAGCCCGTGCACGCCCTGCGCCGGCTCGCGCGCCACGACGGCACCGATGCCGCGCGCCAGCACCTGCTCGCGCTCCGCGTCGGGCAGCATCGTCAGCTGCGGCATCGGCCGGTCCGCCTCGGCCACCATCGCCGCGAGCAGCGCCTCGAAGTAGCGCAGGTAGCGCGCGACGTGGGTGCGCCTGAACAGCGAGGCGGCGAAGGTCAGGCGGCCGGCGATGGTCGTGCCGTCGTCGCCGAGTTCGAGGGTGGCGTCGAACTGCGCCGGCACCTGCGCGGGGGCGAGGCCGGCGAGCGTCACGCCGCCCAGTTGCGCCGGCAGCGGCGTGTCGTTCTGCCAGGACAGCATCAGCTGGAACAGCGGCGCATGCGCCACCGAGCGCGGCGGGTTGACGGCCTCGATCACCTGATCGAAGGGCACGTCCTGATGCGCCTGCGCGGCCAGCGTGGCCGCGTGGGCGCGCTGCACCAGCTCGGCCGCGCTCGGGCGGCCCGACAGGTCGAGGCGCAGCGCCAGCGTGTTGACGAAGAAGCCGATCAGCGGCTCGGCCTCGGCGCGCGTGCGGTTCGCCACCGGCGTGCCGATCACCACGTCGTCCTGGCCGGACAGGCGCCCGACCAGCGCGGCCCAGGCCGCCAGCACGACGTTGAACACCGTGGTGCCCTGCCGCCGTGCCAGCGCCCGCACCCGCGCGGCCAGCGCCGCGTCGAGCGCGATGTCGAGGCTGTCGCCCGCGTAGTCCTGCACGGCCGGCCGCGCGCGATCGAGCGGCAGCGTGGTCTGCTCCGGCGCGCCGCGCAGCGTGTCGCGCCAGTAGGCGAGCTGCCGGCCCAGCACCTCGCCGGCCAGCCAGCGACGCTGCCAGGCCGCGTAATCGGCGTATTGCAGCGCGAGCGGCGGCAGCGGATCGGCGCGCCCCTCGCTGAACGCGGTGTAGAGCGCGCCGAGCTCGCGCATCAGCACGCCCATCGACCAGCCGTCGCTCGCGATGTGGTGCATCGTGATCAGCAGCACGTGCTCGTGGGCGCCGAGCCGCAGCAGGCGGCCGCGCACCAGAGGGCCGGCCGCGAGGTCGAACGGCTCGCCCGACGCCGTCTCCACGTGCCACGGCAGATCGCTTTCCGGGTCGGCCAGCAGGCTCAGGTCGTGGCTGGCCAGCGCGAAGCGCGCCGGCAGATCGGTGCGCTGCACCGGCTCGCCGTCGGCCGGATCGAAGCGCGTGCGCAGCACCGCGTGCCGCTCGACGATCCGGTCGAGCGCCTGCTGCAGCCTTGCCACGTCGAGCCGGCCGCTCAGGCGCACCGCGATCGGCAGGTGATAGGCTGCGCTCGCCCGGCGGTCCAGTTGATCGAGGAACCACAGGCGCTGCTGCGCGAACGACAGCGGCGCGGGTTGCGCCATCTCGTCCTCGCCGCGCGGCGCGATCGGCGGCAGCTCGCTGGCCGCGGCCTGCTCCACCACGCGTGCGAAGCGGCCCAGCACCGGCTGCGCGAACAGCTCGGCCAGCGCCACCTCCACGCCCAGTTCGCGACGCACCGCCGCCGTCAGCCGCACGGCCAGCAGCGAATGGCCGCCGAGCGCGAAGAAGTGATCGTGCAGGCCCACCCGCTCGACGCCGAGCACCTCGGCCCACAGCGCGGCCAGCACCTGCTCGGTGCGCGTCGCGGGCGCGACGTAGTCGGCCGCGCTCGCGATCGCGTCGGGCGCCGGCAGCGCGCGGCGGTCGAGCTTGCCGTTCGGGGTGAGCGGCAAGGCGTCGAGCCAGATCAGCTGGGCCGGCACCATGTAGTCGGGCAGCGTGGCGGCCAGCGCCTCGCGCAGCGCCTGCGAGGCCGGGCGCGAGGCGGCATCGGCGGCCACCAGGTAGCCGACCAGGCGCTTGTTGCCCTGCGCGTCGTCGTGCACGGTGAGCGTGGCGTCGCGCACCGCGTCGAGCGCGAGCAGCGCGGCCTCGATCTCGCCGAGCTCGATGCGGAAGCCCCGGATCTTGACCTGATGGTCGATGCGGCCCAGGTATTCGAGCTCGCCTGCCGGCAGCCACTTCGCCAGATCGCCGGTGCGGTACATGCGGCTGCCCGGCGCGCCGAACGGGTTCGGCACGAAGCGCTCGGCGCTGAGCGCGGCGCGGCCGTGATAGCCGCGCGCCACGCCGCCGCCGGCCACGAACAGCTCGCCGGCCACGCCGGCCGGCACCGGCTGGCCGTCGCCGTCGAGCACGTAGGCGGCCAGATCGGGGATCGGCACGCCCACCGAGGCGCGCGACACCGCCCGCGCGCCGAGCGGCGCGTGGGTCACGTGCACCGTGGTCTCGGTGATGCCGTACATGTTCACGAGCTGCGGGTGCGCGTAGCCGTGGCGCGCGATCCACGGTTCGAGCGCGTCGCGGTTCAGCGCCTCGCCGCCGAACACCACCACGCGCAGGGCCGGCAGCGCGCCCCGCTCGAGCACCACCGGGATCAGCGACTGGAAGGCCGACGGCGTCTGGTTCAGCACCGTCACGCCCGCGCGTGCCAGCAGCGCGTGCAGCGCCTCGGGCGAGCGCGACACCGCGAACGGCACGATCTCGAGCCGGCCGCCGTGCAGCAGCGCGGCCCAGATCTCCCACACCGAGAAGTCGAACGCGAACGAATGGAACAGCGCGCCCACGTCGGCCGGGCCGAAACCGAACCACGGCGCGGTGGCGTCGAACAGGCGCAGCACGTTGCGGTGCGTGTGCAGCGAGCCCTTCGGCCTGCCCGTGGAGCCCGAGGTGTAGATCACGTAGGCCAGGTTGTCGGCGCTGACGAGCGGCGACGGATCACCGGCGGGCTCGGCCTCGAGCCCGGCGTCGACGCACACCACCGGCAGCGCATGGGCCGGCAGCGCGCCGCTCAGGCCCGAGTGCGTGACGAGCGCCGCGGGGCGCGCGTCGTCGAGCATGTAGGCGAGGCGCTCCTCGGGATAGGCGGGATCGAGCGGCAGGTAGGCGCCGCCCGCCTTCAGGATGCCCAGCAGGCCCACCAGCATGCCGATCGAGCGCTCCACGAACAGGCCCACCAGCACGTCGGGGCCCACGCCGAGCGCGCGCAGGCGATGCGCCACGCGGTTGGCCTGCGCATTCAGTTCGGCATAGCTCAACTGGCGGCCGTCGTCGCCGAGCGCGATCGCCTCGGGCGCACGGGCCACCTGCGCCTCGAAACGCGCGTGGATCGACGCCTCGGCCGGCTCGACGGGCAGCAGCGTGCCCTGCGTCGCGATCAGGCGCGCGGCTTCCGCGGCATCGAACAGAGGCAGGCGCGACATCGGCTGCCCGGCATCGGCCACCATGCCTTCGAGCAGCGCGGTGAAGTAGCCGACGTAGCGTTCGGCGCTCGCGCGCGTGTAGAGCGCGGTGGCGAAGGTCAGGCCGCCGGCGATGGCGTCGCCGGTCTCGCCGAGTTCGAGCGTCATGTCGAACTGCGCCGGGGCCTGCGCGGGCGCGATGCCCTGCAGCGTCACGTCGCCGAGATCGAGCTCGGCCTGCGCGGTGTTCTGCCAGACCAGCATCAGCTGGAACAGCGGCGCGTGCGCCATCGAGCGCGACGGGTTCACGGCCTCGATCACCTGATCGAAGGGCACGTCCTGATGCGCCTGCGCGGCCAGCGTGGCCGCGTGCACGCGCTGCACCAGCTCGCCCACCGTCGGGCGGCCCGACAGGTCCAGACGCAGCGCCAACGTGTTGACGAAGAAACCGATCAGCGGCTCGACCTCCGAGCGCGTGCGGTTCGCCACCGGCGTGCCGATCACCACGTCGCCCTGGCCCGACAGGCGCCCGGCCAGCGCGGCCCAGGCCGCCAGCATCACGTTGAACACCGTGGTGCCCTGCTGTCGCGCCAGCGCCTTGATGCGCGCGCTCAGCCGCGCGTCGAGCGTCACCGCCACGCGCTCGCCCGCGTAATCCTGCACCGCCGGGCGGGCCCGGTCGAACGGCAGGCTGGTCTGCTCGGGCGCGCCGTGCAGCGCGGCCTTCCAGTAGGCGAGCCGGGCTTGCAGCGCCTCGCCGTCGAGCCAGCGGCGTTGCCAGCTCGCGTAGTCGGCGTACTGGATCGCGAGCGGCGCGAGCGGATCGTCGCGGCCCGCGCTGAAGGCGCGGTACAGCGTGCCGAACTCGCGGATCAGCACGTCGATCGACCAGCCGTCGCTCGCGATGTGATGCATCGTCACCAGCAGCACGTGCGCCTCGGCGCCGAGCTTCAGCAGCCGGCCGCGCACGAGCGGCCCCGCCGACAGGTCGAACGGCGCGGCGGCTTCCGCCTCGGCGTGCGCCTGCAGCGCGGCTTCGGGATCGGGCTGCGCGCTCAGGTCGTGGGTGGCAGGCACGAAGCGATGCGGCGCATCGACGTGCTGCACCGGCTCGCCGTTCACGAGCATGAAGCGCGTGCGCAGCACCTCGTGGCGCGCCACGATCCGGTCCAGCGCGCGATGCAGCGCGCCGATGTCGAGCGCGCCGTTCAGGCGCACGCCCACCGGGATGTGATAGGCCGCGCCGGCGCGCCTGTCGAGCCGGTCGAGGAACCACAGGCGCTGTTGCGCGAACGACAGCGGCGCGCCCTCGCGCGCATCGTGCACCGCGCGCGGCGCGATCGGCTGCGATTCGCTGGCGGCGGCCCGTGCCACGGCGCGGGCGAAGCGCTCCAGCGTCGGATGCGAGAACAGCTCGGCCAGCGGCACCTCCACACCGAAGCGGCCGCGCAGCGCGGACGCCACCTGCACGGCCAGCAGCGAATGACCGCCGAGCTCGAAGAAGTTGTCGTGCAGGCCCACGCGGTCCAGCTTCAGCACCTGCGACCAGATTTCGGCCAGGGCCTGCTCGGTCGGCGTGCGCGGGGCGACGTAGGCGGCCTCGCCTTGCAGCGCGTCGGGCACCGGCAGCGCGCGGCGGTCGAGCTTGCCGTTCGGGGTTTGCGGCAGCGCGTCGAGCCACACCAGTTGCGACGGCACCATGTAATCGGGCAGCGTGCGTGCCAGGGCCTGGCGAAGCGCCTGCGTGCCGGCGGGTTGGTGGCCGTCGGCAGCCACCACGTAGCCGACCAGACGCTTCTGGCCCGGCTGATCCTCGCGCACCATCGCGGCGGCGTCGCGCACCTCCGGCAGGCTGCGCAGCGTGGCTTCGATCTCGCCCAGCTCGATGCGGAAGCCGCGCAGCTTCACCTGGTGATCGATGCGGCCCAGGAATTCGATCGCGCCGTCCGGCCGGTGCCGCGCCAGGTCTCCGGTCAGATACAGGCGCTCGCCGGAGCGCCCGGAGATCCCGTCGGGACGGAAGCGGTCGGCGGTCAGCTCCGGGCGCTCCAGGTAGCCGCGCGCGAGACCCACGCCCGCGATGTGCAGATGGCCGGAAACCCCCACCGGCACCGGCCGCAGCTCGGGGTCCAGCAGGTGGATGGAGAGGTTTCCGATCGGCCGGC
>JASLEG010000121.1 GCA_030151225.1 Burkholderia sp. | reverse complement strand
GGTGCCGATGGCCTGGCACGGCTTCGGCGGCTGGAAGCGCAGCCTGTTCGGCGACATGCACGCCTACGGCGAGGAAGGCGTGCGCTTCTACACGCGCCAGAAGTCGATCATGCAGCGCTGGAACGAGAGCATCGAGAAGGGTGCCGAGTTCGCGATGCCGACCGCGAAGTAAGCGGCGGCGTCGACACCTTCGGGCTTTCACGCCACGAGGCACGGCCGGGCCGGCAGCGATTGCCGGCCCGGCCGTCTTTCATCCGGCGCTCGGGCGCGCCACGCTCACCACTCGGCCACGATCTTGCCGAAGTGCCCGCCCTGCTCCTGCCAGCGGAACGCGTCGGCCAGCGTGTCGAGCCCGAAGCGGCGGTCGATCACGGGCCGGATGCCGGTACGCTCGAGCGCGGCCACGTAGTCGCGCTGCTGGCGCCGGCTGCCCACGATCAGCCCCTGCAGCCGCGCCTGCTTCGCCATCAGCGCGGCCGTGGGCACCTCGCCCTGCATGCCGGTCAGCACCCCGATCAGCGAGATGTGGCCGCCCACGCGCACCGCGTCGATCGACTGCGCGAGCGTGCCGGGCCCGCCCAGCTCGATCACGTGATCGACGCCGCCCCCGCGCGCGAGATCGCGCGCCACCGCGCCCCAGGCCGGCGTCTGCCGATAGTTGATGGTGTGGTCGGCGCCCAGCGCGCTGGCGCGCGCGAGCTTGTCGTCGGACGCGGACGTGACGATCACGGTGGCGCCCATCGCCTTCGCGATCTGCAGCGCGGCGATCGACACGCCGCCGGTGCCGAGCGTCAGCACGGTGTCGCCGGCCTTCAGCGCGCCGTCGCCCACCAGCGCGCGCCACGCGGTCAGGCCCGCGGTGGTGATGGTCGCGCTCTCGGCGTGACTCCAGCCGCGCGGCGCGTGCGTGAACGCGTCGGCCGCGCGCACCACCACCTCGGCCGCGAAGCCGTCGATGCCGTCGCCGGGCGTGCCGGCGAAGTCGCCCACGGCCTCGAACGCCGCGCCGTCGGCCCAGTGCGGAAAGAACAGCGACACCACCGCGTCGCCGGGCGCGAAGCCGCTCACGCCCTCGCCCACCACCTCCACCACGCCCGCGCCGTCCGACATCAGCACCCGGCCATCGGCGGCCCGCATGCCGCCCTTCGCCACGATCAGGTCGTGGAAATTGAGCGAGGTGGCGTGCACGCGCACCCGCAGCTGGCCCGGGCCGGGCGCGCCGGGATCGGGCAGATCGACGGTCTCGATCCGCTCGAGGCCGCCCGGGGCGCGCACCACGGCGGCCTTCATGACGGCCTCCGGGCGGCAGCGGGCGCAGCGGCGACATCGGGGATCGGGGAAGCGGACGGCAAAGTGGCGGAAAGCGGCGCGCGGCCACCGGCGCGCGGCATCGAACGGACGGGCATCGACATGCGAAAGTCCTCGTGATCGGAATGACGGGAGGCACGGGCGACGCCGGCAGGCGGCATCCGTGCGGCCAGCCGCCATGATGAACGCCTTCGCGCCGGTCTGCACCGGGGCGTGGCCGGGGCGGCGTCGGCGAGAATCGCGAAACCCGACTACAGTATCGATCCCGGCCCCCTCGCGGCGCCGATGCCCCTCACGGAGAAATTTGCATGAGCCAGGATCCCGTCTACGTTCCCCCGGCCGTCTGGACGCAGCGCGCGCCGTCCGGCGGACATTTCGCGAACATCAACCGCCCGGTGTCCGGCGCCACCCACGAGCAGGCGCTGCCGGTCGGCCGGCACCCGCTGCAGCTGTATTCGCTGGCCACGCCGAACGGCGTGAAGATCGGCGTGATGCTCGAGGAACTGCTCGCGCTCGGCCACGCCAGCGCCGAGTACGACGCCTGGCTGATCCGCATCGGCGAGGGCGACCAGTTCGGCAGCGGCTTCGTGGACATCAACCCGAATTCGAAGATCCCGGCGCTGGTGGACCGCAGCGGCGCCCAGCCGGTGCGCGTGTTCGAATCGGGCTCGATCCTGCTGTACCTGGCCGACAAGTTCGGCGCGCTGCTGCCCACCGACGCGGCCGCGCGCGCCGAAACGCTGAACTGGCTGTTCTGGCAGATGGGCTCGGCGCCGTATCTGGGCGGCGGCTTCGGCCACTTCTACGCCTATGCGCCCGAGAAGCTCGAATACCCGATCGACCGCTTCACGATGGAAACCAAGCGCCAGCTCGACGTGCTCGACCAGTTGCTGGCCAAGCGCCGCCACGTGGCCGGCGACGACTACACGATCGCCGACATCGCGATCTGGCCGTGGTACGGCTGCCTCGCGCTCGGCGAGCTGTACGGCGCCGGCGAATTCCTGAACGTGGTGGAATACACGCACGTGCGGCGCTGGGCCGGCGAGATCGCCGAACGCCCGGCCGTGAAGCGCGGCCGCCACGTCAACCGCGTGCGCGGCGACGCGAGCGAGCAGCAGCCCGAGCGCCACGACAGCGCCGATCTCGACCGCTTCGCGCCCTCGCCCGCCCGCCGCGGCTGACGCGGTTCGCAAGGGCGGTTCGGCAACGCGGCTCAGGCGAGCCGCATCGACACTTCCACGTCCGCGCCGAACGGCATCGACAGCCAGCCGCGCTCTGGCGCACGCACGCGCGCCAGATACTCGGTGCTGAAATCGGCGTTGTCGGCGATCACGAACGCGCCGGGCCGCAGCCGCGGCTCCACCAGCGCGAGGATCTCCGGATACAGCGACTTGGCGCCGTCCAGCAGCAGCAGGTCGATCGTGTCGGGCAGATCCCGCGCGAGCGTCAGCAGCGCATCGCCCTCGCGTATCTCCACCAGATCGATCAGGCCGCCCTCGGTCAGGTGGTGGCGCGCGCGCTCGATCTTCGACGGCTCGAATTCGCTCGTGATCAGCCGGCCGCCGCCGTTGTCGCGCAGCGCCGCGGCGAGATGCAGCGTGGAGATGCCGAACGAGGTGCCGAATTCGACGACCGCGCGCGCGTGGCCGCCGCGCGCCAGCATGTACAGCAGCGCGCCGGTTTCGCGCGACACCGGCAGCGGCATGTCCTTCAGCTGCCCGTAGAAATCGAGGTAATCGGTCTTGCTCTGCATCAGCCGCTGGAGCTCGCCGGGCGGCAGGCCGGCCACCACGTCGCGCATCGCGGGCCGTACGGCCTCGGCCTCGGCGAACAGGCGTTCGAGCAGCGCCGCGAGCGGCGCGGAGGTCAGGGTGTTCATCGGTCTGGGTTCCTTGCGGAGAAAGGGGCGGTATACGCGTGCCGTCAACATAAGCAGGATAACGAATCGATTTGGGTGGCTGGCCGCCACCGTTGCGGGGCGCTCGCTCAGGCGGTCTCGAACGCGTCGAAGGTTTCGCGGTATTCGGGCGCGGCGTCGGCGCGGGTGTTCAGTTCGAACATCAGGCCGCCCGGTGCACGGCAGAAGAAGCGCGAGCCGCGGCCGTTGTTGAACACGCCCGTCTCCATCTGCACGCCTTCGCCCTTCAGGCGCGCGTACAGCGTCTCCACCGCCTCGAGATCGGGCAGCTCGAAACCGGTGTGGAAATTGCCGGGCCAGCTCGGCACCTCGTCGCCGGCGTGCTCGATCACCACGTCGAAGCCGGGGCGTTTCAGGATGAAGGAGCGATCCCAGGTGCCGGAGATCGTGAAGCCGAGATAGCGTTCGAAGAAGCGCGCCGTGGCGGCCGCGTCGGACGACGGGAAGCTCAGATGGTTGAGTTTCATGATGCGGGTGACGTCGGTCATCGTGGGGTCCTCGTGGATCCGGTGGCGGTGGCCCCATGCCATACCGCCGATGACCTCGAGAATACGGGCCGGGCGGCCCCGGCACTACTCGCATCGTCACGCCCTGACAGAATCGCGCTCAGGCCCGCCCGGCGGGCGTTTCCGGCCGGTCGGGCGCCCCCGGCGCGCGGTGCTGCTCACATTCGCCCGAATTGGCCCGCAATGAGGCCGAAACGCTTCAGCGCGGCTCGGGATCGCGCTCGGGCGGCGCGGCGTCGATCAGGCCGAGCTGCACCAGATAGCCGAACACGGCCGCGCGCAGCCGCCGCTCGAGGCTCGCCATGTCGTGCTCGCCACGCGCGCCCGCGCTGTCGGTCAGCGCCTGCGAGATCGCGCCGAGGTCGGCGGCCACCATCGCGAAGCGCGCGTCGTCGCGCGCCATCAGGCGGCCGAGGATCGCCGTGACGGGCAGCGCCATGCCCTCGCAGTTCACGGCGTCGCCGAGCGAGGTGGTGGCTTCCTGTTCGTCGAGCAGGCGCGCGAGCATCGGCCGCTGCAGTTGCTGGCGCGCGGCCGCGGCGAGCAGCAGGCCGAGCGCGGCCAGGCTGTCGGGCTCGGCGATCGCCGCGTTCATGTCGTCGATGAAGCGCTGTGTCTCGCGCTGCATCAGCGCCACGGTCAGCGCGTCCTTGCCGGGGAAGTACTGATAGAGCGAGCCGATGCTCACGCCGGCACGCTCGGCCACCGCATTGGTATTGAAGCCCTCGAGGCCGCGCGTCTCGAGCACCTGCGCGGCGGCCTCGACGATCGCGGCGACGGTTTCGGCCGCGCGCGACTGGATGGGCGACTTGCGCGGCTGCAGGCGGTGGCGGGTGGCGTGATCGGTCATCGGGGGGCGCGCGCGGAAGGTGGACGGTTGCCGCAAGCGGCGACACGCGCATTGTACAAAGCCGCGCCCCGCCCGGGCGCGGCGGCCGCGACCGGCCTCACGTCATGGCCTCAGATCATCTTGCGCCGGGCACGCTCGGCCTTCGGCGCGCCCGCGCCCGTCGCGCCCACGTCGAGTGCCTCGGGCGGCGGCAGCACTGCATCGAAGCCCATCCAGTCGAGCCACATCTCGCGCGCCCAGCCGACGCTGCGATCGTGATGCCGATCCTCGTCCGCCTCCACTTCATCGTGTGCCTCCCTCAGCACCCGCGCCACGTCGCCCTCGAGGCGATCGGCGGCGAGGCCGATCAGTTCCCAGTTCAGCATGCCCTTGGCCTGCCCGGTCAGCACGCAGTCGGCCGCCACGATCTGCGCGGCGGCCGGCGGCGCCGTGCGCCGTGTCAGCTCGATCACGTTGACCAGCGACTTGCCGATCTCGGCCGCCGCGAGCCGCCCCGGGCTCTGTTCGAGCGGGTCGATCTCGAGACTGCGCAGCACCGCGCGCAGCACGTCCTGGCGGCGCAGCACGTGGCGAAAATCGAATTCCCATTCGTGCCGCACGCCCGGTTCGATCGCGCACGACAGCGCGGCCTGATACAGCTGGGCGAGCCCGATCTCGGTTTCGAGCGCCTGCCGCAGCAGTTCCTGGACGGCGCGGTGCTTCGCCTTGCGATGGGCCATGCGGGCCTCCCTGAAGTGGGGTCGTGACGCGCCCGGCCGGGGCGTCCCGCGGAATCGTGCAAGGTGCATGCCGGGCGCGCGGCGCCGGCCCGGGCCCAATGGGCGCGCGTGGCGACACACCCGGCAGGCGCGGATCGCGCAAAAGCTGCAGCGGCTTGTAAAAACGCGCGTGACGGCGCGGCGGGTGCCCGACGGGCGGGGACACCGCCTCCGCGACGGGCGGCACGCGGCTTGCGAAGGAACCCTGACGGGCATGACCCGGGCCGGTCGGCACGACGCCGCCGGCCCACGCCCGCCCTTCCCCGCAACGCCCAACCCGACGGAGGCACCCGATGAAGACCGAATCGAAGACCGCAGCGAACACCGCATCGAATACCGATTCCCGCCAACCCGCCGCCGCCACGAGCGGCCCGCTCGCCGGCTATCGCGATACCGACGCGAGCGGCGCGTTCCCGATCGCCGCGCACACGCTGGAAGGCGCGAGCGTGCGCGCCACCGACCAGGCCGAGGTCGGCCACCTCGCCGACCTGCTGCTCGATCTCGCGCACGGCCGCATCACGCACGCGCTGCTCGTGACCGCCGACGGCCGCGACGATCGCGTGGTGGCGATTCCGTGGTCGGCACTGTCGCCCGATACCGAGGGCAAGGGCCTGCGCGTCGCGGCCAGCGCGGAGCAGGTGTTCGCCGCGCCCGACTTCGACCGCGAGCACGCGCCGGCGAGCCGCGACCCACACTGGGCCGACGCGATCGAGCGCCATTTCGGCTCGCGCGCCTGACCCCGGGCGGCCCCGCGCGCCGCGCCGCCGCCACCCACTCGCCACCCCCTCGCCCCACTTCGGTCACGCATGCGCGTGGCCCCTTCTGCATTCGCGCCGCGCCGCGCGTATCATGGCCTCGCCAGCACCTCGACGTGCTTGCGAATGCCTTTCGCCGGTGCGATTCGTCATGCGAAAGGTCATCCGAAAGACCCGCGCGCCGGCCCCGCCCGGCGCGGCTCCCCACCCATTTCAGGAATTTTCGGTTCTTGATGGAATAAAGCCGTCAGCCCCGGCGTTATGCAAGGGAGCGGACGATGATCGCCCGCCCGTATCACGCCAATCCTCGCTGATTCCTCAACACGACTCCGACGACGACACCATGAAACTGATTTCGCACCGCGCCCTCCTGATCGCCGCCACGCTGTCCCTCGGCCTCACCGCCTCGCTCGCCGCGCATGCCGACACGCTGAAGGTGCACGCCGAGCTCGGCGCGGCCTCCGAAGTGCCGCCGAAGCAGAGCGGCGGCCACGGCATGCTGACCGGCACCTACGACACGAGCTCGAAGCTGCTGAGCTGGCACGTCGAGTACGCGAACCTGACGGGCCCGGCCACGATGGCGCACTTCCACGGCCCGGCACCGGTCGGCCAGAACGCCGGCGTGGTGATCCCGATCGCCACGGCGGACCTGCCGAGCCCGATCGACGGCCACGCCACGCTGAACCCGACCCAGGAAACCGATCTGCTGGCCGGCAAGTGGTATTTCAACGTTCACACGGCGAAGAACCCGGGCGGCGAGATCCGCGGCCAGGTCGCCGCCGACAAGTCCTAAGCGGCCCCCCGCCGGCGCCTCGATCCGACGCACCCCGCTCGAGACGCCGGCTCCCCCCACGACAACACGCTCCAGACATGAATTCACGCGTTCCCACCTCCACCGGCCCGAGCGTCGACACGGCCGCGCCCACGCCGCGCTACACGCGCACGGCGATGGCGCTGCACTGGCTCGTCGCGCTCGGCATCGTCTGCAACGTCGCCATCGCGCTCAGCGACGACTACCTGCCGGACGGATGGGTACGCCCCGCGATCGACCTGCACAAGTCGATCGGCATCACCGTGCTCGGCCTCGCGATCCTGCGCGTGCTGTGGCGCATCACGCACCGGCCGCCCGCGCTGCCGTCGCGCTTCCAGCGCTGGGAAACACGCGTCGCGCACGTCGCGCACGGGATCCTCTACCTGCTGATGTTCGCGATGCCGATCACGGGCTGGCTGCACGACTCGGCCTGGATCGGCGCGCCGACGCATCCGATGTCGCTGTACCACGTGATCCCGTGGTTCCGCATCGGCATCATCGAGGATCAGCCGCCCGCGCTGAAGGATCACCTGCACGACCTGTTCGGCGCGATGCATACCTGGGCGTCCTACGTGCTGTACGCCGTGGTCGCGCTGCACATCCTCGGCGCGCTCAAGCACGAGCTGTTCGATCGCGAATCCGTGCTGCGCCGGATGCTGCCGTGAGCACGCCCGTCCCGAATCCGCCGATGGCCGCCGCCGCGCGCCGCCTCGCCGGCGCGAGCGCCGAGGCCGTGAACGCCGCGCGCGAGGCGCTCGACCGTGCCCGCACCCGCATGTCGCCGCGCCTGACGCCGCGCGGCACCACGCTCGCGAGCGTGCTGATCCACGGCGGCGCGGTGACGCTGTGGATCCTGCTGATCACGCGCGCGCTGGTGCCGGGCCTCGTGTCCTGGTCGGTCGGCATCGCCTACGTGATCTACGACACGCTGCTGCTCGCGTTCGTGGCGATCAAGATCCTGCCGCTGGCGGGGCCGATCGCGCGCGTGCACGCGCCGGGCGCCGATGCCTCGAACCCCGCGCGAGAACAGCCCACGCTCGGCGTGGTGGTGGCCGCCTACAACGAGGCGCCGGTGATCCGCGTGACGCTCGACGGCCTGTTCGGCCAGAGCGAGCCGCTGCAGCAGATCGTGTTCGCCGACGACGGTTCGGACGACGACACGATCGCGGTGCTCACCGAGCAATACGGCCTCGTGCAGGCGCCCGACGGCGAACTGAGCGCGCCGAGCCGCACGCACCCGACCCTGCGCTGGCTGCGCGTGCCGCACGGCGGCAAGGCCGCGGCGCTGAACGCGGCGCTGCTGCACGTGAGCACCGACGCAGTGCTGACCGTCGATGCCGACACGCGGCTCGCGCCCGACGCCTGCGCCGCGATGCGCCGCGCGTTCGTGGCCGAGCCGGAACTGGTGGCCGCCACCGGCATCCTCACGCCGATCTGCGCGCGCGACCTGTCGGGCCGCTTCTTCCAGTGGTTCCAGACCTACGAGTACATCCGCAACTTCATCTCGCGCTTCGCGTGGATGCGGGCCGACAGCCTGCTGCTGATCTCGGGCGCGTTCGCGTGCTTTCGCCGCGACGCGCTGCTGAAGGTGGGCGGCTTCGACGGCGAATGCCTCGTGGAGGATTACGAACTGATCCACCGCCTGCGCCGCTACGCCGTGGAGAACGGCGAGACCTGGCGCGTGCGGGTGATCGGCGACGCCCACGCACGCACCGACGCGCCCGGCACGCTGCGCAGCTTCCTGCGCCAGCGCCGCCGCTGGTTCGCCGGCTTCCTGCAGACGCAGTACTGGAATCGCGACATGACCGGCAACGCGCGCTACGGCCAGCTCGGCCTGCTGATGCTGCCGGTCAAGGCGCTCGACACGCTGCAGCCGATCTACGGGCTCACCGCGATCGCACTGCTGATGGTGTTCCTCTGCGAGCGGCGCTTCCACACCGCGCTGTCGATCTCGGGCGTGATCGCCGCGAAGATCGCGATCGATTTCGCGTTCCATCTGTGGTCGATCCACCTGTACCGGCGCTGGACCGGCTACCGCGAACAGTCGAGCCTCGCGATCGCGTTCGTGGCCTCGGTGTTCGAGCCGTTCAGCTTCCAGGTGCTGCGCCACCTCGGCGCGACGCTGGGCTGGTTCTACTTCCTGCGCGGCAAGCGCCGCTGGGGCAGGCAGGAGCGCACCGGGCTGGTGGGCGACTGAGCCCGGGGCGTTGATCACGAGGCGCCCGCTCGCGGCCACGAGCTCGGCCATGCGCGAGAGCCGCGCCGCGTTCTCGTCGGCCGCGCAGGCCGCCACCATCAGCACGTCGTGCGGCGGCGCGATCGCGTGGCCGGGCTCGCCGACGTAGCCCACCGCTTCCTCGAACCAGTTCGGCGGCAACACCGAGGCACGGGCCGGCGCGGCGACCGGCATGACCCCCGGTACCCACGCGCCTTTTCGTCACGACAAACCGGGACACGGCAATCGAAGTGGCCTATCTAATATTTCGCATTGCAAGGTAATATCCGCGCTCGGGGGAGCGCGACGCCGACGACAAACACGGCGCGTGCTCGATACGGGGCCTCGGAATCGTGCGTCGCGCGCCATCTCGGGCATCGCGGCCGGATTCCACCTGCACATCAAAAAAACCAAGATGACCAAACTCTTCCGCGTGGTCCGGATCGCTTGCGCGATCGGCGTGACCCTGTCCGCATCCGCCTGCATGTCCGTGCATTCCTACGTCGATCCCGGGCTCGGCGAGCCGCATTACGCCGATCTGAAGAAGCCCGCGAATCCGCAGCCGATCCAGCTGCTGTTCGAATTCCAGACCAGGGGCGTGGCCAACGCACGCGCCACCGAAGCCCTGCGCGCCCGCGTGCTCGAGCAGATGACGCAATCGGGCCTGTTCAGTCAGGTTTCCTACGATCCGGTGCCGTCGGGCCGCAAGCTCTCGATGACGCTCGACAACGAGCCGCTGACCGACAACGCCGCGGCCAAGGGCTTCGGCACCGGCCTCACGCTCGGCCTGGTGGGCTCCGTGGTGCGCGACGGCTACGTCTGCACCACGAACTACATCGAGCCGGATCACGACGCGGTGACCACCACGGTCAAGCACGAGATCGTCAGCACGATCGGCAATGCGGCCGGCCCGGCGGGCCTGACCGCGTTGTCGTTGCAGGATGCGGCGACGGTGGTGGTGCGCCAGATCGTCGGACGGAGCCTCGCCGAGATCGACGCGAAATCGGATCTGTCGCAATGAGCGCACCGGCCGCCCGGCCCGGCTCGCGCCGGGCCCGCGGCGTGATCGGCCGGCTCGGCGCCGCAGGCGCCGTCGCGGCGCTGCTCGCCTGCGCGGGCTGTGTCACGGTGCCCACGCCCACCTACCAGGTCAGCGTCGCCAACCAGATCGCGCTGTCGAAGCTGCCGCGCAGCGCGCGCTTCGAGGTGGCGGCCGGCAGCGATGCCACCGACGCGCATACCTGGGTGCGCGCGATGCGTTTCGACGCGCCGGACCATTCGTGGGTCGGCTATCTGACGGGCGGGCTGCACGCCGAACTCGCCAGCGCGGGGCTGTACGCAAGCGCTGCGCCGGCCGCGCTGACGGTGTCGCTGAACGACGTGCAACTGCTCGACGGCCACGCCGACCTGACCGGGCACTTCGTGCTGAGCGATCGCGGCGCCATCGTCTACGACAAGGTGCTGGTCGCGCACACGCACTGGGACACGCACTTCATTGGCACGCTCGCTGCCCAGGATGCGCTGCTGCAGGCCACGGCGATCTTCCAGACGCTGCTCGGGCAGTTGTTCGCGGATCCCGAGTTCGTCGCCGCGAGCCGGCGGGCGGTGGCTGCCGGGAAGTAGCACGCGAGATTCGGCATAATGCACGCTCCCTTCCACCGGCAGCCACCCCATGTCGACGCGCGAACTCTTCTTCACCGAAATCGAAGCCAACCTGCGCCAGAGCGGCACGGCCACGTTCGAAATCGCCGGCACGCCGATCGTGCTCGATCTGGCGAACCGCCACGAGCGCTACTACGCGGCCTCGCTGCTGCTGGACATTCGCTATCCGCAGGGTGACGTCGATCTCGCGCTGTTCCGTCGCTTCGTGCGCGCGGGCGACCGCGTGCTCGATGCCGGCGCCAACATCGGCGTGACCGCGCTCGAGCTGCTCGCCGCCGGCGCGCAACGCGTGCTGGCCGTCGAACCGATCCCCGAACTGCACGCGCGGCTCGCGCGCCTCGCCTCCGATCGCGTGGTGCCGGTGGCGAGCGCCGTGTCGGCCGCGATCGGCGAGGCCACCATCACGGTGTCGCTCGCGCACAACCAGGGCTCGAGCCTCAAGCAGGAAGTGCTGGACCTGTTCCCGTACATCTTCGGCGACACGCATCGCACGCTCGCCGTGCCGACCGTGACGATCGACGCGCTGCGCGCCGAGCACGGCGACTTCGACGTCTGGAAGCTCGACATCGAGGGCGCCGAGGTGGACGCGCTGCTCGGCGCGCGCGACACGCTCGCGCGGCATCCGCCGCGCGCGATCATCGCGGAGCTGTATGGCGAGCTGCGCCATCCGTTCCGCGAGCATCTGAAGGCGACCCACCCGTTCGGCTATCGCGCATTCCTGCGCAAGTCCGACTACGCGCTCGAACTCGTGCCGGTGGAAGCCGAGCCCGGCGAGGATCACCATCACACGAGCCCGATGTTCGTGTTCTGCCGCGAACCGGCGATGTAAGCGGGCGCGCGCCCGCCCCGGCCCGCCCCCGAAAACCGGCAACACTTACCGCAGCCCGCCCCCAAACCGGCGAAATGCCGCCGGTTTCTCCCCCTGCTCGCAAATTCGACCGCCGCACGCGCTCGTAGACTGTCTCCATGCTGTTCGTGGGACCAGGAACGAACGCCGAGCGCCGCCCGTCGCGCGCGGCACCCGCCACCCTGCCCCCGCATGACCGAGCGGCACCGGCCATCCTTCCCTATCGGCCGGCGCCGCCCGCACCCGCACCCTGTCCGCCAATCGCGCCGTACCGAGCCATCGAAGCCCGGACCGCGCCTCGGGCACGCGCGTGCGTTCGACATCAAACAGTCCTGGACCACGAATCATGAAACCCATCCACCTGGCCGCCGGGGTCGCGGCCGGGATCGCGCTCAGCGTATTGGGCAGCGGCGTCGCGAACGCCGACTGCGTCAAGAATCCGCGTGCGCAATCCGCAGCCAGCTTTCCGGCCTCGCTGACCGGCAAGCTCGTGTATCACAGCTACGTGAACTACGGCGACGGCAGCAGCCAGATCTATCTGTACGATTTCGCCGCCCACACGCTCACCCAGCTGAGCCGGCCCGCCTGGGGCATCACCGATCCGATGAACGCGGTGTTCAGCCCCGACGGCAGGTGGCTGACCTTCATGGGCGTGAGCAACGGGGCCTGGAACGTGTTCATGCTCGCGCTCGGCGGCAACGCGGCGCCCGTCAACATGACCAACAGCACCGGCGCCACCCGCAACGAGGATCCGAAGTTCGGCGCGGACGGCCGCACCATCGTGTTCAAGCAGAATGGCAGCATCCGGCAGGGCACGCTGTCCTACACGAGCGGCGGCCCGGTGTTCACCTCGGTCACCACGCTGGCGGCCGCGCCGCGCGGTGGCGAATACTCGATGCCGTATCTGACGCCGGACGCGAGCGCCGTGTATTTCGCGAGCGGCACGCGCGCGCAGATGGGCGTGATGAAGCGCTACCTCGCCACCGGCGTGACGGCGGTGTTCGACGATCCGAGCGGCCTGCAGACCTATTACCCGGTGGTGCGCGCCGACGGCACGGTGTTCTACACACGCTGGAAGAATTCGGGCAAGCTCGACCAGATCTACGCGAAGGGCGCGGACGCGTCGGCGGAACCGACCCAGCTCGCGCTGAACGATTGCGTGAGCAACAACTCGGATCCGGCGCCCGTGAACGGCAGCAATTATCTGTTCTTCTCGTCGACCACGGCCGGCGGCTATCAGCTCTACGTCGGCGACGTGAGCACCGGCAAGCGCTGGAGCCTCACGCCGTTCGGCGTGAACGCCGACACCAGCCGCGCCAAGCTCGGGCCGAGCTACTTCGGCGGCGTGGCGACCAGCCAGACCTCGATGCTGCGGCGGCACGCGCGGCGCGCCTGAGCCGGTTCGCGCTCAGTTCGCGCTCAGGGCCAGGGAGCTGCGTCGGTCGCGGCGCTCTCGCCTGCCCCGTCCGTCTCGCCTGTCTCGCCTGTCTCGCAGCGATCCGATGCGCGCGGCGCCACGGCGTCGCGCGCGTGGAAATCGCCTTCCCGCAGGCCGTCCGGCGCGAGCGACACGAAGTGCATCGCACCGGGCCCGCTCGCCATCCCCACCAGCCCCGTGTTGCCCCAGGCGAACGGCGCGCGGATCAGCCCGCGCAGGCCGATCGCGTCGCCATCGAGCGCGAGCCTCATGAGCCGCCCGTCGCGCGTCGGCACCCAGGCCGTCGCGCCGTCCACCCCGATGCTCGCCTCGCGCACCGTGGCCGGCAGGCACGCGAGCCGCGCCGTGACGCGCCCCGCCTCGTCGATCAGCAGGATCGTGCCGCGCCCGTCGGCCAGCGTCGCCTCCACCACGAACCGCTGCACCGCCGGCACCCAGGCGGCGGCATAGGTGTAGTACTGCACGCGCAGGTCGTCGAGGAAATCGGGCACGCGCACGAGCTTGCCCGTGCGCGGATCGAGCACCGCGTAGCGCAGTTGCGCGAGCGTCGAACCGGGAATGAATTTCTGCCACAGCAGCAGCGCGCGGGTGGGCGAGCCGGCCAGCATCGGCCACCATTCGCGGCCGTGCGGCATCACGGTCACGCGGCGCTCGGCGCGGCCCGTGCCGTCGTACACCTTGGCGTAGACGCCGTCGCCGCTGCCGAGATTGTCCACGCCGCCGCCCTGCACCCAGCCCGTCGAATAGAACACCACGAAGCGCCGGCCGACCGCGGCCACGTGGCCCGAGTGGCCGCCCGATTCGACGTCGTTCGGATAGGCGTCGATCGGCGAGAGATCGGCGCGATACACGCCGTAGCGCTGGCTCACGTTGCGCGGCGCGTTCCAGCCGTCCTCGAAGGTCACGAACAGCGTGCCGTCGTCGTTGCGCGCGACCGATACCGGCTCCTGCGCCTCGGGCCGGCGGATGAACACGTGCACGTCGGCGAGCTGCCGCTGGCCGGGGCGCCAGCGGCCCACGTAGACGTCGTGCGGCCAGCTGCCGTCGTCGTCGGCACCGCGCGGCGGCAGCCCGGAGCTGCTGAAGAACACCCAGCTGGCGTCGCCCGCGCCCGGCACGGCGGCGATGCCGTGCATGAAGCGGCGCTCGTCGCCGAAGCCCGGCTCGGGCACGGCCACGATCGCGCCGGCCGGCGCGCGCTGCAGCTCGGGGGGCGGCAGCGAACCGTCGTCGCCGGCCGCGGCGCGCGCGGCGGGAGCGACGAGCGCACAGACGAGGCTCAGCGCCGCGAGCACGGCTCCGGCGCGGCCCCGAGCACGGCGCGGGCGGCGCGACTCAGTCACGCGGCTCACGCCTGCCCGGCGTCCCCATCCGATACGCGATGCGCGAGCGATAGGCCGACACGCGCGCCTCTTCCTTCTCCCGCGCCTCGGGCTGCACCGCCACCGGGCGCAGCGCCTCGATCTGGCCTTGCTCGTCGTGCGAGGCCACCAGCACGCGCGCCTCGGCTTCGCCCAGCAAGGCCTCGTCGAACGGCGCGGGCTCCACCGTCACGCGCGCCTTGCGGCGCAGCAGGCGCTGGATGCGCGACTTCGAGGTGAACGGATGCGCGACGTGGGCGAGGATCATCCAGGTGGTCAGCGCGGCGCCCATCGCGCCGATCGCGAAGAGGTAGGAGATCAGCTCGGCCCAGCTCAGGTCGCCCTTCTCGAACGGCATCAGGTAGCGATAGCCGTACAGCGTGACGGCCGCCCACATCAGGCCGACGCAGGCCGGTCGCACGAGGCGGAACCACAGCACCAGCACGCTGCCGAGCAGCATGCCGCGATCGGCGATGATCATGCGCGGCGGGCGCAGGGAAAGATCGATGACGGGCGTGTCATTCATTGGGAATACCTCGGTCGGGGCTGGTCCACACCGCGCGCTTGCCGCGCCGTCCGAGCAGGATCGACGGCACGGCCACCACGGTGGTGACCATGTTGATGAGCCAGAAGGCGATCGGATACCAGATCGAATCGAGGAGATACAGCAGCAGCTTCTCGTCGTAGCGCCGGTCGATCAGGCAGCCCACGAGGATCTGCAGCACGCAGGTGGCCACCAGCAGCATGCCGTGCCAGCGCGGCATCAGCGCGAGATTCCAGTTGGCCGGCAGCGGGTGCACGAGATCGATCAGCGCGAGCACCAGCATCAGCGCCATCGAATAGGCCCAGGCGATCCCGAGCAAATATTCGATGAAGATCGGCCACATCATCAGTTGCGCGCGATGCATCAGGCGCGGCGCGTACTTCAGCAGCACCTGCACGCCGCCCTTGGCCCAGCGCAGCCGCTGCTTGTAGAGGCCGCGCATCGTCTCGGGCATCAGGATCCAGCTGATCGCGTGCGGCTCGTAGGCCACCCGCCAGTCGCTGCACTGCAGCTTCCAGCTGACGTCGATGTCCTCGGTCAGCATGTCCGAGCTCCAGAAGCCGACGTCGGCCAGCGCGCTCTTGCGGAACATGGTGCTCACGCCCGACACCGTGAAGATGCGGCCGTACACCTGCTGGGTGCGCTTGATCAGGCCGATGATCGACGAGAACTCACCCACCTGCATGCGCCCGAGCATCGAGGTGCGGGTGCGGATGCGCGGGTTGCCGGTCACGGCGCCCACGCTCGGATCGGCGATGAAGTGCTCGAGCATCCAGCGGATCGCGTCGCGGTCGAGCAGCGAGTCGCCGTCGATGCACATCAGGAACGGCGCGTCGGTCACCACGGTGGCGGTGGTCAGGCCGATCGCCTTGCCCTCGTTCTTCGCGTGGTGCACGACGGTCAGGTTGGCGATCTCGGCCGCCAGCTCGTTGAGCACCTCGCCGGTGCCGTCGCGGCTGCCGTCGTTGACCGCGATGATCTCGTAGTTCGGATAGTCGAGCGTCGCGAGGTGGCGCAGCACGCGGCGCGCGTTGGCCTCCTCGTTGTAGCACGGCACGATCACGGCCACCTTCGGCATGCCCGCGCGCACCAGCGCCTCGCGCGAGCGTTCGCGCCCGCGCTCGAGCACGAAGTAATGCACGGTGCCCCCGATCATCCACAGGTAGGACATGAAGAACGGGTAGAAGAAGATGAAATCCTGGAGCCGGTTGATCACGATGTGCATCAGTGGGCTCCCGGTGTCTTCATGCCGGAGATCAGCGTGTTGATCGCGTTCGGATCGAGCCGCGTGCGCACCGACATCACGTCGTGCAGCGCCAGCGCGGCGGGCTGGTCGTGCGCGAAGTCGTCGGGGTAGTAGCCGTAGCTGACCGTGCCGGCCTCGCGCAGGGTGTGCATCTGCGCGGCGAGCCGCTCGGACGGCACGCGCGCGGCGGTGCGCGCGTCGATCGCCTCGAGCATGAACACGGTGCGGCGCGCGCCGTCGGGCATCGCCTGGGCGGCCTCGCCGAGCCGGCCCAGCCACGCGTCCACCGCGCCGATGCCCTGCCGCGACGGCAGCGCGAGCAGCGCCACGAAGTCGTAGTTGTCGAGGAAGGCCGCGTAGTCCTGCGCATAGCGCGGGCCGGCCGCGGCATCGAGTGCCACGTCGGGGAACAGGCTGCGCACGGTCAGCACCTCGCCGCTGCTCTGGCTGTCGATCACGATCTTCTCGAGCTCGCGCGTGAAGTCGATCAGGTAGCGCGTCTTGCGCTCGCCCCAGCGCCTGGCCATGCCGGCGTTCGCGCGGATCTGCGCGACGTCGCGCGGCAGGCCCCAGCTCGCGTAGGTGTCGCCCGCGTGGCGACCGGCGTCCTCGTATTCGCCGAGCATCGCGTCCTCGCCGAACAGCACGCCCGAGAACGCCGCGTAGCGGCCCAGATCCTCGTACATCTCGCGCACGAAGCGGCGCACCGCCGGATCGAACGGGCTCAGGCGGCGCACCGCCGCGGCGCCCGGCGGCGGGCTGCCGCCCGCTGCGCCCGTCACGTATTCGAGGCGGCCCGCGAGGCGCGCCGGCGTGGCGTAGGACAGCACCGGCAGCCACGCATAGACCGACACGCGCGCGCGCGTGCTGAGTTGCCAGGCGGCGCGGCTGAACAGGTCGGCGCGCATCGGCAGATGCCGGTTCGGGAAGTACACGGCCTGCGCGAGGCCCGAGCGGTCGGGATCGGAAAAGGCCTGCAGGTACACCGAGCTCGGGCTCATGCGGTAGATGCGCTCGATCAACTGGCCGAGCTTCTTTTCCTGCACCTCGGGCGACGGGTCGTACACGTCGTCGAGCGACACCACCACGGCGCGCTCGACCGGATTGACCCGGCCGCGGTTCTGCGCCGGCTCGCGCATCGAGCGTTCCAGGCCGCCCACGTCGATGTCGTAGGTGGCGAGGATGCGGCGCATGCGGTCGAGCGGCACGTCGCGCGTGTTCGGGCCCGATTCGAGCGTGAACTGGCTCGGCATGCCGAGGCTGGTGGCCACCTCGCGCACGGTGCGATTCTGCGCGCCGTACGGCCACACCATCGAGCGGATCCGGAAGCCGGTCCGTTCGTGCACCTGACGAATGCAGCTGCCGAGGTCGCTGGTCACGCGCGCGCGGAATTCGGCATCGGTCTCGTAGCGATGCTGATCCTGCAGATACAGGTGCGAGGTGGCCGCCGGCAGCTCGTTGCCCTGCGGATTGGCGATCGCGCCGTGGTGCAGGTCGTGGGTGTGGCAGGCCAGCTCCACCAGGCCGGAATCGGCCAGGTCCTTCACCTCGCTCCACGACATGAAGGTGTCGCGCGGCACCACCAGGGTGTCGGCAAGGCGCACGCCGGTGTCGGCGGGAATGTCGATCCACGAGGTCACGATCGCCATCACGGCCGGATAGTTGAACTGCCTGAGCAGCGGCAGCACCTTCTCGTGATGGCTGCGGAAGCCGTCGTCGAAGCTCAGCAGCACCGAGCGCGCCGGCAGCGGCTTGCCGCCGCTGCGCGCGGCCAGCACGGCGCCGAGGCTGACCGGGTGGTAGCCGTTCGCGTCGATCCACGAAAAGATCGAGGTCAGCGTGCCGGTGTCGACCGCGTACGGGTCCGTC
The DNA here is from genome assembly GCA_030151225.1 of Burkholderia sp. GTDB lineage: Bacteria > Pseudomonadota > Gammaproteobacteria > Burkholderiales > Burkholderiaceae > Burkholderia. The sequence goes on along the minus strand of JASLEG010000121.1, from coordinate 17,552 downwards.
ACGTTGTTGGTCTCGTATTCCTCGCGCAGGTTGTCGCGCACGTCGTGGAAGCACAGCGTGCGGAAGGTCACGCCGTCGGCCGCGTCGGCGGGCGGCAGCAGGTCGATCAGCCGCGCGGGCGCGAGCCTCGGAAACAGCGTACAGCCGGCCAGCGCGCCCATGCAGCCGCAGATGAAGCGTCGTCGGGATTGCATCAGTCTCGTTCTCCGTTCGAATCAGGCGCTCAGAAAGGCACGGTGAGCGAGCCGTAGGCCGTGGCCGACAGCTCGCGCGAGCCGTCGTAGGCGTGACTGAGCAGGCCGAGGCCGTATGTCAGGGCGATGTTGTGGGGGAAGCTCCAGACGTGCTCGATGCGCGCGCCGAGCTCGGGGCTGGTGCCGTAGCCGCGCTCGTTGTAGGCGCCGGCCGTCAGGTAGATGCGCTGCTGCAGCGCCTTGTCCGCGCTGCGCCACAGCGACCACTGATGCATCGCCACCAGCTCGGCCGTGTAGTCGCGGCCCGGCGCGTAGTAGTCGGCATTGCGGATCGTGTTGCTGCCGGTGCCGAGGTTCAGCGTCAGGTTGACGAACTGGGTCGGCGCCGTGAACACGCGCTGGGTGCCGCTCAGGTTGATTTCCTGATTGAAGTTCGAATCGCTGTAGCGCGACGCGGCGTACGAGATCGACGCCGAACGGCGCTCGGTGTCGGTGAAGTTGAAGCTGAACTGCGCAGTCTTGCCCCACAGATGGTCGAGGCAGGCCTTCCAGGGCAGCGCGTTCGAATCGCTGTCCAGCGCGGCGCTGGCCGACAGGTAGTCGTTGAAGGCGTACGTCACCTCGCCGTTGCCGCCGGTGCGGCCGTCGGCGCCGAGCGAGCGCGTGGCCTCGCCGGTCACGGTGAGCGGGCCGTTGCGGTAGTCGCCGCCGATGCCGGTGCGGGTGCGGCTCATGTTGCCGATGTCGGTATTCGCGTGGCCGTAGAAGGTGTGGGCGAACACGCGCCAGTTGTCGAGCATCGGCTGCGAGTACAGCATCGTCTCGACGCTGAACTCGTTGTCGGCCAGTTCGGAATTGCCGTGCTCGCCGTTGACCTCGACCGACAGTATCGGCGCGCGATACGCGGCGTAGTCGCTCTTGAAGTTGCGCACCGCGCCGTTCTCGGGAAACGTGTCGTCGAACGCGTCGTCGATGTGGCGCGCGCTGGTGAACTCGTTCAGCGCGATCGAGGCGCGGCCGAGGCCGGCCGTGGCCTCGATGTCGTCGGGATGATCGGTCAGCGTGGCGGCGTAGGTGTCGCGCGCGCGGTGCGGCTGCGCATCGCCGAGCATCGCGTCGGCCTCGGCGTTGCGCACCTCCGGGTTGAACGGCACCTGCTGCTGCAGGTTCTGCAGGCCGGCCATGCCCGACGAGGTCTCGCCGATGTAGAGCCGGTATTGCGCGAGCAGGCGGTAATAGCGCAGATAGTCGTCCTCGGCCGGGCCCCACTGCTTGACCTGGCCCGCCGGCGGCAGCGCGTGGTGGATGTCCTCGAGCACCTCGCGCGCCTGGCTGTAGTGGTTCTGGTCGGTCAGCGCGTAGAACAGGCCCTCGCGCAGGTCGATCATGCGCGTGTGCGCGCCGTACTGATAGCCGGCCGTGGCCGCGTCGGGGGTGGCCGCGCGCTCCTGCTCGATCGCGCGACGGTAGGCCCACTCGGCGCGATCGGGGCGCTGCAGGTAGGAATAGGCGTCACCCACCGCGGCGAGCGCGTCGATCGACACGCCCGAACTCGGCGGAATCGTCTCGAACATCGCCACCGCCTCCTTCATGCGGCCGCGCGTGGCGAGCGCCACGGCGCGGTCGCCGGCGAGCGCGGTGCGGATCTGTGCGTAATCGGGCGTGGACGGCAGGCGTGCGTCGAAGGCCTGTGCCTCGCGGATCGCGCGATCGAGCGCGTCGAAGCGATCGGCGCCCGTCATCTCGCGCACCTTGTCGCGGCCGCCACGCACTTCCTGGCGGATGCTCAGTTCCTCGATGCGGGCGAGATCGACCGGCGTGAACACGTCGGTGCGCGCCCGCGCGATTTCGAGCGCGCGCGCCGCGCCGCCGCCGGCGGCGAGCGTGAACACCTGGCGGCGCAGCGCCTCGTCGGGCGACAGCGGCGCCTCGGGCAGCACGGCGCGGCGCGTGGGCGCGAGCGCCGAAGCCGGCTGCAGCGACGAGCCGTTCGGTGCGGAGGGCGTGGGCGGCGCCGGCGCGCTGACCGCGACGGGAATCCGGGCCGCCGCGCTGGCGTCGCCACCGGGCACGTCGTCGAGCGGGGCCTGCACGGCATACACGACCGGCGGCGGGCCGGACTCGGGCGTCTCGTCGGGCGCGGCCTGGCCGGCGACCTGCGCGGGCGCCGGGACCGGAGCGGAGGTGGGGGACGAGGTGGCGGATGCGGGCGCCCGCGCCGGTGCCTGCGCGGCCGTCGCCCAGTCGGCGGCATCGCCGGAAACGGGGCGACCGGTCGGTACCGGGCTGGCGGGATCGTCGGGCACCTCCACGGCGTACACCACCGGCCTGGCGGCCTGCGCCTGCTGCGCATTGGCGTCGGCGCTGTCGAGCGCCGCATACACCGACAACAGCATCACCGGCACGACCGTCGCGGGCGCGCGAGCCCCGCGGGGCCACCGGCGCGGCGGTGGCGTCCTGCGCTTGAATTCGACCATCGATGCGAATCCTCTTGTAAGCGTGTGATCGGGAAAATGCAGCAGGCATTCGGCTGGCTTTCCAGTCCGCATTCGATCGACATCACACGCCAGACAATCCGGATTCAGTCCGCATTCAACATATTCATGAATACGGACGAGTCCCGGCGAGCGGAATCGACCCAACGTTCACCGCAGGAAATTTTTGCTGATTTCGATTTTTAAAATTCAGAGACGTGATGGGCAGGTAATAATTTCACCCCGTCCAAACCTGTATTTCATGTCATCCTCAAGAAATGCAGATCGTGATATCTGAAATTCAAAAATCGTTTATCAGGACTTTCATTGAAAATACCGATGCGCCCTGCATACCACCAAAGCCTTGGTGGGCAAGACTTTCATACAATTCATGCCAAGCTTTCCACGATCGACGTTCAGTCAAATCCACAAATCGATTTAACCTTTTTTATCAATTTCATATCACGTACAATCGAACAAATGCATCCTATCAATGTATGGTCTCATTCTAATCTCGCAGGATGTGAGTTCTGACCCGACGTTTCATCTGGTTACTCTCGTTACAACCCGGAACGCGTAATTCTCATAAGAATTGATCGGAAATTAATTCCTGGATTCATTGAGAAATAGAAATTTTGACTGAATCGACAATCAGATTTGCCTTTCACGATTTCGATCCGTATCCTGAGCACACTTTGGCAATGGAGAACACGATGGCGATGACCCACAGGCCGGCTCGATGGTTGCACATGCACCTGCTTCGGCTCGGTGCCGCGGCGGCATGTGCCGCGTGCGTCCTGCCTGCCGGCGCGCAGATCGCCAATCCGGCTGCGCAGGGCACGACCACCGTGGCCGCGGCCCAGGCACCCGCCGCGCCGGCACCGTCGGCCGCCGCCGCGACACCGGCCACCGCCGCTTCGGCGCCGCGCCCGATGCTGTACTACGTGTGCGGCAAGGCCGGCCTCGAGCATCAGGTCACGTCGCCCGATCCGCATCACCCGTTCAACCTCGGCGTCAGCTTCGCTGCCGCGAACGGCGCTTCGCCCGCGTCCGACGTGGCCGTGAAGGTACGGCGCCACGGCCGCGTGCTGATGCAGTTCGTCGCGGCCGGGCCGCATTGCCTGTTTTCCGTTCCCGATGCCGAGTACCGCGTCGAGGGCACCTACCAGGGCGAGATGAAGTTCGACATCGTCCAGACCGGCAACCTGAACGCACAACTCAGGTGGTAGGCGCCGCATCCATGCCGGCTTCCCCGGACCGGACCTGACGCGTTCGCGTGAGCGCGTCGTCCCGGTCTGCCCGCAGCACGCACCCATCAGGACATCACGACAATCATGAGCACACCCGAGATGAGCAGCACCGAGCAAACGAGGGCCGCACTGGTCGGTTCGCCGCGGATCGGCTGGACCGTCGCGCTGAGCCTCGTGTTCTACGTGGTGGCGGTCGCGGCCGGCATCGGCTCCGATCACGTCCGCCCCTTCTGGCATGCGAAGGCCGAGGACACGGCCCAGGCCGACGGCGACGCGCTGGTCAGCGCCGTGCAGGCGAAGGCACCGCCGCTGGTGGCCGACAAGCCCTCGGGCGTGCTGCTGACCCAGGCCCACGATTGCGCGCTGGCCGGCCAGTGGGACTGCATGAGCCAGGCGAGCGACGCCGCGCAGGCGCTGCACGGCGCGCCGGCCACGCCCGCCGCACCGCTTGCGTCGACCACGCCACCGCGTCACGCGCAAGCCGGCACCGTGAAGGTGGCGCAGCGCGAGCATTCGGCAACGCACCGCCAGGTCGAGCGCGTCGTCTATCACCCGCTCGCCCGCCCGGTGGTGCGCGCGAACCCCGATCCGTTCTTCGCCGATCTGTATCGCCACTGATCCGGTGCCGCGGCCGGCCCGACACGGGGCGTGGACCGAACGGTTCACGCCCCGTGGTCGCTGTGGCGCGAGCACGACGCCGCCGGCGCCGACGCCCCCTGCCTAGAGGCCGTTGCGGCCGCATCGGGCCGCGGGCATCGAATCCGGCGCCGATCCGTGGCATATTGAGGCCTCGCGCCGGCCTGCCGGCCCGTTCCCACTCAACCGGTGTTCGCGGCAATGACCCAGCCTCCGGCGCAACGCGGCGCCGCCTCTCCCGTCGCTCCCCTCCTCCGTCTCGCCCCCGCCGGCTGCGCGCCGCGCCCACGCTTCATCGCCTCGGCCATCGCGGCGCTGACGCTCGCCGCCGCCACGCCGGCCTTCGCCCAGCGCGGGCCGATGCAGCCGCGCCACTGCCTCGACATGGCCGGCACGCAGATCCCGGCCGCCGCGATCGGCCTGCCGACCAACGGCGCGCTGGTGCAGACCGCCTCGACCATCGGCGCCACCGCGGTGGGCAACCAGGACGGCGACTTCTGCCGGCTCACCGGTGTGATCCGCGCGACCACCGACGGCACGCCCGACATCCGCTTCGAGATGAACCTGCCCGACCGCTGGAACGGCCGCGCGCTGCAGTTCGGCGGCGGCGGCTACAACGGCGTGGTGGTGACCGGCACCGGCCCCACGCCGTTCTCGCCCGACGTCGCGCCGCTCGCGCAGGGCTACGCGACCTTCGGCGACGACTCCGGTCACATCGGCAATCCCGCCGAGGGATCGTTCGGACTGCTCGATGAAGCGGTGGCCAACTACGGCTATGCGCACCTGAAGAAGGTGCATGACGTGGCGCTCGCGCTGATCACGCGCGGCTACGGGCGCGCGCCCGAGAAGATGTACTTCGCGGGCGGCTCGACGGGCGGGCGCGAGGCCTACACGGTGATCCAGCGCTACCCGGACGACTATGACGGCGTGATCGCCAACGCGCCCGCGCTGAACTTCTCCGGCGTGCGCCTGATGGGCGTGGCGGTGGGTCGCGCCGAGTACCGCACGCCGGGCGGCTTCGTGCCGCCGCGGCTGCTCGAGCGCGTCTACGAACGCACCCTGCAGGTATGCGACGGGCTCGACGGCGTGGCCGACGGCATCGTCAGCAACGTGGACGCGTGCCGCGCGAAGGAGCCCGAGATCATCGATTCGCTGCGCTGCCCGGCCGAACATGCGTCGGCGGTCGCTGCGGCCTCGGCCGGCGAGCCGCCGATCGTGGCGAGCCCCGGCACCACGCTGCACGGCCACGTCAACGGCGGCTGCCTGACCGCGCCGCAGCTCGCCACGCTCGAACTGCTGCGCGACGGCCTGCACCTGCCCTACCCGCTCGCCTGGAACGTGGCCGGCTATCGCGGCTACAACGTGTTCCAGGGCACGCGCTTCACGAGCGGGCTCGGGCTCGCGCATTCGCCGCTGCCGCTCGCGCGCCCCGAATTCCACGACAACGGCTATCTGTACGCGCAGGGCGACGCCTACGTCCGCTACTTCGTCACGCGCGACACCGGCTTCGACGGGCTCGACTTCGACGTGCGCCACCCGGGCCGCTTCCAGCCGCGCATCGTCGCGCTGTCGAAGACCATCGGCGCGATGAATCCGGACCTGTCGCGCTTCATCGCGCACGGCGGCAAGCTGATCACGATGCAGGGACTGGCCGACGAGGTGATCAGCCCGAACCAGACGATCGCGTATTACGAGGGGCTCGTCACACGCTACGGCCAGGCGCGCGTCGACGGCTTCATGCGCTTCTACATGGCGCCGGGCTTCCAGCACGGCAACGGCGTGTTCATCCCCTCGGTGGACATGCTCGGCGCGCTCGATCGCTGGGTGTCGCGCGACATCGCGCCGGAAACCCTGCTGGCCACCGACATCGTGCCGGCCACCAACGGCCGCACGCGCCCGCTGTGCCGCTATCCGGCGTTTCCGCGCTATCTCGGCCGGGGCAACGTCAATCGCGCGAGCAGCTTCGTGTGCGCGACCTCGTGACGGGGCCCGGTTCGCCCCTCACGCATCTTCCATCGCCGTGCTCGCGAAGCCGGCCTTCGCCGCCACCCGTGCCGGCGCATCGCCGTGCGCGAGCCGCGCCATCGCCCACACGATCCGCGCCCGCCGCCGCGAGTCGACACGGCGCTGCCGTGCGAGGCCGTGCACGGGCGCTCGCGCTGTCGGAGTGCGACCGCGCGCGCGGCAAGATCGTGTTGCAGATGGATGACTGACGCGGCGGCGCGGCTGTTGCTATGATCTGGGCATCTCGTCGACCGGATGCGCAAGCCTGCCTGCCCAATGAAACGACCACGACTCGTCGGAATGCTGATGGTGCTGCGCACCTGCCTGTATCGGCTGGCCGGTTGCGTTCCGGCCGTGCTGCTGACGATCGGCACGTGGGTCTGGTTCGGCGTCGTCGCCGCGGACATCGTCTCGTCGCGCCACACCGACGAGATTCCGAATTGCGTGCTGTTACTGATCCTGGCGCTCGTCACCACCGCAGGCTGCATCGGCATGTTCCGCGCGGTGGAGGCACCGTGGACCACGACGCGTCGCAACATCGTGAAGACACTGCTTTATCTGTCGGGTGCCTTGATCGGGACCGTGTTCTTCACGTATCTGTTGATCGACGCCGCACAACGCGAAGGCTGGGTCTGGGCGAGGATCCGTCCGGAAGGCCCGTCGCAGTGGCTTGGCGACCTGTGCATCGCGCTGCCGCTGCTCTACGTCGTGGAAGCTTCGTGCGTGCTGGTCTGGCGCGCACTCAGGCCCGACACCCGGACGGCCCTGCCGTGATCCGGATACCACGTCGACCCGCTGTTGCGAAGGCGGCGCACGAGATACGTGCGAAAGACTTGGTGCCGGGGACCGGACTCGAACCGGCAAGCCAGTAAAGGCGGCGGATTTTCGTCACACTTCTTTTTTCAAAGCCGGCTACGCTCGGATGTGCGTGCCGTTCGTGCGCTGGACTATGCCTTCGCCGTCGCCCGCGCGCTATAGTGCACGCAGACATTAGGCGCCCCCCGTCTAGTCTCTACACCTTCCCGAATACCGCGCTGGCGGCGTCCGGGCTTGGCTCGGCGTTGCCTCGGCACACGCTCGCGCACCAGGGGGTTCACCGAATTTGAAGGGTTCTGCACCGACCGTTTCCGACCGGGCACTCAATTGCTTAAGTCCGCTATGTCTACCAATTTCATCACCCCGGCAAAAGGGCGGTCCGCATTCTACCATCGGTCCGGCACGACTTCAGTTCGCGCCGGCCGCGCGCGCCGCACGGCTTCGTGCGCGGCGACATCACCACGCTCGTGCCCTCGCATGCATGCCGTCATCGAACTGTCACATTCGCTGCCGATAATCGCCGGCGAAAACGTTTTCACCCGCGAGCTTCCATGACCTCCACCATCAAGGACGTCGCGGCGCTGTCCGGCTTTTCGATCGCGACGGTTTCGCGCGCGATCAATTCGCCGCATACCGTCAGTCCCGCGACGCTCGCCACCATCCGCGCCGCCATCGAACAGCTGCAGTTCCGCCCGAATCCGCTCGGGCGCCAGCTGCGCAGCGATCGCACCCAGCTGATCGGCGTGGTGCTGCCCACCCTGTCCAATCCGGTGTTCGCCGAGTGCCTGCAGGGCCTCGACGAGCTCGCCTCGCAGGCCGGCTACAAGCTGATCGTGATGAGCACCGAATACGACACGGAGCGCGAGCGCCACGCGATCGAAACGCTGCGCTCGCAACGTGTCGAGGGGCTGATCCTGACCGTGGCCGACGCGCACGCCCATCCGATGCTCGACGCGCTCGACCGCGACGGCCTGCTCTACGTGCTGATGCACAACGACACGCCGCATCGCCCCTCCGTGTCGGTCGACAACCGGCTGGCGGCCTACGACGGCGTGAGCCATCTGATCGCGCGCGGCCATCATCAGGTGATGATGGTGGCCGGCTCGCTGGCCGCCTCCGATCGCGCCAAGCAGCGCCACCTCGGCTACACGCAGGCGCTGGCCGACCGCGGGCTCGAACCGCTGCCCGTGCTCGAGATCGAATTCACCGCGCCCGAATTGCCCGGCGCCGTGCTCGCGCGCCTGATCGCGCCGGCCACGCGCCCCACCGCGATCTTCTGCAGCAACGACCTGCTCGCGATGGTCGTGATGCGCGGCCTGCGCGGCGCGAAATTCCGGATTCCCGACGATGTCTCCGTGCTCGGTTTCGACGGCCTCGCGATCGGCGAGCTGCTCGCGCCGTCGCTCGCGAGCGTGGCCACGCCGAACCGCGAGATCGGCCGCTCGGCCTGGCGCCGGCTGGCCGAGCGCCTGGCCGGGCACAGCCATCCGAAGCCCGCGCTGACGCTGCGGCACACGGTGCGCGACGGCGGCTCGATCGCCACCCTGGGCGCAGACGACGACACGACACCGGGAGCCTCGGCATGAAGCGCCGCGGCTTCCTCGGCGCGTCGGCACTGGCCACCACGCGCGCACTCGGCCTGCCCGGTTCGTCCGGCCGGCTTCGATCGCTGGCCGCCCTCGCGGCGCTGGCCCCGGCCGCCGCGCGCGCCGAGCAGGTGGCGATCTGCTACAACTGCCCGTCCGAATGGGCCGACTGGGCCGGACAGCTCGCGGCGCTGCGCCGGCGCACCGGCATCCACGTGCCGTTCGACAACAGGAATTCCGGCCAGTCGATCGCCCAGCTTATCGCCGAGCAGCAGAGCCCGGTGGCCGACGTCGTCTATCTGGGGGTATCGTCGGCGATCCTCGCCCGCGAGAAAGGCCTGACCGAGCCGTACAGGCCCGCGCACTGGGATCAGATCCCCGCCAACCTGAAGGACCCGGACGGCTACTGGTTCGCGATCCACTCGGGCACGCTCGGCCTCGTGGTGAACCGCGACGCGCTCGACGGCCGGCCGGTGCCGCGCAGCTGGGCCGACCTGCTCGCGCCGCGCTACAAGGGCATGATCGGCTACTTCGACCCGTCGAGCGCGTCGGTCGGCTATGCGAGCGCGGTGGCGGTGAACCTCGCGCTCGGCGGCACGCTCGAGCATTTCGCGCCGGCGCTCGATTGGTTCCGCAAGCTGCACGCCAACCACCCGGTCGTGCCGAAGCAGACCGCCTATGCGCGCATGCTGTCGGGCGAGATCCCGATCATGGTCGATTACGACTTCTCGGCCTATCGCGCGCAGTACCGGGATCATGCGAACGTCGCGTTCGTGATACCGGTCGAGGGCACGGTGGCAATGCCGTACACGATGAGCCTCGTGAAGCACGCGCCGCATCCGGCCAACGCGCGCAAGCTGCTCGACTTCGTGCTGTCCGACGAAGGCCAGAAGCTGTGGGCCGACGCCTATCTGCATCCGGTGCGCGCGCACGAGATCGACGCGCAGGCGGCCTCGCGCTTCCTGCCGGCCGCCGACTACGCACGCGTGAAGCCGGTGGACTTCAACCGCATGGCGGCCGTGCAGCAGGCCTTCGGCCAGCAGTACCTGCAGGCGATCCAGTAAGGCCGGCACGATGCGCGAGCTCACCTTTCCGCTGCCCTGGCGCATCGCGCTCGTCGCGCCGGCGCTGGCCGTGTTCGTGGCGTTCTGGCTGCTGCCGATGGTGGCGCTCGCCCGCCTCTCGGCCGGCGACGCCTTCGTGCCCGCCTACCTCGCGCTGCTCGGCAACGCGCGCTACATGACGAGCCTGGCCGGCACCGTCGCGCTGTCGGCGGCGGTCACGGCGGCCACGCTGGTGCTCTCGACGGTGGCCGGCCTGTTCCTCGCGCGCCGCCGCTTCGCGGGCCAGCGCCTGCTGGTGGCGCTGCTGAGCTTTCCGCTGGCGTTCCCGGGCGTGGTGGTCGGCTTCATGGTGATCATGCTGGCCGGCCGGCAGGGGCTCGTCGGCCTGATCTCGGCGAAGCTGACCGGCGACCGCTGGGTGTTCGCGTATTCGGTCGCGGGGCTGTTCGCCGGCTACCTGTATTTCTCGATTCCGCGCGTGATCGTGACCGTGCTGGCCAGCGCCGCGAAGCTCGATGCCTCGCTCGAGGAGGCCGCGCGCTCGCTCGGCGCCTCGCCATGGCGGGTGTTCGCGGACGTTCTGCTGCCCGCGCTCGCGCCGGGCCTGATCGCCTCGGGCGCGATCTGCTTCGCCACCTCGATGAGCGCGTTCGGCACCGCGTTCACGCTCGCCACCGAGCTCGACGTGCTGCCGATGACGATCTACACCGAGTTCACGCTGAACGCGAACGTCGCCACGGCCGCGGGCCTGTCGATCGTGCTCGGCATCGTCACCTGGGCCGCGCTCGCGATCGCGCGCAGCTTCAGCGGCCAGACCGTGGCCGCGGCATGAGGCGACGCCCGTGACCCTGCCCCTGCCCCTGCCCCCGCTCGCGCACCGTGCCCGGCGCCGCGCCGCCCTCGGCCGCGCGCTGGCCGGCTTCGCGCAATGGGCCGTCACGTTGCTGCTGTGCGCGTTCCTGATCGTGCCGGTGGTGCTGTCGGTGCTGACCGGGCTCAGCGTCAATGCGTTTCGCGGCGTGTCGAGCGGGCTCACGCTGCGCTGGGTGGCCGAGGTCTGGATGCAGTATCGCGGCTCGGTGTTCCTGTCGCTCGAGGTGGCGGCCGCCACGCTCGCCGTGGTGCTCGCGATCGGCGTGCCGGCAGGCTACACGCTCGCGCGCAGCCGCCATCGCGTGGCGCGCCTCGTGGAGGAAGCGCTGGTGCTGCCGGTCGCGCTGCCCGGCCTCGCCTCGGCGCTCGCGCTGCTGATCGTGTACGGCGGCCACGCCGCGTTCCGCCAGAGCGCGTGGTTCGTGGTGGCCGGGCACGTGGTGTTCACGCTGCCGTTCATGGTGCGCGCGGTCGCGGCGGTGGCCGCGCGCGCCGAGCTGCGCACCCTCGAGGAAGGCGCGGCGAGCCTCGGCGCCGGCTTCGCCACGCGCTTCGCGACGATCGTGCTGCCGAACCTGCGCCCCGGCATCGTGGCCGGCGCGCTCGCCGTGTTCACGCTGTCGATCGGCGAATTCAACCTGACCTGGATGCTGCACACGCCCGAACTGAAGACGCTGCCGGTGGGCCTCGCCGACACCTACGCCTCGCTGCGCATCGAGGTGGGCAGCGCCTACACGATCCTGTTCCTGATCATGACGCTGCCGCTGCTGGTGGCGATGCAGTGGCTCGGCGTGGATGCCACCGGCACGCGCGTCGCGGCCGGCACCGGCGCGCGCACGCCGCTCACCCCGCACTCACGATGAAGCTCGAATCCATCCCCGTCACGCTCGCCCGCTGCGCGAAATCGTTTCGCGCGACGCGCGTGCTCGAACCCCTCGACCTCGAGATCGGCGCGGGCGAGACGCTGGTGCTGCTCGGCCCGTCCGGCTGCGGCAAGACCACCACGCTGCGCCTGATCGCCGGGCTCGAGATGCCCGACGCGGGCGGCACGATCGCGTTCGGCGGCGAGGACGTCACCCGGCTGCCGATCGAGCGCCGCCAGGTGGGCATGGTGTTCCAGCACTACGCGCTGTTTCCGAACCTGTCGGTGCGCGGCAACGTCGGCTACGGCCTGAAGATTCGCCGCACGCCGGCCGCCGAGCTGCGCGCGCGCGTCGACGAACTGCTCGCCATGATGCAGCTCGGCGAGCATGCCGAACGTGCCGTGACCGAGCTGTCGGGCGGCCAGCGCCAGCGCGTCGCGCTGGCCCGCGCGCTGGCGGTGCGCCCGCGCGTGCTGCTGCTCGACGAGCCGCTCACCGCGCTCGACGCCCGGCTGCGCGACACGCTGCGCCGCGACATGCAGGCGCTGCTGCGCGAACTCGGCGTGACCACCGTCTACGTCACGCACGACCAGGCCGAGGCGATGGCGCTGGGCGACCGCGTCGCGGTGATGGGCGCGGGCCGCATCGAGCAGATCGGCACGCCGCGCGAGATCTGGTATCGCCCCGCGAACCGCGCGGTGGCGCAGTTCATCGGCACGCTCAATCGCGTCGCCGGCCACTGGCGCGACGGCGCGCTGGTGACCGCGGGCGGGGTGCTGCCGGCCGCGCGCGAGGCGTCCGAACTGTTTTTCCGGCCCGAGGATGCGCGGCTCGACGACCCCGCCACGGCCCAGCTGCGCGGCACCGTGGACGGCTGCAGCTTCCTCGGCGACCGCACCCGCCTGAGCATCGCGCAGGCCGCGCCCGACGCGCTGGTGGTGGACGTGCCCGGCCGCATCGCGCTCGCGCGCGGCACGGCCGTGGGCATCACGATCGACCCCGAGGGGCTGATCGCGCTGCCCTGACGGGTCCTTGCTCCGAACCGCTTCCTGCAACCCGTGTCATCACCAGGAACCCCCATGCTGCTTGCCCAGATCAGCGACCTCCACATCAAGCGCCCCGGCGCGCTCGCCTATCGGCGCGTGGACACCGCGGCGGCCCTGGCGCGCACCGTCGAGCGGCTCAACACGCTGGTGCCGCGCCCCGACGCCGTGCTCGTCACCGGCGACCTGACCGACTTCGGTCACGACGAGGAATACCAGCACCTGAAGCGGCTGCTCGCGCCGCTCGAAATCCCCTGTTACCTGCTGATCGGCAATCACGACGAACGCGGCGCGCTGCGGCGCGTGTTCGCCGAGCGCGGGGAGCTGCAGCGCGGCCCGTTCGTGCAGTACGCGCTCGACCTCGGCCCGCTGCGCGTGATCGCGCTCGACTCGCAGATTCCGGGGGTGAGCGGCGGCACGCTGTGCGACGCGCGGCTCGGCTGGCTGGCCGACGAACTCGACGCCGCCGCCCGGCGCCCCGTGGTGGTGGCGCTGCATCATCCGCCGTTCGCCTCGGGCATCGCGCACATGGACCGCCAGCGCCTCGACCCCGAGGCCGCGCGCAAGCTCGACGCGCTGCTGCGCCGTCATCCGAACGTCGAACGCGTGCTGTGCGGGCACGTCCACCGCAACATGGTGGCGCGCTTCGGCGGCACGATCGCCTCGGCCGTGCCCGCGCCCGGGCATCAGGTGGCGTTCGACCTGCGCGGCGACGCGCCGCCGGCCTTCATGCTGGAGCCGCCGGCCTTCGCCGTGCACCGCTACGAGCCGGGCGCCGGCATCACCACCCATCACGTGTACGTGGCCGACGGCGACGGCCCGCATCCGTTCCACGACGCGGCCGGTGGGCTGATCGACTGACGCGGCGTGCGGCGGGGCCGGCAGGATTCACACGCGTCCGGTAAGATCGGCAGCCTCGCCGGCCGGCCAGCGCCGCCGGCCCTTCGTCCGATCCGCCGCCCATCCATGTCCACCTCCGCCGCCCCCGCCCCGTCCGCCCATCCGCACTATTCGCGCGGGCTCCTGCTGCTGCTCGCGACCATCGCGGGCGTATCGGTCGCCAACATCTACTACAACCAGCCGCTGCTCGACGCGCTGCGCCACGCGTTCCCGGCCGACGCGAACTGGATCGGCGTGGTGCCCACCGCCTCGCAGCTCGGCTACGCGGCCGGCATGCTGCTGCTCGCGCCGCTCGGCGACCGCTTCGATCGCCGCACCCTGATCCTGCTGCAGATCGCCGGCCTGTCGGTCGCGCTGCTGGTGGCGGCCGCCGCCCCGGCGCTGCCGGTGCTGGCCGCGGCCAGCCTGGCGATCGGCGTGCTCGCCACCATCGCCCAGCAGGCGGTGCCGTTCGCGGCCGAGATCGCGCCGCCGGCCGAGCGCGGCGCGGCGGTCGGCACGGTGATGAGCGGGCTGCTGCTGGGGATCCTGCTGGCGCGCACGGCCGCGGGCCTGGTGGGCGAGTATCTGGGCTGGCGCGCGGTGTTCTGCGCCTCGGTGGCGGCCCTGCTCGCGCTGGCCGTGGCGGTGGTGCTGCGGCTGCCGCGCAGCACGCCCACCTCCACGCTGCGCTATCCGCAGCTGCTCGCCTCGCTCTGGCATCTGGCCGTCGAGCTGCGCGGGCTGCGCTACGCGTCGGCCACCGGCGCGGCGATGTTCGCGGCATTCAGCGCGTTCTGGCCGGCGCTGACGCTGCAGCTGGCCGGCGCGCCGTTCCACTACGGGCCGCAGATCGCGGGGCTGTTCGGCATCGTGGGCGCGGCGGGCGCGCTGGCGGCGCCGTATGCGGGCAAGTCGGCCGACCGGCGCGGGCCGCGCGCGGTCGTCACGCTGTCGATCGCGCTGGTGGCGGCCTCGTTCGTGATCTTCGCGGTGTCGGCCACCCACGTGGCGGGGCTCGTGATCGGCGTGATCGTGCTCGACGTGGGCGTGCAGGCCGCGCAGATCTCGAACCAGTCGCGCATCTACGCGCTGAAGCCCGAGGCGCGCAGCCGCGTCAACACCGTCTACATGGTCTGCTACTTCATCGGCGGCGCGCTCGGCGCCTCGGCCGGCGTGGCCGCGTGGCGCGGCTTCGGCTGGAGCGGGCTGTGCGCGGTGGGCCTGCTGTTCGCGTGCCTGGCCGGGGCGATCCACGCGCTCGGCGCGCGCCATCGCGACTGAAGCCGGCGCAGGCAGGGAACACCGGCGGCAAGCCCGCCGCCGGCCAGAATGCTCAGCGCGCGGCCTTGCGCGCCGGATCGGCGAGGAAGGACAGGCCCACGCTGCCGAGGATCGCCAGCGTGGCGATCACGGTGGCGGTGGTGACCGGCTCGCCGAGCAGCAGCGCGCCGAGCGCCACGGCCACGATCGGATTCACGTACATGCAGCTGCTCGCGAGCACCGGGCTGGTGTTGCGGATCAGGTAGCCGTAGGCCACGTACGCGATCATCGTGCCGAAGATCATCAGGTACAGGAACGCCAGCGTGGGCAGCACGGCGAAGTGCACGCTGCGCTCGCCGAGGAAGATCGCGGCCAGCGACGAGGCCAGGCCGCCGAGGCCGATCTGCAGCGAGGTGGACAGGAACAGGTCCGAGGGCAGCTTCAGGCGGCTCGACAGATGCACGCCGCCGGCCCAGAACAGCCCGCCGCACAGCACCGAGATGCTGCCGAGCGTGGAGCCCGGCGTGGACGGGCCGCCCGAATTCAGGATCACGATGCCCACCATGCCGAGCCCGACGGCCACCCACTCGCCGCGCGCGATCGCGCGCCCGGCGATCGCGGCGATCACCGTGGCGAACAGCGGCACGGTGGCCACCATCACGGCCGCCGAGCCGCTGCTGACGGTGCGCATGCCGAGCGCGATCAGCCCCGACGAGGCCGCCACCAGCATGGTGCCCACGATCGCCGCGTTGCGCACCTCCACGAGGCTCGGCATGGCCGGCCGGCGGCGCATCGCGAACACGAACAGGCCGATGCCGGCCAGCCCGTTGCGCAGGCCCGAGAGCAGCAGCGGCGGAAACGATTCGAGCGCGACGTGCAGCGCGAGATAGGTCGAGCCCCACACGAAATAGATGAACGCGAGGGCCAGCGCGACGCGGCCTCCGCGGCTTTCGGGCAGACGGAATCGCACAGGCAGTCGCACACGCGCCGCGAGGGCGCTCAGACGGTCGAGCGTGATCATGATCAGCTCGCGGCGTCGAGGCGGTGAACGGATCGGGCAGGTCGTGCGGGTCGCGCAGTCACCACGGCGCAGGCGGCGGCGAAGCGGTGACGGGACGGCAGAAGGCGGGCGGGCGAACGCGACCGGAGCAAAGCCGGAGCGGCGGGGAAAAACGGGAGGGACGGCATGTCGTCGAGAACGGAACCGGAGAAGTCGAACTGACCCAGCAACGCAGGGGGCGCCGCAAGCGGCGGCGCATCGCGAGCCATTATGCATGAACGGCACGGCCATAAATCAGGGTCAATCAGCAAATGCGACGAGTCTGACGTTTCGGCGCGACACCGGCCGCAAACGTTGTCCGGCCGTGTCGCGGGCGGACCGATCCGTGTCGCCGCCGGACGGGTGTGCGCCGGGTTCACCCCGCCCCCCCGGGATCGTGCCCGGTTGAAACCTCGGCCGAGCGGGTGTATCGTTCGGCCTTGCTAACGCGGGGGTCCTGCGTTGCGCCATTCGGAACACGGAACACGGCGCATCGCGGGTGAGAAATACCCTTTGAACCTGATCTGGATAATGCCAGCGCAGGGAAGCGTACGGGCTCGTGCCATCCGTCGTCCTTCCGGCCAGCCTGCCGCCTATTTCGTCTCCTGCCTAGCACGCCCCACATCAGGAGATGAACGCATGAATGCCAATCCGAAATTCCTGTCCGCCGACGCCCGTGTCGACGCCGCCGCGATCGCCCCGCTGCCGAATTCCCGCAAGGTCTACGTGACCGGCTCGCAACCCGACATCCGCGTGCCGATGCGCGAGATCACCCAGTCGGACACGCCGACCGGCTTCGGCGGCGAGCGCAATCCGCCGATCTACGTGTACGACACCTCGGGCCCGTACACCGATCCGGACGCGCAGATCGACATCCGCTCCGGCCTGCCCGCGCTGCGCCAGGGCTGGATCGAGTCGCGCGGCGACACCGAATCGCTGGGCGGCCTGACGAGCGACTACGGCCGCGAGCGCGCCGCCGACCCGGCCACCGCCGAGCTGCGCTTCCCGGGCCTGCACCGCGACCCGCGCCGCGCGCAGTCGGGCCGCAACGTCACGCAGATGCACTACGCGCGCCAGGGCATCGTCACGCCCGAGATGGAATACATCGCGATCCGCGAGAACCAGCGCCGCGCCGAATACCTCGAGAGCCTGAAGGCGAGCGGCCCGAACGGCGCCAGGCTGGCCGCCATGATGGGCCGCCAGCACCGCGGCCAGGCCTTCGGCGCCGCCGCGTTCGAGGGCGAGAACCCGCTGGCCGAGATCACCCCGGAATTCGTGCGCGAGGAAGTGGCGCGCGGCCGCGCGATCATCCCCGCCAACATCAACCACCCGGAATCGGAGCCGATGATCATCGGCCGCAACTTCCTCGTGAAGATCAACGCGAACATCGGCAACTCGGCCGTGACCTCGTCGATCGGCGAGGAAGTGGACAAGATGACCTGGGCGATCCGCTGGGGCGGCGACACGGTGATGGACCTGTCCACCGGCAAGCACATCCACGAGACGCGCGAGTGGATCATCCGCAACAGCCCGGTGCCGATCGGCACGGTGCCGATCTACCAGGCGCT
>JASLEG010000179.1 GCA_030151225.1 Burkholderia sp. | reverse complement strand
GTCTGGGCCCGCGCGGCCGGCACGGCGGCGGCCAGCGCCGCGACTGCCACCAGCGTGGAAGCGGCGAGCGAGCTGAGGGAATACGGAGCGCGGAGTGGCGTCATGTCGGACTCGTTTGTGGTTATCGGGCGCCTGCTTGCGCCGCGTGAAGCCACTTTACCCGCGCGCCTTGTATCCGGACCCCCGCATTTGTAATGCGCTCACGCCCCCTTGTAACAAGGCATGTCGCCACTTCGGGTTTCGTCAACGGCCTGCAACGTCGGCGTCAAGCATCGGTAAGCCACGCCGCGAATTCGCGCTCGCCGAGCGGCGTGACGCGCAGCACGCGCGGCTTTCCGGCCGGCTCGATCCAGCGCCCGGCCAGCATGGCGTCGAGCAGCGCCGCGCCTAGCGCGCCGGCCAGATGCGCGCGCCGCTCGCTCCAGTCGAGGCAGGTGCAGGCGAAGTGGCGTCGCCGCCGGCGCTGCGCCGCGACGTCGATGCGCCAGTCGCGCGCGAGCAGGCGCTCGTACACGCGCACCGCGAGCGCGCCGGCCAGATGGTCGTAGCAGGTGCGCGCGTGGCGCAGCTCGCCGGGCACGGTGCGCGCGACCACCGGCGCCGTGCGTTGCGCCGCGGCCGTCTGCGCGAGGTGGGCGAGCGCCTCGATCGAGGCGGCCACCTCGGGCGAGGCGAGCCGGTAATAGCGATGGCGGCCGCGCACCTCGAGCGCGAGCAGGCCGCCGTCGGTCAGGCGCGCGAGATGGGCGCTGCCGGCCGACGGCGAGAGCCCGGCGAGCGTGCCGAGCTCGCCGGCGGGGCGGGCGCTGCCGTCCATCAGCGCCCACAGCATGGCAGCGCGGCCGGGGTCGGCGAGCAGGGCGCCGAGCCGGCTCAGGCCGGGGAAGTGCGGGTCAGTGGCGATCATGGGCGGCTCCTGCGCGGAAGGTCGGGAATGCTTTCAGGCGCCCAGTGTAGGCGCGCCGCGCGCCCGACGTTTCACGCCGAGCCGAAATGTCGGGCGCGCGCGGCCCGCGCGTAGAATGCGCGGATCGCCGATCGGCCCACCGAGGAAACGGACATCATGCGTGAATTGACGAAGGCGCTGCTCGCGTCGCTCGTGCTGGCCGGCCTGTGCGCGGGCTGCGCGAACGGCGGCGGCGCGGATGCCGGCGCGGGGCACGGCAGCATCGAGATGTACGGCACGATCGACGAGGGCGTGACGGTCCACAACTGAGCCCGCTCCGTCCGATCCGCGCGCGCCGCACCGCGCGCGACGCCCGCGCCCCGCCCGTATAATCGGCTTTCCCACACGATACGACCGATACGGAGCGAAGATGTCGAACTCATCACCTGCCGCGCCCCTCGATCGCACCGAGACCGTGTTCCGTTTTCTCGCCGAGCCCACGGCGGTGAACTTCGGCGGCAAGGTCCACGGCGGTGCGCTGATGAAGTGGATCGACGAGACCGCCTACGCCTGTGCGGCGATCTGGTCGAGCCGCTACTGCGTGACCGTCAGCGTCGGCAACATCCGTTTCCAGCGGCCCATTCTGGTGGGCAACCTCGTCGAGCTGAAGGCGCGCGTGGTGGCCACCGGCCGCACCAGCATGCACATTCACGTGACCGTGCACGCCGGGGATCCGAAGGGCGGCGTGCTGCGCCAGACCACCGATTGCCTGGTGGTGTTCGTGGCCGTGGACGAGAACGGCAACCCGCTGCCGGTGCCGCCGTTCGAGCCCGTCACCGACGAGCAGAAGCGCCTGCAGCAATACGCGATGGACGTGCGCACGGCGCTCGACAAGATCGTCGAGCTCAAGCCCGAGGAAGTCGCGAAGGGCAAGGTCTGAGCGCGTCGTCGGGATTCCCGAAGGCAGAAAAAAGGCCGGCGCATGCGCCGGCCTTTGCCTTTTCCGCAAGCGGCCTCAGTGGTTGCCGATCATCTCGCCGGGCTTCACCCACTCGTCGAACTGCGCGTCGGTCACGTAGCCGAGCGCGAGCGCCGACGCCTTCAGCGTGGTGCCTTCCTTGTGCGCCTTCTTCGCGATCTGCGCGGCCTTGTCGTAGCCGATGTGCGGGTTGAGCGCCGTCACCAGCATCAGCGATTCGTTGA
Organism: Burkholderia sp.; assembly: GCA_030151225.1. Classification (GTDB taxonomy): domain Bacteria; phylum Pseudomonadota; class Gammaproteobacteria; order Burkholderiales; family Burkholderiaceae; genus Burkholderia. Next base: position 1,133 of record JASLEG010000179.1, on the reverse strand, counting down.
GCAGCGTGTCGATGCGCGAGTGGTTCGGCTCGATGCCGACCGCGCAGTGATCGTTGAAGCTCAGCGCGCCGTCGGCCAGCAGTCGCACCGACTGCAGCAGGTTGTGCGCGATCATCGGGCGGAACACGTTCAGCTCAAAGTTGCCGCTCGCGCCGCCGAAGTTCACGGCCACGTCGTTGCCGAACACCTGGCAGCACAGCATCGTCACCGCCTCGGACTGCGTGGGATTGACCTTGCCCGGCATGATCGAGCTGCCCGGCTCGTTCTCGGGGATCGACAGCTCGCCCAGGCCGCAGCGCGGCCCGCTGGCGAGCCAGCGCACGTCGTTGGCGATCTTCATCAGGCTCGCGGCCACGGTCTTGAGCGCGCCGTGCGCGAACACCAGCGCGTCGGCCGCGGCCATCACCTCGAACTTGTTCGGCGCGGTCACGAAGGGCAGCTCGGTGAGCTTGCCGATCTCGCCGGCCACGGCCGCCGCGAATTTCGGATGCGCATTCAGGCCGGTGCCGACCGCCGTGCCGCCCTGCGCGAGCTCGTACAGATGCGGCAGCGTGGATTCGACGTGGCGGATGCCGTGATCGAGCTGCGCCACGTAGCCCGAGAATTCCTGGCCGAGCGTGAGCGGCGTGGCGTCCTGCAGGTGGGTGCGGCCGATCTTCACCACCCCGGCGAAGGCCTTCGACTTCTCGTCGAGCGTCGCGCGCAGGCGCTTGAGCGCCGGCAGCAATTGCGTGTGGATCGACACGGCCGCGGCCACGTGCATCGCGGTGGGGAACACGTCGTTCGACGACTGGCCGCGGTTCACGTCGTCGTTCGGGTGCACCCGTCGGCCTTCGCCCCGCTCACCGCCCAAAAGTTCGCTGGCGCGGTTGGCGAGCACTTCGTTGACGTTCATGTTGGTCTGCGTGCCGGACCCCGTTTGCCAGACGGCGAGCGGAAACTCGGCCGCGTGCTTTCCGGCCAGAGCCTCGTCGGCGGCGGCGACGATCGCATCGGCCTTCGGCTGCGGCAGCGCGCCCAGCGCCGCATTGACGCGCGCCGCAGCGCGCTTGATCATGAGCAACGCCCGGATCAGCGCATCCGGCATCTTCTCGGTGGAGATCCGGAAATACTGGAGCGAGCGCTGCGTTTGC
>JASLEG010000047.1 GCA_030151225.1 Burkholderia sp. | reverse complement strand
GGCTTCGGACAGGTCTTCGATCTGGTCGAGCAGCCCGGCCAGCGCACCCTGGTCCACGAGTTCCATGCGCCGCGCCTGCAAGCGTTCGCAGAACGCCGCCAGCGTCGGCGCCTCGAACAGCAGGCGCAGCGGCACGTCCATCGCGAACGTGCGCTCGACGCCGAGCACCTGCGCCCAGATCTGCGCGACCTGCGCCTCGTCGTCGTCGCGCGGCGGCGCGTAGGCGGCGGCGTCGGCACCGCCGGCTTCCGGCGCGGGCAACGCGCGGCGGTCGATCTTGCCGTTCGGCGTCAGCGGTAGCTCGGGCAGGAACACGCACGCGGCGGGCACCATGTAGTCCGGCAGCGTGTGCTTGGCGTGGCTGCGCAGCTCGCTGCTCGAAACCACGGCCTCGGCGCGGGCGACGACGTAGGCGACCAGGCGCTTGTCGCCCGGCCGGTCCTCGCGGCAGACGACGACGACCTGGGCCACGGCCGGATGCGCGGCGAGCACCGCTTCGATCTCGCCCAGCTCGATGCGGAAGCCGCGCAGCTTCACCTGATGGTCGATCCGACCCAGGTATTCGAGCTCGCCGTGCGGCAGCCAGCGCACCAGGTCGCCGGTGCGGTACATGCGGCTGCCCGGCTCGCCGTACGGATTCGGGACGAAGCGCTCGGCCGTCAGGTCCGGGCGATCGCGATAGCCGCGCGACACGCCGGCGCCCGCGAGGAACAGTTCGCCAGCCACGCCGATCGGCACCAGTTCCAGCGCCTCGTCGAGGATGTGCGCCTGGGTGTTCGCCACCGGGCGGCCGATGTCGATGCGCACGCCCTGCTCGCTCGGCACGACGCGCGAGATCGTCGAGTACATCGTGGTCTCGGTCGGGCCGTACAGGTTCACCACCGACGCCACCGTCTGCAGCAACTGTTCGGCCAGATCGCGCGGCAGGGCCTCGCCGGTGCTGATCAGCAGGAAATCCTCGCTCGGCGTCCAGCCGAAATCGGTGAGCATGCGCCACGTGGACGGCGTGGCCTGCATCGCCGTGATCTGCCGCAGCACGATGGCCTGGGCGAGCTTCGACGGGTTCAGCACGGTCTCGCGCGGCGCGATCACCACGCACGCGCCGCTGATCAGCGGCAGGCACAGTTCCAGCGCGGCGATGTCGAACGACAGCGTGGACACGCTCAGCAGCCGGTCGTGCGGCTCCAGCTTCAGATCGCGTTGCAGCGACATCAGGATGTTCAGCATGCCGTGCTGCGTGACCTGCACGCCCTTGGGCCGGCCGGTCGAGCCGGAGGTGTAGAGGATGTAGGCGATCTGGTCGCCGCTCGGCAGCCGGTCGTCGCGGAAATGCACGTCGCCGGCCGGCCATTCGCCGAGGTCGAGCCGGCGCGCGTGATCGGCCAGCAGGCCGTCGTGGGTCAGCACCAGCGCCGGTTGCGCGTCCTCCAGCATCATCGCCAGCCGCTCGGCCGGGAACGCCGGATCGAGCGGCAGGTAGCCGCCGCCCGCCTTCATCACGGCGAGCAGCGCCGCCAGCAGATCGATGCCGCGCTGCATGCAGATGCCGACCATCACGTCGGGGCCCACGCCGCGCTCCACCAGGTTGTGGGCCAGCTGATTGGCGCGCGCGTTCAGCTGCGCATAGGTCAGCGCCTCGCCCTCGAAGCGCACCGCGATCGCGTCGGGCGTGCTCGCCACCCGCGCCTCGAACAGGCCGTGCACGCTCTGCGCGCGCTCGCAGGTCATCGCCGTGTCGTTCCAGCCGTGCAGCACGTGGCTGCGCTGCGCGTCGGGCACCACGCTCACCGCGTTCAGCGCGAGCGACGGCGTGGCGTCGAGCGCGGCGACCAGGTTTGCCAGCGCGGTGTGCATGATCTCGCACACGGTGGCCGGCGCCACGGCGCCGCCGACCTGGGCGCTCAGGCGCAAGCCCCGGCCGAGATCGTCCACCATCATGCCGACCGGGTAATGGGTGCGCTCGCCGAACGCCAGTTGCCGGAAGCCGCCCCAGTCGAGCGCTTGCGCCTCGTGGGCGTCGGCCGCCGAGTGGCGGTAGTTGAGCAGCGACGAGAACAGCGGCGTGCCCGCGTCGAGCGGGCTGCAGCGCTGCGCGAGCGTGAGCGGCGCATGCTCGTGGCGCAGCAGCGCCGAGAGCGTCGCGTGCGCCTCGCGCACGGCGTCGCGCACGCCGGATGCGCCCACCCGGAATACCACCGGCAAGGTGTTCATCAGCATGCCCACGGCGCGCTCCGCGCCGGCGCCGCCCTGCGTGCGGCCCAGCAGCACGGTGCCGAACACCACGTCGGGGTGCCCCGACGCGGCCGCGAGCACGCGCGCCCACGCCAGATGCACGATGCTCGCCACGCTCACGCCGAGGCGACGCGCCTGGCCGCGCAGGCGCTCCGACACGCCGGCGTCCACCTCGAGCACGGCTTCCTCGACGTCGGTGCCGTCGCCGCGCAGGTCCAGCAGGCCGAACGGCGCGGTGGGCTGCGTGACCGATGCGAGCTGCGCGGTGAAGAAGGCTTCGTGGCCGGCCGCCTGGCGATCGGCCAGCGATTTCGCCACGAAGTCGCGGAACGCGATCGGCGTCGGCAGCTCGCTCGACGCGCCCTGCACGATCCGGCCGATCTCGTCGATCACGAGTTCGAGCGAGGTGTGATCGGCGATCAGGTGGTGCGCGAGCACCTGCATCACCCAGCGGCGGTTCGGCGCGTCTTCCGCCACGGCCACGCGCAGCAGCGGTGCCTCGCGGATGTCGATGCGGTAGTGATGCGGATCGTGGCGGTGGCGCAGCGCGGCGGCGACGTCGGCGCCGTCCCCGATCTCGGCCGGGGTCACGTCCTCCACGGCGAGTCTCGACCGGCGCTGCACGACCTGCAGCGCCTGCGGCAGCCCTTCCCACAGCACGACGCTGCGCAGGATGTCGTGACGCGCGATCACCGTCTGCAGCGCGGCCGCGAACTGGTCGACGTGGGCGCGCGTGTCGAGCGCGAGCTGCATCGACAGCAGGTAGGCGTCGCCGTCGCGGTGCATCAGGTGGTGGAACAGGATGCCTTCCTGCAGCGGCGTGAGCGGGTAGATGTCGGCCACGTTCGCGGCGCCGCCTGGCACGCGCCGCACGATCGCGTCGATGTCGGGCTGGCTCAGTTCGATCAGCGGCAGCATGTCCGGCGTGATCCGCGTGCAGCCCTCGGCGATCCGGTTCGGCGGGACGATCACGGCGGCGGCCGGCGCGGCGATCGTCTCGGCCAGCGCGGCGACGCTCGGTGCCGCGAACAGCGTGGCCAGCGTCATCTCCATGCCGAGGCTTCCGCGGATCGCGGCGGCCAGTTGCACGGCCAGCAGCGAATGGCCGCCGAGTTCGAAGAAGTTGTCGTGGATGCCGACGCGGTCCAGCTTCAGGACCTGCGACCAGATCTCGGCCAGGGCCTGCTCGGTCGGCGTGCGCGGGGCGACGTAGGCGGCCTCGCCTTGCAGCGCGTCGGGGATCGGCAAGGCGCGGCGGTCGAGCTTGCCGTTCGGGGTTTGCGGCAAGGCGTCGAGCCACACCAGTTGCGAGGGCACCATGTAATCGGGCAGCGTGCGCGCCAAGGCTTGGCGAAGCTCCTGCGTGCCGGTGGGTTGGTGGCCTTCGGCGGCCACCACGTAGCCGACCAGGCGCTTCAGGCCCGGCTGGTCCTCGCGCACCATCGCGGCGGCGTCGCGCACCTCGGGTAGGCTGCGCAGCGTGGCTTCGATCTCGCCGAGTTCGATGCGGAAGCCGCGCAGCTTCACCTG